>JAHDEB010000106.1 GCA_020629055.1 Chloroflexota bacterium
AGGGAGCTGGAGCGGCTGCGGTTGCGGCCGCCATGGCGGGCAAGGCGGGGACGGGGAAAATTGTTTGTGTGGTTTCCGGGGGAAATTTAGATGTTAGCAAATTGACAAAAATCTTGAACCGAGAAATTTAAGCCGTTTTGGCGATTGATCAGCTTTTAGTCCAACCTTCAATATAGCCATTTTACTAGCTCTGCATCCTCGATACGTTTTCGCTACGTTCTATTGGTAGTCTGTGTCTATACAAAAAAGTGAAAGACGGGTTGTGCCATTGAGTTTGCCGAAAATGCAACTTGAGGCGCCGCATGCAATACCTCACATTGAAATGGAGAAAGTGAATGAAAAAGAATAGAGTTTTGAACTTGGGGCGCGCTGCCCAAACAAAAAAACGTGGCCTGATACAGGCTTTGTTTGTTTGTCTGTTTGTCGCCTTGGGCTTTACCGGTCCAGATTTTGTAGCGACTGCCGCATCTCGGATGCAAGATGACAATAGCTTGCCTGAGCCAATCGCGATGTGGACATTTGAGGAAGGGGAGGGGACACAGATAGGGGATGCTTCTGGGAATGGCCATTTGGGCTTGCTGGCCAATGGCCCCTCTTTTTCCACAGATACCCCGCCGAGTATGGCTAGTAGTCAATATGCTCTGGCCCTTGATGGGATCGATGATTATGCCATCATGGACATTAGCACCGATTTTAATTTGACCGAAGAAGTAACGCTTGCCGCATGGGTAAAACTAGACGACGGAGCCAAAAACCAAAAGGTCATCGGCAAAGTCTCGAATGAAGACGGTGATTTAGACGGTTATCTTTTGTCTGTGATAAACAATCAGATTTACCCGGAATTCTGGGAAGACGACGGCCGGTCGACTTGGTTCACTTCAGGCACTGTGCCGGATAACACATGGACACACATCGCTGCAACATGGACTCGCGGTGGCGAACTGGTCGCCTATGTCAACGGGGTCGAAGTCAATCGGCAACTAACTATTGGGGTTAACCCACTCGGTGTCGGGTGCGAGGTTGTCTGCCAAGTTGTAATCGGGACGGTCCCTTGGGCACCGACCATCGGTGCAGATCAAGTGGGTGGTTTAGTTGATGATATTGTAATTTTCGACAAAGCACTCACCGAAACACAGGTGGCACGCCTAACGACCACATTGATTCCAGCCGGCGCCCCTTTGGGCCATTGGAAGTTTGATGAGGCGAGCGGCACGACGGTGCTCGACTCATCAGGATTTGGGCATGACGGAACGATTGTTGGGTCAAACGTCGTGCGTACCCCAGACGTACCGGCCGGGCCAGGGGCAAATGTTGGCTCCCTTGATTTGGTGCGTGATCAGGGATATGTCGAAATCGCCGATCAGACCGCTTTTGATCTAGAGGAAGAAGTAACATTGGCCGTTTGGGTCAAACTCGATGATGCTTCGCTGAATACTAAAATTATCGGCAAAGCCGGTTTTACCCCTGCACCCAGCTGGGGATATGTCTTATCTGTTATTGACAATAAAATTTACCCAGAGTTCTGGAATGTCGATGGTGGATCAAATTACATGCAAAGTGGATTTGTACCTAATAATCAGTGGACCCATCTGGCTGTAACTTGGGAACGTGGCGAAAATATGATCGCCTATATCAATGGGCTTGAGGTGGATCGCATGGCGGCCAGCAATTCGAAGCTAGGCACCGGGTGTGAACCTAAATGTAATTTCGTGATCGGTACCTTGCCGTGGGCTCCATTTGTCGAGAGTGTGGGTGGCGGTGTCGACGAAGCGATGGTTTTCTCCGAAGCTCTAGATGCTGATCAGATTTGGGCACTTTCCCAAGCGGGTGACCGGCCGACCGGCCCAACCCTCCCCTCGATTCCAGAGAATGTGAACAATCCTCCCATTGTCATCGATGATGCTGTAACAATAGATGAAGATACAAAAATCAGTATTGACGTATTAGGCAACGACAGTGACATTGAAAATAACCCGCTAACTTTGGTTAGCGTGGGGCTGCCTAAGTATGGCTCGGCCGAAATTGTTGATAACAAGGTCTTATACACCCCAATCGCCAATTATTATGGTAAAGATAGCTTTTATTATGGGATTGAAGATGGTGAGTCTGATTCGGTAGAATTTGGGGTTGTTCGCGTTACTGTTAATCCGGTAAACGACGCCCCCAGTGGCATTTCAATTGATAATGGCTCTATCCCGGAAAACAAGTTTCCTGACAACCTTTACGCATTTGAATCGTTTATCGGTTACTTGTCTACTTCTGACCCGGACAACAGTGAAGAGTATTTCTTCTATCGGGCTGAAACCAGTGGTGCCAACAATAACGATCAGTTTGTTGTTTATAACAAGACCCCGATTTTAGACACTGTCTTTCCGAATCCGTTTCCGGTTGTTGTTGGGGTTGAAAATCGGCCGAGCTTATGGCTGAAGGGTATTGCGGATCATGAAACGACGCCTGTCTTGAAAGCGGAGGTCGCTGTACAAGATGCGGAGGGGGCTGAAGCGGTAGAGATCTTTGAAATTTCAGTTACTGATCAAAATGATGCACCCAATGAACTGACAACCAAGACATTTAAAGTGGATGAGAACAGTTCGGCCGGAACGCTTGTGGGCACCTTGAGCGCCAGCGATCCTGATGCAGGGCAAACAGTTTCGTTTTATACAAACTCCACCGCCTTTGAGATCAATGGAGATCAGCTTTTAACCAAGCAATCGTTTGATTACGAAGCCCAAGATCACTACATTGTCGATGTCGAGATAGTAGATAATCTTGGGGCAACCAAACAAGACAGCCTAGTTGTCAATATCGGCGACCTAGATGATGGTCCACCCAACTCCTTCGCCTATTGCACCGGCCAAACGATTAATCTGATCAACAGCTCCGCTGCAACAGTCGCAATCAACAATGTCCAGGTGAGCAACAATAGCACAACCGGCTGTAATCTGACCGGTGTCATGTCGATCACCATCCGGGGCACAACGATTTCAAACCTTGGCTTTATCGGTCAGGTCGACCAGAATAATCGCCTAAAAAGCAGCTCTATCGATGACTTTTCATACGTCGTAGGTGGTTTAGAGATGTACGCCAACGATGTTGCCATTCAATATCATGGCTCGAAGCCCCGTTTAGCCGTGCGTGACCCTCGTTTGCAAGTCCCTTCTGCTTGGCGCGTTCCCGGTGCACCCAGCATTTCGCTTAAGAACCAGTACGGCCAAATCAATCAAGTTGTGATTACGAATTATGGATTAGACATGGGTGGCACCTTCCAAATTCCAACAATCAAAACGACCAACGGACTTTCGCTTGAACTCAAGGGTAGTTTGCAGTCGGTTGATGGTGGGTATGAAATTGCGGCCGATGGCAAGATTTCGATCCCAAATATCGGGAAGAAATCGACGCGTCGAGCCCAAAAAGGGCAGACCTGCTCGATTAATGCTGGGGTAACACTGTTTGTCGCCAATGGGGCAAACATGATGAGTATTACAGAGCATCCGGCGACTCAAGTTAACCCAATCAATGACTTAGAGGCGGTTAATTCACTATCGCTGCGCCGCGTCACCGCTGGGTTTGAGTGTAGTCAAGGTATTCCGATTGCGAATACGGGGCTCTATCTAACCGCTTTGCAAGGCACCATCGAGCTATACCCAACCTATGAAAATGTCAGCGTCAATATGACCATTAAAGACAAGGCGGAAATCATTGAGGTTGAAGGTGGGCTGACCCTTCAGTGGGCACCCGCATTTGAGATCGGCTTGCGCGGTTCGCTGGAGATTTTAAGCTATGAAATGGCTCGAGCAAGTGCAACAGTGACCGAGCGCAGCTTTAGCGTCAACCTAACGATTAAGCAGAGCTTGCTTGACCTGAACTTCGAGGTGAACGCTTGGGTTGATCGCTATAACAAATTTCACTTTACAGGGTCAGGAACTTTGTCAGTCGATTTAAGTGAAGGGGCGATTTGGGAGGAGTGTGGGAGCGTTCCGTACCCAAGTTGTAGCGGTGATTGGCCTTGGGAATGGGAATGTACGATTAAATACAGCAACGTTTGTATAAGCATTCCACCGGTCGACTTTGGTAAAACAAAACTTGCCGGTGCTAAGTTTGGCGAGTTTACCAACCGAAAGTATGGCGCCACAGGGTATGTGACCATCGCGGGTGTAGATTACGGCGTATACGCCGATGAAGAAGGGGAGATCGTCTTTGGTGATGTCAGCAACTACCATCTTGTTAGCGGACCTCGATTGATGCAGGCACGAGCGGCTCAGCGGGCTTGGCAAGCATCGGGTGAAGCGAATCCACTTTATCGTGGCTCAATGCCTTACAGTGATGAGTTTTCCTTTCCAGATGACAAGACTGTGATTTTGAACGCACCGATCGGTTTGGCTTTCACCGAAGAAGGGATGGCCCCAACCCAGCGTGGGCCAAATGTGATCGAACCGGTTGATTTGCTAGCAGATACCGATGTCGCGTTTAGTTTGATTTCAGACGGCTACCTGGACTTTAGCATTATCACGCCTGAAGGGACGAAGATTAATGGCAATAATGCTGACGTCCAAACCGATTACACCGTTCGTCGCGAACAGCTTGTGACCTATGTCGGCCAAGATGGCAACGAGGCGAATGCCGACTTAGGACGAGTTCGGGTTGTTTTGGCAACGCAAAGTTCCTCTTATGACAAGGTCGATGTCCGTATCGACGGCGCATTGACGTGGGATCAGCTGTCTAATCAGAATCCAACCGGATTTACATACGTCGAAGTCGTAACCGGTACCCACACGGTTGAGATGTTGGCGGCCGGCACCAATACGGTTCTAGATGAGATCACGATCGACGTTGCGGCCGGTGAGGATATCACCCTCATGGACTTAGGAAACACCGATCCAGAGCTCTTCGTCTTTGCAGATAATAATCTGCCAACCAATAAACCAGGGGAAGCCAAGCTTCGCCTCGTGACCCACTCGACGCTAGACCCGACAATGCAATTCCACATTGATGGTGAGGCGATTGCATCTGGATTAACCTACGGCCGCTTGATTGACTACGTCACGATTCCGGCTGGTGTACACACGCTTGAGCTGCGTGATCCGCTAAATGGCAGGCTGTTGGCTGAAAAAGTAGAGCTTGATGCGGTAGACGGTGCCACTTACACCGTCATGCCGGTCGATTTTACCCATGCAGGGTATGACATGACGCTCATCTATTTGATGGATGAACTGTATACCCGTGAAATTGAAACGACCTATTATTTTGATCAGGCGACTAAAAGCCCAGATTGGAAAGCTGAGATTAGTGGAAATGTTGAAGACATCAACTTCATTGTCTCAGTTAGTGGGCCAACAAATTCCCCAATTCTAGAGGATTTGATGGTGGCGCGACGGAGTTTGAGCGATGCTCAAGTGAGTTGGCATTTAACCACCGATTACAATCCGACAGATGTGTCTGTCTACATCACCGAAGGGCCAATCACCCGCACCATCGTTTCTACAGATACGCTGGGAACGGTTACGGAGGAAGTTGTTGCTGTTTACGATGGTCAGCGGATCGATACCTATACTTTGACCGACACCAATGAGCTCGACGGCAGCTTGGTCACTCGTGATATCGACTTGAGCGGTATCGAGTCTGGCGATTATTACATCTGGATCGAGGCGAATGACGGGATTAATCCGGCCGTGCGTGGGTACGTTACCTCTGTGACTCGTGCTCGGTCGATTCAACCGGATGCGGTTTTTGGTGTAAACACAGTCCAGCTTTCTCGCGACGGCTATAGCGAACTGCGTCAGTTGCAAGCCGCGGCCGTGGTCACCCTAGATCAATCAGCCACTTTCCCAACAGATTGGGATGCAGCAATCCGAACCGAACTGGATGAGGATAACAGACTGTATGTTGAGTGGGATGCCAATCCTCACCCAGACATTGACAGCTATACGCTGTTAGTTGAAACAGAGATCAACGGCGAACCGACGCTGGTTGAAATCGCTGCGGGTGGGTCAATGCTTGATGCGGATGAGACTGGTGAACTTGATGCCACCGCCATCGGCTTCGAAACGCTCAACTTTATCGAGCCGGGTATGACATACAAAGTTCGGGTGCGGGCCGAAGATGAGACCAGTGATCGAAGCGTTGTCTCTGATCCAGTAACTGTTTCCTTTGGAACAGGTGATTTCACGCTAAAGGCGGCCGACTCTGTGCAAGTTGCCGTGGGCAGATCGAAAACGGTTGCAGTTCAACTGAACGAATTAAGCTCATTGTTTTACCCGAACGTCAATCTGACAGTAGATTCAACACAACTTCCTCGTGGGGTAACGGCCTGGCTTGGGATCGACCCGAACCAAACCTATTCGCTATCAAACGAACTGATGTCGCAGGATTTAATCATTACCGTTGATGAGACAGTTGAATTAGGCACCTTTACCGTGACAGTCATCGGCCAGAATGGACAGCTAAGCCGTTCGATTGATATCGATGTGCAAGTTGGCGAGGGAGGGCAGATTTATTTACCAATGATCAAGCGTTAATCGGGGCAGCCCTTTCATTTTTTTTGCAGGGCGGTACGCAAGTGCTGCCCTGTTTTTTTTGCTCATTCCGATGCGCATTTCCATACACCACTTCTCTCTTAAAATATCTCGATGCGTTTTCGATACGCTCTTTTGTTACGTTGAGAGTGGCAATAGAGCCAATGATATTGAACCGCCTACATTTGGAGGATATGATGGAACAGGAAAACTTTTTTGCACCTTTTTTCGGCCTCGAGTGAATCTAAAGAACGGGTTGGGGTTGTCTTAGGCAACTTAAAAGATCTGATGATCGTTTACTAGCTGATTAAATCAGATCAAATGAATTGAGACCGAGACGGTTTAGATAAGCTGCCTCGGGCTTTTTAATGTAAACTTGAAGCGATTACCGAATGACAACATCTGAGTCAGTCCTTCAACAAGCTCAGGGCAAGCGGCTCGCTCGAAAAGGAAACTATGACACACGCAACAAATGCTGTATGGCAAAAACGTAAAACCCAGCTTAAAAGCTCAATGGTGCAGGTAAAGCGCCAAACTCGTCGTCAGGCCAATCGGCGTGGGTTAACCACGGCCGACCGCCACCTACTCGACAAGTTAATCGAATTTTTAGACACGACCTTTGATTTTATCTACGATGGGTTAGACGCTGACACCGGGAAGCGGACGTTGGGGAAAAAATTTGGCATCCTGTTTAATTCAAAATCTGAGAAAGAGGCTTTTTTCGGAGATGGCTCCCTCCCGGCCGATACGCTGTATGCAGAGCTGTTGCGCCAAGTTAGTATCGACTTTCTGCGTATCAAACAGGCGGCCGATCAGCCTGATTCTCAGGTGGCTAACGTAGCAGGGTGGCTGGCTCAGCGAGCCTTACTGCCAAGTCAGCGGGCACGGCTCATGTGTCACGGCCAGTCTTACCTCAACCTCACCGTGTACCCGGCCAGCTTGGTTGAGATTCGTCTGCTCCCTTACTCACATGGAGCTTTGATCGGTTTTCCTGTTACGGCGTTTAGTGACTTGACAGCTGAGAGTGATGCCGATTTAGACCTCTCAATGTCGTTTTTGACCCTTGCACATGAGTGTGCACATGTTGTCTATCGATCCGGCCGAATTTATGAAAGCTATCAGGGACGTTTGCTCAAAGACGATCTAAACCACAAGCTCGCCATTCAATTGGCCAAAGATCGGGTTGATATCGTGGCTTCAGATTGGATGTTTGACTGGCTAGAGGAAATCTTTTGCGATGCGTATGGCTGTTTTGTCGAGGGCCCCGTCTTTGTAGCTGGGTTTCATGATGTGATGGGGACCGATTATCCGACCGACACCCACTCACATCACGATTGTGACCACCCGATTCCAGCCCTTCGGCCATTGATTATCAGCCGTATCATGAACTCCATAGTCAAGCTGTGGACCGATGATGCAAGAGCGCATGACTCGATTGATTTGATCACGGCCAAATTGGATCAAGCTTGGATCGAAAGCGTGTTAAAAGATTGGCCCGACTGGGCGGCCGAAGTCTGGCCCTACGGTATTCCTGACCCTGAGAAAGACGGGATTGACGGGGTGAGCGGTGCGACTTATGAGGTCAATGGAGAGCCAAAATCGGGACTCACAATTTTAGAAGAGCTACAGCCTGTGATCGATTTGATTTTAGGGGAGATGAAGGATCTTCAAATGGGCAAGTTGCGTGTGACTTGGGACACAGACCCGGCCGTGTGGCAGATGATGCCCCCGGCCGAGGTGGTCGACAAGCTCCACCATAATTATGTGCGTTCGGTCCAAAAAGTCTTCCAAAATGGTGGATTGACTGAAGAAGAAATCGGAATGAACTACGACGAGTTTTCGCAAAACCAAGCGCCATTCCCCATTTCAGACCCGATTGCTTCGGCCGATGATCCTTCGCTAGCCCTTGTGATTGACAAAATCATGAGCAACGGCTGGTCAACCGAAGGGCCGAGAACCAATCCAGGTGGAGGATCAGGCTTTGGTTAATCAAAATGTATTCAGCTGTGTTAAATCGCTTCCAAAAATTTAAATCGTTCTTTTAATTGATTTGAAAGTTCGGTGTGTTGAAGCGTATTTGCGACTTGTTCGGCTTTTTTCCAATATTCAGTGCATGCTGAGTAATTTTCAAGCTGATATAGAATGTCACCCTTCTGGCGAAGCCCGTACCCGTAATTAAGTCTATCTTGAATTTTTTCTGCAAGAACCAAAGTTTCATCAGCAAAATGTGAAGCTCGGCTGAATTCTTTTTGTAGTTGATAAAGTCGACTTATTTCTTGTAGAAATAAGACTTTTATTCGGGTTGCGCCTAACTGTTTGACTAGGTTTAAACCTTGTTCAGCTAGCATAAAGGCTTCAGTGAAGTTTTTCAGGTCAATTTGAATGTTAAGTAAAGCATAGATCGCAGATATCTTTTCAGTTTGATAATTTAGACTCTCGCATATTGAAAGTGCCTTCTCGGCATATCTTTTTGCATCTTCATAAAGACCTTCTTTAAAAGAAATGATTGAGAGTAATCTGATTGTTGCGATTAAAATATCTGTTGGTGGTTTTTTCTCAAGTAATTCCAATAAATTAAGAGCCATTTTTTTTGATTCTGCCGTTGTTGGCTCAGTTTCAAGCAGAATGCAACTCAATAATTCCTGGTTAGCATAAAGATCGTCAATCGAATTGCTTTCCTGAAGAAGGAGCTCACTTGCTTTAGCTACATTTTTGGCTTTAAGTAACTCTCCTTGATCAAAAAGGATACAACCTTGGAAGAATTTTGACTTCCCTATTCCCCGGCCGTCTTCGAGCTTTTGATACAGGCTGAGCGCCAGCTCCAAATCATCCCACGCTGAATCATAATCGCTCTGCTCAATTTTGATCTCTGCCCAACGTAGCAGTGTGTCGGCCAGCATCTTTTCAGACCCTATTTTTTCTGCTCCCCGTTTGGCGAGGGAATACGCTGATATCGCATCTTGATACCGGCCGTGATTGAGCCATGGTCTTTCTAGAACGGCCGTAAACTCTTTCACTTGGTCCCACTTATCAAAACGCCCGGCCGCCTGCACCGCCCCTGAAAAGTTGTTCCATTCTGGATCAAGCTGTTCAAAGCTGCTTGCATGTTCGGCCGCGTACCCCAAATAGAAATCAGCCATGCGACCAAATGGCTCGGCTGTCTCCTCCCCCATTTTTTCATAAGCGAAATCAGCTAAAAGCGGGTGCTGGCTGTATCGGTTGATCCCATCCTGCACATCCGAACGGACAAGCGAGAGGGCACTGAGATCAAACAGCCAATCTTCTGTGTCAAACCGGTCTTCGGCCGAAACCGCCTGCAACGCCTCCAGCGTAAACGAACGCCCTTCAAAGACCCCCAAGAGGCTAAACGTACGGCGTAAATCGTTTGAAAGGACATCCCAACTCGTTTCAAAGCTGGCCCGCACCCCTTTTTGATTGATTTTTAACCCGGTACGTCGCTGGGCGTCTTGCAGCCGTTCGACCATGTTCTGTACCGTCATACTCGGCCGAGCTTTGAGCAGCTGGCCGGTAATTTCGAGCGAGAGCGGGTGATGGTGAAGAAGGTCGCCAACTTGCTCGGCAGCGGCCCGTTCTGCCTCGTCAGTCAGCCGTGATTGGCCCAGAATGCGGGTCATGAGGGTTAGGCTATTTTCGGCCGAAAGCTCACTAATCGGGATGATTTCGGCTCCAACTCCGGCCGCCACATCGCGATTGCGCGTAGTCAGTATTGCGTGTGTGCCAGCTACCGCCCGTAGTAGCGGCTGATAGTCCCTATCGCTATTATCCAGATTGTCGAGGATCACCAACACTTTTTTCTTGGACAATAAATCGTGCACCGCCGTGGCTCGGCTTTCTAAGTCGCTCAGGCCGCTAAAGTCATAGCCAAACGCCCGTCCCCAAAGGTCTAAAATGTTGGCCGGTTGGCTCAGGTGGGGGTTGCCCCACAGCACGCCGTCAGGGAACGTGTCACGCAGTAGCTCGGCCATCGTCGCTGCAAGGGTTGACTTGCCGATTCCCCCCATGCCAACGAGGGCTACGATGCTGGCAGAATCGTTTGACAGCTGCTGTTTTAACGCCGCGATCTCTGCCTCTCGGCCGACGAGGTGTTCGGGTACGGCCGGGGCTTGGAACGGGATAGACAGTTCTTCGGCCGGGACCGCTTTAGCAAAGCCGGATCCGTATTCGCCCGACTCAATCTGCTGAATCAGTTCAAAGGTTTCGTTTGATGGTGAGATACCTAGCTCTATTTCGAGCACATCTTGACAGCTTTCAAATTGAGCGATGGCCGCCTCACGTTCCCCTTGCCTAGCAAGTACCTGCATCAGCTGGTAGTGGGCCAGCTCGCGCCATGGCTCTAGTCCTAGCTGCCGTCTAGCCAGCCGTTCAGCTTCGGCCAATTCTCCTTGCACCAAAAGGGCGGCCGTCAGTTCCCCCAATGCCTCTAGCCCCAGTCGTTGAAACCGTTCCCGTTCAAGCGTGAGCCAATGGGTAAAAGCGGGGGCATCGCAGCTAAAGCCAGGGGCAAGCTCACCTACAAATAGATCGCAAGCGGTTTTTAAGTCTGCTAGCTCAACCGCTTGTTCGAACCCAACCGCATCGACAGCCACCCCATCCACCAAATTAAATTGCACCATTTGTCGCGTAATGGTGAGACATACGGCCGAGTCATCCCCCAAAATTTTGCGCAGCCTAGAGAGCGAGTTGCGCAGATTGGTTTTCGCCGTTGATTCCGTGTCGTTGGGCCAAAAGAGGGTCGCCAATGTCTCTCGCGGAATCGCAACACCGGGTTGCAGTGCTAGATAAAGCAGCATCGCCTGAATTTTATTGGAGCGAAAGACGGTGATAGGCGTTTGGTTGAGGGTGGCTTCGAATGTCCCCAAAAGGGTGAGGGTGAGCAATGGTTGACCCATGTGGGAATTATACGCGTGTTGTCGGTAATCGGTAATCAGGCCGTGACGCTGCCACCTTACAGAAACGTATCCACTGACAACGTTCAACCGGATGCGAAGTGGGTACGGCCGTTTTATAGACTACTGCCAAGTTAACAAATAACGGTGTGACCACGAAGTAACGGTCACAAATTGGTCAGACGATTTCTTTGCAAAGCGGGCTAAGGCGAAAGCCTAACCCGAGGAATTCCATCTCAACTGACCTTGTTTAGTCGATTTTAAGTCGTTGAAAAACAAGGAAATGTGTATAGATGAACAGTCTGAATATTCGTAAGCAGTTGGTCGCGTTGATTGTTGGGTTATTACTTTTAGTGAGCATGGGGGTGTCAGTTGGAACAATCGACGTAGTCGAAAGTGAACCAGTAATCTCCGTGGTTGGTGGCATCGATGATGGTGGTGGTTGCTAAGGGCAGAATCACGATTCAGTGCTATTAAATCAAAGTCAGAGAAACAAAAATAGAACGATTTTATATGCTGGTGACCCAATTTGGTTGCCAGCATTTTTGTTGTCAGAATGTTTAATGTTGATAACCTAAGTTTCGGATTAGGATCCAAACGGGGCGAAGCCCTGTTATTTGGGCGAACGGTCTTGATTCTGGTCAAAACGGCACCAAAATGACTGGGATTTCAAGTGAAATCAATCTGTTTGAGCATAAGATCCCAGTCATGCTGAAGCTGACAGGGATCGAAGTGCTTGAACGAAACTCAGGTTAGATAAGTTTCAATCTGAGGAAGCTCCCAAAAACCGGCTCTTAAATTTTTAATGCCCTCTTGCGATGCTGTGATGTAGGCCGATGCCATGCTTGCATCCCCTTTGGCCGCATAGATCTGCCCGATTGTGTCCCATACATTAAATAGGCTTTCATGCGAAGCCTGCTCCTGAAAGATCGCCTCGGCACTTGTAGAATGAGCCAGCGCTTCTTGCAGGTTTTTTCTTTTCAAATTGATGAAGCCAAGATTGTTGAGAATAACCGCCTCGCTTTTCTTGTCTTCCACTTCTTTGACGATAGCCAACGCATTTTGTAGCTGCATCGTTGCTTTTAGATAATTTTCAGTATCAGCATACAACAGTCCTAAATTTGACAGCACCACATGCTTTCCAGACAAGTTGTTGACCTTTTCCCAAATGCTCAATGCTGCAAAATAATAGCTTTCAGCCTGATCCCAATCTTTTCTTTTGCGAAAAATTATTCCCAAATGGTTGTTTGTGTGCCCTTGTCCATTAAGATGAGTGTGTTTTTTAAAAATGTCTAAAGCAAAATGGCACAGCGTGGTTGCCCGTAAAAGCTGTTGTTTGTTGGCATAGGCGAATCCCAAATTAGAAGCGGCCCGCGCGGCCGCAATGTCGTTACCACTGCGCCGGGCTAGGCGAATGATACGGGCATAATTTCGTATGACTTCTTGTGGTTTGCTTTGACGTTGTAATATCCGGCCGCGATAGTGTGCAATCATCAGCTCGCCTTCTAAGTCTTCCAATTGCTGTGCTTGAACGATTCCTCGGTTGAGCAGCACAAGCCACTCATCCCAATAACCCATTCGCTCCATGTAAGTTGTTAGCGCTTCGATTAAATCTTTTACCATTGGCCAAGCTTCTGGGATGGTGAGCCCAAGCTGTATCGCCTTAATCACCCCCTCTTTCTCTCGTCGCAGAACCTCTAGCTGATCATCAGAAGTGTCAAATGCGCCGTACCAATTAGACAGACCAACTTCGATTTTTTGGCCAAATAGATCTTCTTCAGGCGATTTCCCATTGTCGGTTCCAGCTTGCCATTTGATGATTTCATGCATCAAAAATGTCTCGGTTAACCGATGGATGCGGTAGCGAGGTTGCGCCAAGTCGCCGTTGGTTTGCACCAATGATAATGAACGCAAATGGTTCAGCTCAATTCGGACCGAATAGCGGTCTAGCCCACTGGCATCAGCAATTTGATCAAACGTCCCATTCGGGTAGATGGGCAAGGTTAGGAGCAATTCTCGGCCGTTTTTACTTAGCATTTTCCATGCCTGCCAATAGATATACTCGTAAATTTGATCAACCGATTGTCGTTCGCTCCGCCGCAAAGTAGCAAGCACTTCGTTTAGAGGCAAATAATGTAGCTGTCCCATGATCAGCTTGAGGGCTAGTGGGTTTCCCCCAACCGTTTCGTAAATCTGATGGAACTGTTCGGTTTCTGCAGAGAGCAGCGCGGCAAGCCCTTGCTTTCGCGATTCATACCGCAAAAATTCAAAGACATCTTTTTGTGCCAATTCTCCCAATGAGTGACAGAAAACATCACTTTCGTTGTGGAGTGTGATACGGCTGGTGATTAAAAACTTGGTTGGCCCTGCGAGCTGTCGCAATAGGGGGAGCAGGGTTAAATAATCGGCCGCTGTTTCGAGGTTGTCAACCACGATCAAACAGCGTTTTTCTTTAACAATTTGTGTAAGCGCAATCTGCTTGGCCATGCTGCTGTGGGTTGGCCAGGGGCCATCAGCCAGTTGAAACAGCAGCTGGTCAACGAGCGAATCGGCATCAAGCGCCCCACTTTTTATTTTCGGTTGAATCCCCCGGCCGGTGACAAACTCTTCTTGCTTGGCGCTGATCCAGGCGATATCTTCAAAATCGCTTTCAAGATTGTTTAGAATTTGATGGATCAGGGCGTTGGCGAGGGTTGTCTTGCCGCTTCCCCCAAGCCCATCAAGGGCAATTAGCCACGGCCGGTCGGCCGATTTAATCATAGAATCGAGCGAGGTTATGATCTCATCGACGCCGAACAGCTTTTGATCAGGCATCATTTCAAGATGGGCCAACACTTTATATTTGTTGATTGACCGAACTGGTGCCGGCTGAGGCGTTTGGCTCTGCTCAAATTCTCCCGCTTTGATTTTTTCAAGCAGGTCGACCGTTTGCGCCTCTGGCTCTAATTCTAATTCTTCTTGTAAGGCATCTTTCAGCTTTTCGTATTGGGCTATCGCTTGCCCCCGCTTACTTTGCATGCCGTAAATGTGTATTAAACGACGATGGGCCGGTTCATGCCATCGCTCTAAAACAAGCTGTTTTTGGGCCAACAGCGTGGCTGACTCTAACTGGCCGGAGTTGATTAAAACCTCTTGAACTTGATCATGGCCCCGCATGGCAAACTGATGCAATTGCTCTCTTTTAACCGAGTACCATTCACTAAATTCGAGTGCGTTGGTGACGTCAAAACCAGCGAGGAAGGCGTCTTTATAAAGGTTGATGGCGCCCTCAGCCTCTGCCACAAGATTCACTTGATCTTGTGCGGTGGCGGTTAAAAACCGGCCGATGGTTGACTCAAAATGAGCCACATCGACATCGGCTAAATCGCTTTTGAATTCGACCGTCTGACGTGTAATTTCAATCGCCGGGTGGCTGTGGGTTAATTTGCGAATATTAGATAGTTCGTTCCGTAGATATGTTTTGGCCGTCGTTGTGTCATAGTCCCCCCAAAGTAGTGTGGCTAAACTTTCGCGACTGTGCGGCCGATTCGGTTCGGCCGCTAAATAGGCCAACAGCGCTCGTCCTTTGTCAGAGCGAAAGTGAAGGTTCGGTCCTTCTTCAAATGTAGCTGCGAAGCCCCCTAAAAGTCGCAAATTTAGCATAGTTTGTGCGCTGAACATTGCTCAAACTGAATCGTGATCCCGCTGATTCAAATGGTCAATTTCACAGTTGGTTCGATCATAGAGTTTGCCACACCAATCCCATTTCTCAAAACTGAACAGACAAAACAAAAAAGCGGCTTTGGATTTTCCCAAAGCCGCTTTTTTGTTTGTTTGCTTTTCTACTAGAGAAAGTGTTTTAAATCGAATACTCTTCTTCGTAATCTTCGATTGCTGCTTCAATCACCTTGTAAGCATGTTCTGCGCCATAAACCTTGTCGATGCTGGTTTTTAGCTCTTCGCCCGGCAACTGTTTATAGGTTAAGAAGTAGTGATGTAACCGCTCGACCATGATGGGTGGCAGTTCAGAAATATCTTCTACATGAGCCCAGACATTGTCTTGCTCCAAAATCGCTACGATTTTGTCGTCAGCTTCTCCGCCATCGATCATTTGCAAACCGCCTACAACACGGGCAGACAAAATGACTTCAGCACGATTAATCGGCCGGTCAGAGATAACGCAGATGTCCAATGGATCTTCGTCTCCCCGAACCGCGTTCGGTGCCAAAGCTTTAACACGAGAGCCGCAATAGGTGCGTGGAATAAAACCATATAGAGTTGGTGGCTGCGATGAGGTCCGTTGTGGTCGGTCGACGCGCAAATACCCGGTACGTTTGTCAATCTCATATTTGATCAGGTCAAACGGGGTAATTTCGATATAGGCTTGAACTAAATGGGGGCTGTCTTTGCCGATATTTAGACCATGCCAAGGATGTGGACGCGAACGATAAAACGGTTTCGGAAAACTCATAAATTAAACTCCAATAAATTAATGATAAGTTGGGAATAGTAGTTCCTTTTATCTGACAGGCTCAATAGTGCGCTCGTAACCTTTCCCCCGTACTTAAGAAAATTCCCTCTTCACGCAGTTCTTGGATAAGAATCGGTTTTTTGTTAAGAACTTAACAAAACCATAACAAAAAAAGCCAGGATTTTGAGTCCTGGCTTTAAAAAGTCTGCTTTTTTAGATGAGTTTGAGCTTAGAGCAACTCGTTCATGATCATATCAAGCTTGTCTTTCGACGGCCGGATCTTTTCATCTGGTAGCGTTGCCAATGGCTCATCTACTAACATCTCAACTTCGTCGAGCGGCTTACGTGAATCATCGTAGTAAATTAAACCGGTGATAAATTCCCGTTTTTCTTGAGCCCACTGCAAGCGGTGCAATGCACCCATCTTATCAGTTGGGTCATAAGCCTCTTCTAGCTTGCGCAATTGGATGTGCGAGCCGTCATGCATCGCCACATTTTGCATTTCACCAGGCTCGTAATCAACCGCCTCAATTTCTTCGAAAGAAGGCACATATGTTAAATCGTGCAAAGGCAGTTCGTTATCTTTCCCAAACGGGTAACTCTTCGTTGAATCTTCATCATTGTTGAAGGTAACACAAGGGCTGATGATATCGAGTA
The DNA here is from genome assembly GCA_020629055.1 of Chloroflexota bacterium. GTDB lineage: Bacteria > Chloroflexota > Anaerolineae > Promineifilales > Promineifilaceae > WTJY01. The sequence goes on from JAHDEB010000106.1 coordinate 16,527, forward strand.
GGGCGGTGCCGTTGTAGCTTAGAGCCGCTTTCATCAGGTTACGAACCTGTTTTGCATCACCCGAGAACGAGCGAGCGACAAAGCCTGCACCGGCTACAATCGCCTCGATGCAAAGATCAATCGGTGGCAGTTCGTTTTTACCGGCATATTTCAGAAACTGTCCTTCATCGGCCGTTGCTGAAAATTGACCTTTGGTCAAACCGTAAACACCGTTGTTTTCAACGATGTACATCATGCGCACGTTACGTCGCATCATGTGTTTGAACTGGCCCATTCCAATTGAACCTGTGTCACCGTCACCAGAAACACCAACCGCCATTAGGGTTCGGTTCGCCATGAGCGCGCCTGTTCCTACGGAAGGCATGCGGCCGTGCAGGGCGTTGAAGCCGTGCGACTGCCCCAAGAAGTATGCGGGTGATTTAGACGAACAGCCGATACCACTCAGTTTAATGATGTCCCATGGTTTGATCGAAAGCTCGTAGCAAGTCGTAATAATCTGGGACGAAATTGAATTATGGCCACACCCTTTGCAAAGGGTTGTTGGGCGGCCGTTGTAATCCGCTTTTGAAAGTCCGGCGGAGTTTACTTTTGGTGTACGTGCGGGTCTACTTGCCATGTTGTGCCTCCAAGTCGTTGATGCGATCAATGAGGTACTCGGCCGTTAGCGGCATACCGTCTTGATGGGCAATCGATATCATTTTCATGTTCATTTCGGGCATTTCGTCCCGCAGAATCGTGTGCATTTGGCCGTCACGGTTCATTTCAATCACATAAACACGGTCGTGCTTTGCAACGAAATCTCGCACAGTTTGATTAATCGGCAACGCCTTTAAGCGCATAAAGCTCGTGTTGGTACCCGCCTCGGCTAAAATGTCCCGCGCTTCTTCAATCGCGTACATCGTTGTGCCAAACGACAAAATACCGTAGCTAGAGCCTTCAACATCGTCGACGATCGGGGCTGGAACATGGTCACGGGCGGTGTCAAACTTCCGCATCAGACGGTCCATATTCTCGAGCCAGTCTTCAGCACGTTCTGAATAGACCGCTGCGCTGTTATGTCCCGTACCGCGTGTGAAGTAAGCCGCTTTGGTCGATTTTGTTCCTGGCAATGTACGATAGCCAATCCCATCTCCATCGAGGTCTTTAAAACGGGCGAACCCTTTTTCTTCGACTTCTTCGGCCGTCAACACCTTGCCGCGTTGAATCGGTTCTTCAGGGTAGTCAAAGGTTTCTGACATCCATGTATTCATGCCTAGATCTAGGTCTGAAAGGACAAAAACAACCGTCTGGAATTTCTCAGCCAAGTTAAACGAGCTGGTACCCATCTGGAAGCACTCATGAATGGTGCCTGGTAGCAGAACGATATTTTTGGTGTCGCCGTGACCACAATAATATGCGGGGATGATGTCTCCCTGTCCAGTACGCGTTGGTAGACCGGTTGAAGGTCCGACCCGCTGAATGTCCCAGATTACACCGGGGATTTCTGCAAAGTAACCTAATCCAACAAATTCAGACATCAACGAGATACCAGGACCAGAAGTCGCTGTCATCGAGCGAGCACCGGCCCAGCCAGCACCCAGAACCATGCCGATCGCCGCAAGCTCATCTTCCGCTTGAACAACGGCAAAGGTTGCCTTGCCGCTCTCTTCATCTACCCGTAGGCGTGGTAGATAAGCGTTTACCGCATCGATCATGCTTGTTGATGGGGTGATCGGGTACCAGGTACAAACGGTTAACCCACCAAATACGGTTCCCAAACCGGCCGCATCGTTGCCGGTCATCAATATTTTGCCTTCGGTCTTATCTAAAGGAGCCACGACAAATGGGTCGGTTTTGGTTAAATTCTCGGCCGCCCAGTTGTAGCACAAGCGGATAACATCCATATTCATGTCAACCAGCTTGCGACGCCGTTTGAAATGGATATCTAAGGCAAGGTCAACTTTCGCTAAATCGATATTAAGCAAGTACGCAACAACACCGACATATAACATGTTGGTGTAACGATCTTTAAATTGACCTTTTGCGCCGATTTCTTTTAGCAGTTTAGTAACGGGGACCGGATACATGCTGACATCATCGCGAGGTTCAAAACCTTTTAAATCGTCCCGATAAATACAGATGCCACCGCTAGGGAGGTTTTGTAGGTCTTCGATCGCGGTAGCCGCATTGAAAGCAACCAGTACCTCTGAATTGGCTCGTCTAGCGACATAGCCATCTCCGCTAACTCGAATATGATACCAAGTAGGTAGTCCCTGAATGTTAGATGGAAAAATGTTCTTTCCGTTTACAGGGATCCCCATTTTGAAGATCGCCCGCATAATTGCAAGGTTGGCCGTTTGACTACCGGTGCCGTTAGCCGTAGCTACAACAATCGAAAAATCATTGACTATTGGTTCGACACCATCTGGTAGTGGAGCAGCCTGCGACGCAGCTTCGCGAATCGCCATTTGAGTTTGCCTCCTAATACCGCAGATCAAAAAGTAGTAAGGTTTTTTCCACGGTCGATTAATAAATGATTGCGATTTTCTCCCCGCCTATTTATGAGGAAAGCATCGGCAATATAGGTAATATCAATATTTTGATTTTTAAAGTCTCTGGATGGCATGAACCATAGAGATCTAGAATCTAATCTTTCACAAGAATTTTACAACCAGAGTACAATAATTTCCACTTGTGAAAGGTAAAAGTTTAGGCGAATTGCACAACACATAGAGATTCTTAATCGCTTGGGTCTTATATCGAACTAGAAAACCGTATGGGTTGGTAGGGTTAGGCTCTAGATTTGTGATTGCTCATTTGTTATTGATCAGCAGTTTGGTCCAGTTTGACAAAAGGATCTGTGTTCTGCGGAAAGATAAGCTAAAAACTGGGCCAATCTGGCGAAAATAGTTGGGGTGCTGAAC
>JAHDEB010000107.1:0-10472 GCA_020629055.1 Chloroflexota bacterium
GGGCCGAAGTCGCGGTCAGCACGCAAAAGCTACATGCTCGCGGGCCGATGGGGCTAGAAGAGCTAACCACCTACAAGTGGGTCGTATTGGGCAACGGTCAAGTCCGAAGTTAATTTATCTCCTGGTCGAACTTATGAAAATCTTACCTTACGATACATTCGAAATTGAATCAGCATTGTCAGCCAAGATGCTTGCCAATATGCTGGAATCAAAGATAGAGCCACGCACCTTGTCTCGGACGCCTCGACAAGAGATGGCCGAGTACAAAGGGGAGGTTTTCGAAGAGGGGTTTGAAATGAGACGAATTCTTCTCTATCGAAACTCGTTTTCCCCCGTTATTACCGGCAACTTTGTTTCAAACGGCCCTGGTACAGACATTCAAATAAAGATGGCTTTACACACATTCACGGCTGTGTTTATGTGTATTTGGCTGGCGGTGACCGTCTATATTTTGATTTTTAACTATTCGTCAATCCCTTTTGCGGTAGGTGCGCTCATTTTCGGAATTCTAATCACCTTCGGCGGATTCTGGTGGGAGGCGGTTAAGCAAAAACCGAGGCTGATTGAAATGTTTAAAGAGTTTGAGGAAGGGAAATAAAGGCGCCGACACATCGAATGAAACATGCACTTGTCGGGGCTGGCGAATATCTGCCCAATATGGAACCGGTCGACCGAGCATTGTTTGAGCGGCTAGGGAAAAGCCCGAAAGTGGTTTGCATACCGGCCGGAGCCGGCACCGAAGGGGCTGATCGCATTCGATATTGGTCTGACCTAGGCGTACACCATTTCAAAAAATTAGGCGCAGACGTCAAAGCGGTTGAAGTCATTGATGCAGACACAGCCAATGATGTGTCTTTAGCAGACCAAATCGCTGAAGCGAACTTTGTTTACTTTTCTGGCGGCAAGCCCACCTATTTGTACAACACCCTGCTGGGTAGCCTGGCCTGGCAAGCGGTCGAAACGGTACTGGCGAACGGAGGTCTTCTAACCGGCTGCAGCGCAGGCGCGATGATCCAAGGGTCAAAAGTTATGGGGCGACCTGCCTTAGGGGACGGGTTTGGGCTGTTGCCAAACTCGGTTATTTTGCCCCACTTCGATGAATATCCTGGGTTTATTTCGAGGGCCAGCCGTCTCATTTCCGGCACAAATATCGTGACCTATGGGATCGACGGCATGACGTCCCTTTATCGGGATGGGGACAGCCTGGAAGTTATCGGCAGCGGTGGCGTGACGGTGATTACGAAGAGCGGCCGGCAACGCTTTACACAAGGGGACACATTCCCTGCTTTGGTTGAACTTTAAACGAGAAGATAAAAGGGGACTAACAATGTCTTCAATCGAAATAAAATCTGACAAGATTACCATTCATGACCAGAGGGTGTGGTCTGGCATCGCACTCAGTGGCGCAATCGGGTTCACCCTTTTTGCCGTTTCCGTTACCGGCATCATTTCAGGGATATTTGACCTCGGTCTATTAAATCTAGGAGGAATGGCCCTCTGCCTGTTCCCAATGTCGATTATAGCTTTACTTGGAGCGATTCAGCCTGCAATCAGATATTACCGACAAGGTAAAAGGCTCATATTTTTTGAGGCGACGCCGGGTGGATTCATGACTTGTGCAAACGGAGATCTACGCGTAAGAAGTGATTATGACTGGGACGACCTGAGGGGCATTATTTTGGCAGAAGATTATTTTGCACCGACAGAAGATGGAGCATTGGTTATCAACCTCAAGCCGGATCCGGCACTTTGTCTCTATTTTAAGAGTGATATTGTTCGAGACGACGGCTTCTTTGACAGGCAAAAACGTCAGCTAGACGAATCGGTTAACGGGCTGCCGATTAAGGTTTACTATGTCAGCCGCCAAGAACTAGACCTCCTACAATCCAGCCTAACTCGATTATCTTCAGGTAAAGTTGAAATTAAATGGGTCGAGAAATTAACCGCTCTGCCCAGTGATCCGCATCATTTTAAAGGGATTTAAGCGACAACGGCTGATGCCGATGCACAAATGGTTGAGTTTATGCACAAATCGATTTAGACCGCTATAATTCGGCCGTTCAAACCCCATCTTTTTAAAATAAAACACACGTTTGCATGAACAGATAATTTCGAGGTCAAAAAGAAATTTCCTTGTTATCTGCTGGCTTGCCTACGCGCAAACGTCTTAGGAGAAAATCATGCAGATTTCAGGAAACACATTTTTAGTCACCGGTGGCGCATCAGGCCTTGGATCTGGCGTTGTACGCCGTTTTGCAGGCATGGGCGCAAATATTGTGATCATGGACCTAAACGAAGAGAGCGGCAACGCGATGGCGGCCGAACTTGGAGACAAAGTCTTTTTTCACAAAACTGACGTCACCAGCGAAGCAGAAGTGGTTAGCGCCGTAAAATTGGCTATGGACATGTTTGGCGCTATTCACGGTGTTGTCAATTGTGCCGGAATCGCCATTGGTGAACGGGTTGTCGGTCGTCAAGGGCCACACCGGCTTGAGTCTTTTAGCAAAGTTATAAACATTAACTTGATTGGTAGCTTTAACGTTTTGCGTTTAGCGGCTGCTGAAATGGCTAAAAATGAGCCCAATGAAGGTGGCGAGCGCGGCATGATTATCAATACCGCTTCGGTTGCAGCTTATGATGGTCAGATTGGCCAAGCGGCCTATGCAGCATCAAAAGGTGGATTGGTTGGCATGACTTTGCCGATCGCACGTGAACTTGCACGTACCGGTATCCGCTGTAATACCATTGCCCCAGGCATTTTTGGCACCCCGATGTTGGGTGGTATGACTGAAGAAATTCAGCAAGCATTGGCGGCCGCAGTTCCATTCCCAAAACGGTTGGGAACCCCCGAAGATTATGCCAATCTGGCTCAACATATCGTTGAAAATGATATGTTAAACGGGGAAACGATCCGTTTGGATGGTGCGATTCGTTTGGCACCAAAATAGTTGGAAAGAAAACGTAGTAAGTAAGAAGTGTTTAGTGAGACGTCATCCTTATTACCGAAAGGATAAGTGCTGGCCTTCACAAATAACACTCCTTATCTTTTAGAACTTTCGCTCAATAGCAACTCAAACCCTCCCCTAGCCCCTCCCGGCGGGAGGGGAACGGCCCAACGAAGTTGGGCTTAATGCCAACCTTGTTGGCACTTCCTCCCCCTTTGGGGGAGGTTAGGAGGGGGTAAAGCGAACGTCCTTACTTTTTTAAATCGCTCAGCTTCTAATGCGGAGGAAGCACCGAGCTCATTCAACCGTCCGCACATGAAGGAATAACCCAATGTCCGACAAACAAAACCTCCCACAACTTTCCGCAAACACCATTCGCTTTTTGGCGGCCGACGCCGTACAAGCGGCGAAATCTGGCCATCCTGGTATGCCGATGGGGATGGCTGACGCGGCCGTTACCCTCTTCAAAAACTTTATGAGCCACAACCCAACTGACCCCAGTTGGGCCAACCGTGACCGCTTTATTTTATCGGCCGGCCATGGGTCAATGCTGATTTACAGCCTGCTCCACTTAACCGGGTACGATCTTTCCCTAGATGAGCTAAAAAACTTTCGCCAATGGGGCAGCCAAACCCCAGGGCATCCTGAATTTGGCTACACGGCCGGTGTTGAAACTACCACAGGCCCTCTCGGTGCGGGTATCAGCAACTCTGTCGGCTTCGCCTTGGCAGAAGCTTGGTTGGCGGGTAAATACAATAAACCCGGCTTCGAGGTCGTTGACCACCATACGTACGTTATTTGCGGCGATGGAGACCTGCAAGAAGGGGTTTCACACGAAGCCTGCTCTTTGGCCGGTCACTTAGGTTTAGGCAAGCTAATCGTGTTATGGGACGACAACGAAATCCAAATTGATGGGTCAACCAGCTTGGCCAACAGCGAAGACACCCTGAAACGCTATGAAGCTTATGGTTGGGACATCCAACGCGTAGACGGCCATGACATGGATGCTGTGGCGGCTGCAATTGAACATGCAAAAGGTGTCACCGATAAGCCATCGATCATCTCATGTAAAACGATCATCGGTAAAGGTAGCCCCAACAAACAAGGGACCTCTGGCAGTCATGGTTCACCATTGGGCGACGATGAAATCAAATTGGCAAAAGAAGGCATGAACTGGCCAGCAGATGAAAAATTCTTGGTGCCAGATGAAGCGCTTGAATACATGAACGCTGAAGCGGCCGGAAAAGAGGCTCAGTCTGCTTGGAACGCCCTATTTGCTGAATACAGTGAAAAATACCCCGCAGAAGCGGCAGAATTTTGCGCCAGCATGGCGGGTGATTTGCCAGCAAATTGGGAAGAAGCGTTGGCGAAATTTGGTCCAGATGACAAAATGGCAACCCGTGCGGCCAGCGGTAAAGTCTTGGCAGGATTGGTCCCAGCCATCCCAGCGATGTTGGGTGGGTCGGCCGACTTAACCGGATCCAACAAAACCGATGTAAAAGGAACCGGTCATGTCTCGAATGGGGATATCACCGGCCGCTACATTTACTACGGTGTGCGCGAGCACGGTATGGCCTCGATCATGAACGGCTTAGCCCTGCACGGTGGAGTCATTCCTTATGGTGGCACCTTCCACGTGTTTACCGACTATATGCGCGGTGCAATGCGGCTTTCGGCCATTACCCACCAACGGGTCATTTATGTGTTAACCCATGACTCGATCGGATTAGGTGAAGACGGCCCGACCCATCAACCGATTGAACATCACATGGCGTTACGCGCAATGCCCAACCTGTGGATGTTCCGCCCTGCGGACCCGAATGAAACGGCCCAAGCTTGGAAAGCGGCCCTAGAGCGTAAAGATGGCCCGACCGCCATCGTTTTAACCCGCCAAGGGCTGCCGGTTATCGATGCGGATTTGGCAGCCAACGCCGCCAAAGGTGCTTACACAGTTGCCGGGTCTGAACATGACACCGCGCTGATTTTAGCTACAGGCTCTGAAGTTGAAATCGCTTTGGCCGGGCGTGACTTATTGGCGGCCGATGGTATATCGGCCCGCGTGGTCAGCATGCCATGCTGGGAATTGTTTGAACAACAATCGGCCGAGTACAAAGAGAGTGTGCTGCCAGCCAATATCACCAATCGGACTTCAATTGAAGCGGGTGTGACGATGGGATGGCAAAAATTCACCGGCTTGAGCGGTGCCAACGTCGGTCTAGATCACTTCGGTGGTTCAGCCCCATACGAAGTGCTGTACGAAAAATTTGGCCTGACGGCCGAAGCTGTCGCAAAAGCGGTGAAAGGACAGCAATAAAGCGAGTGTGATCAGACCGGTTTTAACAGCCGATTTGATCTTATACCATGCTCTAGAAAGCCCGATCTGTTTTTAAAAACAGATCGGGCTTTTTTTTGTAAACCGCTTTGCAAAAAATATATTTGTAGCTACAGTTTTGTCGGTAAAGGTGTTCAATTCCACTTCAATCAGCTTCAAGGAGAATCCCATGCAATTCGAAAATAAAATCGCTCTAGTCACCGGTTCCGGCCGAGGAATTGGAAAGGCGATCGCATTACATTTTGCCCAGCAAGGGGCAGACATTGTTGTCAACTATTTTCGCAACCGAGAAGCGGCTGAAAAAACGGCCGAACAGGTTGAAGGGTTAGGCAGGAAGGCTCTCGTCGTCAAAGCCAACATGGGGGACCTCGACGCAGTAAACTTGATGTTCGATCAAATTCAAGAAACCTTTTCTGGGCTAGATTACTACATTCACAGCGCCGCATCTGGCTATAATCGACCCGCCATGGAGCAAAAACCGCGCGGCTGGGAATGGACGATGAACATCAACGCAAGATCGCTTTTGTTTGCAGCCCAACGGTCGGCCGACATGATGACGGAACGAGGCGGCGGAGCGATTGTCTCTTTAAGCAGCATGGGGGGACAACGGGTGATGATGCCGGAATATTCTGTCGTGGGGGTATCAAAAGCGGCGATCGAAACGCTTACGCGGTACTTAGGGGCGGAACTGGCTCCTAAAAATATTACGGTTAATGCGGTCGCCCCTGGCATTATTAAAACGGCCGCACTCGAAAAGTTTGATATCGTTCGGGAAGGTGGCGAGGCATTTTACGAGCGGATGATCGACAAAACGCCGGTCGGCCGACTGGGAACCCCAGAAGAAGTCGCTGAAATTGTCGCATTCCTGTGTACTCCGGCCGCGAAGCTCATCGTGGGGCAAACGATTGTGATGGACGGTGGACATTCCCTGGGTGTGCCATAAACACAACCAAGTAAAAATACTGAAGAGCAGGCCTATCTCAAGTTCGACTGAAACAGCTGCGCCAACCGTTCTGCATTCTGAAAAACATCAAACTCAGCAATTACTTTTTCGCGACCGGCCGCACCTATTTTCTCGGCTAACCCCCGGTTTTCTAACAACGTTTGAATCCCATCTGCCAACGCGGCTGCATCTTTCTGTGCGACAAGAATCCCATCAACCCCATCTTCGATCAATTCAGGGATGCCAGATACGGCGGTGCTAACGACAGGCACCTGCTTTGCCATCGCTTCCATCAGGGTGACCGGAATCCCGTCAACATCACCATCGGCCGCAACGATACAGGGCAAAATTAACATGGCCGCCTGATCTAGCCATGTTTGCAGATCTTCTTGCATCACAAAGCCAAGCAGCGTCACATCATCTTCTAACCCATAATCGGCTATTTTTTGACGGATCAAGGGCATCTGCTCCCCATCCCCACCGATGACACATCGGAAAGAAACCCCTCGATCTTTCAGCAAGCGACAGCCGTCGATCAAATAGGGTAAGCCTTTGCGGGCGTCCATTCGGGCTACGCTAAATATGAGCGGTGGCTCTGACGGGTTGGATGGGAGCATACGTGGGCTAAACTGTTCCGGTTCTATGCCACACCGTACAATATGAATCTTCGCGCCGATCTCCGGCCGATTGTCGCTAAAATTTTCGATATAGCGGCGGGTATATTCAGATATCGAAACGATAAAGCGGGCCGCATCGATTTTCGGCTGTAAAATCAGCTGATCGACAAAAAGAGAATTATGCGCGGTGAAGCTAAAGCTGATATCGAGCAAGCGTGAAATCACAAAAGCGTACGTGGCTGAATTGCCGGAAAAGTGAGCATGAATGTGCTCTGTATCATGCCGCTTTAAATAAATGGCATGATAGACGGCCCCGATAAAATGGCCAAAGGTCCGTCGACGCACAGAGATCGATTCACCCGGCCGGGTGAGAACAAACCACAATGTTGATAGATAGCGCCACGGCCGGCGTAACAAGAAATGTAGCTGGGCCCGCATTACTGAACCAACCTTTACCGGTGCAAAAAAGCGGGTTGATCGGAACATCTCCATCGATTCGGCCGAAAGGTTGGCAGGGTCTGGCGTTTTAATCGACAGGGTCAAGATTGTGAACCCTTGTTGCCGCAATGCTTCGATTTCTCGATAGACAAATGTCTCGGTTAAACGTGGCAAATATTGTGAAATGTACGCGATGGTCGGCATGAGATAAAATAAACGCTCACTTTGCGTGGCGCGAAAAATAAAATATGATTTCTTTAGGGCATCCGATTCTTAACCGCTAAAAAGATATGAACGCCAATAAACTAAATTTACGGCAAAAAAAATTAATTCAACAGCTTGCCGAGCTCAAACAAAAAGACCAACTCATTGAGCCGATCAACCCGTTTCCGCTGGGGTTGATGAGCTATGTCATTTATTTAAGGAGCAAGTTCAATCTCCGTTTTGAATCGCTGAGTGATTTAGAGATTTTAACCCTTGCCGGTTATCTCGGTTTTCAATGGAACCGATCGGGTGTCACAAAACTGTATTTCGTCACCGATTTGGGAATGTCCGTTTTAGACGATCCCCACTTTATTACCCCGGCCGATTATGACCGTTACCGCAATTTACACGAATCGCTTGAGTTTTTCGATGATATTTCTGAACAACCACCTATGGACGATTCAATCCAAAGTTTGGTCACTGCTGATTTTAAATATTTAACCCAAACCCTGAAAGTGCTAACGACCGAGGTTGTATCCAAGCCAAATCTAGAAGAGGTCACGGCCAAGATCAACCTAACCGAAAAACTGATTGAGCGTAAAACGGGTAAATGCTCTGAGACTCAAGAGGCGATTCAACTCATCGGTCAACAGCTGTTGCTAGCCATTCGCGAGAACGGCCACACCAATCAGACCCAAACAGCGGCCCGAGCCCTGCTTGTTTTTAGCCTATGGAATCAAGAAATCATCTTGCAACAAGGGCTTAGATAAAGGAAAGGGTTAGCCACTTAACCAAGGTAATGCCTTGGTTCATCTTTCTCGACAATTAGGTTCTTCCGGGTCAAGAAAAAGCGAATTTGCCCAACCAAATGGGGAAACTTCCCCAACACAATCGATGCCGCATAATTGTTTGCCATTTCACGGCTCAAACCGTGGCTCTGTTCAGCCTTTCGGCCGATGCGATACCATTGCCACAAATAGCCGCAAAGCAGTGCCACAATCGACAGTCGCCACGTAAACGGGGCTAAAGCGACGGCGATTAAGGGCAAAACGGCCGCATAAATCCAAATACTGACAGATTCACGCACACCAAATTTTTCTGGGCCACGGCCGTGTTTTAGAGCAGATTGAGCATACGCTCCACCGCTACGGGCTGCTCGCGACCACCACTGCTGCCAGCGATCCATCGCCGCATCGTGCACCGTCATAGCAGCGTCTATTCGTAAAACTTTCCAACCATCTTGGCGCAATCGATAACAGAGTTCAGGTTCTTCCCCACCGACAAAGCTATCATCGAAACCGCCTGCATCACTCACCGGCTGAATGCGCATCATCGAGTCACCACCAACCGCCAACGCCTCGCCAATCGGCGTGTTCCATTCAATCGCGCATAATTCGTTATAAACTGTGGCATGGGGATATTTTTCGTGGCGCTGGCCGCACACCGCAACGACCCCCGGCCGTTCATCCAGCACCGCTTGTGCCAAGGTCAGCCAATCAACAAAAAGCTCGCAATCCCCATCCAGAAACTGCACATAGCTCAAGTCGGGCCATTTGTCGGTTAGGTACTCTAAACCGGCATTCCGCGCTCTTCCGGCCGATAGCGGCTTTGCGGCGGAGAGATAAACGACATCATACCCGGCCGACTTCGCGAGCCCAACGCTTCCATCGGTTGAATCTGAATCAACGTACACGACGGGAAGACCGGCCGGCAAGGTATCAAAACAGCGGGCCAGCCGCTCACCCTCGTTCCGGCCGATGACGACGATGCCGATTTTGGCAGATTGATCTATCGCCATGATAGCCACTCCCCGCCGGTCACTGTTTTAAAATTTTCACACGTTAAACGGACTCCCAACAGCTCCCCTAACCTCGCCAAGTCTGAATCAAAAACCCCGGTTAGCCGCGCTACATTTTCAGCTGAAAGCTCCGGCCGTTCCGTCATCTGCCAATTCTTTTTAATCCGGTCACGTACCGCTTGTGGCACCAAATATTGACGCACTTGAGAAATACCCGGTGCATAGGTTAAAAAATCTCGCAATCGGCTGGTTCGCATCCGCTGAGCAGATTCGTTTTGTTCAGCGTCAGCCTCTTGCCATTGCGGGGTGCCGGTATAGCCGATAAAGTCGCACACCTTGTTCAGGGTCTGCTGCGGCCGCTGCTTCATCTGCCCCAGAAAAACCGGCAAAATGTTTTCTTTTCCGTAGCTTTCTAAAAAGGGCTGCAACTGCACAGCATACTGACTATAAGAAATTAGCTCAGGGTGTTGATCAACCGCCTGGTTTAAATCACAGACGATTTCCAGCTCGGTCCATTGGTGAATGTATTGGGACACCAGCCGATCAAGCGGATGCCGCATCATGTAGATCAGTTTGGCGTTTGGTACATGTTTGGCCATCCGTTCAACGGTGTGTGGGTAGGTGGGCAATTTGGTGTAATGGGTTGAAGATTCGCCCCGCAACTCACCCGGTCCGGCCTGATCAAATAGGCTTTCATACCAGCCAAGGCCGTTGCGCCAAACCCCATCATCACTAAAAAAACAGGGCTCTTTGGGGTCACTCATGAATATCGCAGGTTGCGCCGCTAGCTGCTCATGCAAGGTGCTGGTGGCGCATTTCATGGCACCGATGACGATAAAATCAACCATGCTGCCCCTCGTAACGGTCTAACGGCCGCCATGCGTTGGTCCAAATATCAACCGCTTCTTTGCGGCAAGTGTGTGGCTCTTTTCGGCCAAACGTTTCCCGAACCCAAGCGATGCCACGGCCGATGGTCCACAAAACATTCGCCCACCACAATCCGAATCGGCCGAAGTGTTTGGCAAAATAGCGTGAGCGTGCGGCATAATAATAACTCGGCCGACGCTCTAGGTTGGCCGTTTTCGCCTTCACATTAGATGTACCGCCACGTAAGTGGACGACTTTGCATTCTGGGACAATGACGGGAGGCATGCCGAATTCCCCAGCCCGTTGGCAATAATCAACATCCTCAAAA
>JAHDEB010000107.1:10572-19287 GCA_020629055.1 Chloroflexota bacterium
AAAAAGCGTGTCACTGTTTGTTAGCCAATAGGCATCAGCCGTGGCCGCTTCCATTCCCAGATTATTCCCGGCCGAAAATCCGCCGTTGACCGGTGCTTGTATCAATGTCACGAAATCTGCCCAATTTTTTTCGGAGATGGCTTGATTTAAGACGTCAATAGAATCGTCGGTCGAAGCGTTATCCACCACAATGATTTCGTCTTCAGCCCTCATTTGTACAACGATGGTTTGAATACAATCAATCACCAGTTGAGGTGTCTGAAAATTGACGATGATAAATGCAAAGGTAGGTCGATCCATTTCAATTAGGCGGGCTAAGCTTGTTGCGGCGTCGGCTTTCGCCAATCAAAAAACGGCAATGGGACATCTACATTCCCGACCGGTTTATCGTCTTCAACCACCAGCGGTTGCCCCACACATGTCGAAATGACCGCACCAGCCACCAGCATGTAGAGCGGGTTGACCATCGCATTGACCATGCCGTCGGCCAAATACAGCAGCAACACCACACACAAAGCTGCCCCAGGTGCCGCGGTAGGATACGCCCATGTCCATGGAGAATAGCGGCGAATATAAAGGATCATCGGCATAAACAGGGTTGTCATCAGCGAAACAAGGCCAAGCAGCCCGAACTTACCGAGCACGATAATCCAAAGTGAGTCTGCGACCGTTTTGGCAGGTCCCCATTCAAAGAACACGTGCTGTCGATCCCATCCGGCCCAGCCGAATAAAATACGATCCCAAGCTTTCTCCATCAGATGATTTTCGTTGAAGTAGCGGAACTCTAAAGATTGTGCCCGTACGGGGCCAATGATGCCGGTCGCAATACGAACAGCGGTATCTTCGGGCCAAACGTCAACCATGTTGGCGAAGACGTAAATCGGAATAACGCCCAGCAAAATCCAGACAAATATTTTCGTCTTAAAACGATGGCTGAAAAACAGCAAGGGTAGACCCAAAGACAACCAGATCCATGCATTGACTGAGCGCATAAACACCGTTAGCAAGATAAACACAATCGCCCAGATCCATGTTGGAACTTTAAATATGGTGCGGAATGTCCCCGCGTACCAAGTCCAGCTGGTAATGATGGCGATCGACGCCACCATAAATGCGACCATAAGCCCATGGTTCATAAACACCATCGGCCGCCAGCCGCCAAAGCGCATGGTTTGTTCAAATTTATGCTGGTGGAAGCCATAAACTAGGTTGTGCAATTGGGGGCTCATCCGCATTTCAAATAGCAAAAGGGGTAAATAGATGATCCCTGCGATGATTAAGCCCAATGCCATTGAGCGCATGTCGCTCCAGCTCTTGAAGTAAAGGCGGCCGATAAACCAAGGCACACCCCATGAAATCACTTGGTCGAGCGATTCAGATAGGCCGTCGTAAACGCCAAGCCCGTTACTGACAGACGCAGCCACCGGCACAAAGCACCAAATGAGCATCGGCAAGTCGGCCCAATGGGGTCGAAAACGAAAAATTCGCCGAATATCAAGCAGCAAAATACCGATCCCGATACCTAAAACGGTCGCTGTGATCTTGTTATAGTCGGGCAATCCGACAATTTCATAGGTCTGAATCGGCAAAAAGAGCCAAGCAAACAAAAATCCCGCCAACACGGTTCGATTGTTGCGGTAAAACAAGAAAAAGATTAAGAAGATCGGAACAACACCGATCATGATGATGGGGACTAGTTCTTCCATTAAAAAATTATAACGCTACTTTTTGCGCGAAATCACACGCACTGAATCATATTTCATTTCCGGCCGACGCCAGAATGACCGCAGCAGCAGGCGCAACGAGCGCCAGCCTGAAGGATAAGGGGATATTTTCGTCCCCATCCGATCAGAGAACAGTTTCCAAATTATTTGTTCGTTGCCAACCCATTCTCGTTTAAACTGACGGGAATAGCCGCGGAATTCGCAATTTTCGACCTTAACATCTGCCCGGCCGATAAGCATCTCTAGCCCGCTACGGGTAAAAAAGTTTAGATGACGCGGCACGTCTAGCCAACGCCAGCAGCGCCCTGCCATTTTCGCCCCAAGCGCTTCATTGTTCGGGGTTTCGATCACCAGGATGCCGCCAGGGTTTAACAAACCGGCCGCGTTTTGCACCGCCGCATCAGGGTCTACGCAATGTTCTAACACATGGATCATGAAGATGACATCGAAACGCTCTTGCTGTAATTCGGCCGGGTAGCTTTCAGCCGTGCCTGCATAAATTTTCAGGTCACTCGATTGCGCGATCGTGCGGGCATCAGGGTCTGGTTCAATGCCGGTGACGGTGTGGCCGGCTGACCGCATATGGGTCATCAAGCGGCCGTTGCCTGCACCGATGTCCAAAATGTTCAAAGATTTTTCCGGCTTGTACTGGGCCAACCAGTCGGCCGAAATATAGACACTCTTGTCAAAGCGCCATGCCCACGCAACCAGCCAGCGGAACAAACCGGTTTCACGAAGGTCGCCAGGCTGATGCCAAGCATGGGTGTAATAGGCTTCCAGCTGATATGACGCTTCAATTTCGGCCGCAGTCGGCCGGGGCAACAAGCGACCATACCCCAGTTCGTCATCCCAAATGATCGGATAAACACGGGTATCAAACTTGCGCCGCCAATCGCCAGGCACCTGCATCCAGCTTCTTTTATTGCCAGATCGGGACGGTTTGTCCATGTTTGATTCTACCCAGTTTGGAGATGCGGTACTCATGCAAACACCTCCAAAATACCGGCGTAGTCCAGCACAGACACCAACCAAATCAGCACAACCACAACGATGTAGGGGATATCGACTTCCGGCTGCCAAAGATTTTCACGCCGCACCATAAAGGCGCGTGCCGGGTAAGACAGCAGGCCCACAAGGGAAAGGGCGGTCACCAGACCAACCGGGCCAGCGATACTCAATCCGATAAAGATGGCGGACAGCTGTAGCAAAAATTGAATCCCCATCACGGCAGCAAGCGATCGCGTTTCGCCACGAGCAACCAGAACGTTGTCGTAAGTGATACCAGGCACGCTAAATAGTGCCCCTACGGCCAAAAAGCGCATGATCCAACCGGCCTGTAAATATCGGTCATCATACAAAAGGTCGATAATTTGGGGGCTAAACAACACCAAAACAAGGCCGATTAACATGGCGGCCCCGATTAGCCACAGACGTGATTTACGTAAAAATTTGTATAAATCGGCCGGGTCATCCCGCTGAACCCCTGCATACGAGGGGAAAAGAACGCGGTAGCCAAGCTGGCGTATGCCCTGATCCATCATAGCGGCGAGAGCAAATGCAACGGTGTAAATGCCTAAAAAGTTGAAATCGATCAATCGGCCGATTAATAATCGGTCAGATTGCCCCGCTAAAAAGGTGAGCGCGGTACTGATAAAAATCCAGCGGCCGAAACGAAAAATCTCTTTCGCTGCGCCGGAATCCCATGCAAATCGATTTGAATGCCCCTTGAGGAAAATATGGGAAAAAACCATTTCACACAACGCGGTCACAATGCCACCACTGACTGGTGCCCAGATCGTTGGAGAAATATACGCCCAGACAACCATCACAACCAATCCGATGACATATGCGGATAGTTCAACAAACACAAGCTCGCGCATGCGTAAATGTCGATTCGCTTCAGCCATGCGTGTCGAATTAAAGCCGGCAAATAGTGCCGTTAAACCGCTGACCGGCAAGGCTAGCAGCAAAATAGGCTGATCATAAAATTGGGCAACCGGCCATGCGAGCAAAACCGCCCCGACAGAAAGCAAAACCCCACGCAATACTTGAATCGTCCAAGCGGTATTTAAAAAATTCTCTTCGTCACCGCGTGAAGATTGAATAATTGCGGGGTTTAGGCCGATGTCTGAAAATAAATTAAGCCCCAAAACAAATAGATTCACAATCGCCATTAAACCGAACAATTCTGGAAACAGCAGACGGGTTAAAATCAGGTTGTTCGCAAAGCGCAATATTTGCCGCACCCCATATCCGCCAACCGTCCAAAAAGCACCGCCTAAAGCTCGCTGTAGCGGAGCCTTGATCGGAATCGCCCCTGAAGCGGGTGGGACACCGGGAGGTGATGAATGTTGGGTCGAAGTTTGTTGCATTTAGACGATTGTTTCTTCAGGGCGACTTTCTGCTAATTCCGATTGAAGGCTGCTTTCAGCATAAACTTAAAGAAGAAGGGAATACCTTGCAGTAAATACCGAGGGTAAAGTCTTTTTGGCTCCTGAATCAGGCGAAATAACCATTCAAAACCGATTTTCTGCATCCATCTGGGCGCCCGCTTAACGTCGCCAGAGACGAAACTAAAGCTGATGCCAACCCCGATGATCCAGGCCCCTGGGCAACGCTCTTTTAGGTGTTTTATCACCATCTCTTCGCGTGGATAGCCAAGGGCAACATAGATGATTTTCGCACCCGATTGAACAACCCGATCGACCATTTGATCGATCTCTATTTGGTTATGGTCAAACCCAAATTCGGGGCATTCAACCCCTGCGATCTTTAACTTGGGGCTTTCGGCTTGCAAGATCTTAGCAGAGGCTTCGGCCGTTCCTGGGTTGCCGCCCAAAAAGTAGACAGGGTATCCCATCTCGGCCGCGCTAGCGGTAAGCGAAAAGATGAGATTTGAGCCAGTTATACGCTGTGGCAGCGGTTTCCCGATCAATCGGCTGGCCCAAACAAGCGGCATACCGTCTGCAACGCGTATCGTTGCATTGTCATAATCTAAACGACACGGTCCACCGGAAAAATAGCGGCGTGCGTGGTCTAAATTCATCGTCAGCAAATTGCCGCCACGGCTGCGCCCTAGCAACATTAAAACTGTTTTTACACACTCTGCTTCATCAAATGCGGCGAGTTGGATGCCCATCAAATCAATCCGCGGAAGTTCAGACAAAATCTGATCCGGGTTTATTCCTACGATATGGGTAGAAGATAATGTTTGATGGGGTGAGTTCGATGCGAGCTGCATATAAAAGATATCCTGTGTGAAATAAAGTTAACCCACACTTCGTTTAAGTAGTCCAAACGAAGTGTGGGCTAAACAATTACCTAATGGATGGTGGTCATTATTGTGAGTTCCAAGGGTTTGCCCTTTGGTCGTCGATAGAGACCCAGAACCGGGTGCCCAACGGCAAAGTTCCGTTAGCCCACAATTCCCAACCGCCTTGACCAAAGTTCCCGTCATGAAATTCAGCGATCTGCCAATATTGACTGCCGAACGTGTCGGCACAGATTTTGTTGGCAGCATCTAACGTAGGCATCTGATGCCCATTCACAACGCCGGTTGAAAGAACTTGAGCACCAGCCCATGATTTGTAGTAGTTCAATTCTAGGTCAGGTCGGCTGCTAGCTGGTGGACCACCACCGCTTTTAAAGATACATAAAACCGGATAAGACTGGTCACAGGTTGCGTCACCCGCATATGGGTTGGTGCGCAAATCTGAACCCACGTGGGTGATTCCATCAAGCTGGTGAAGCACCGTCCATGTCATTCCGCGACATCCGCCACGTTGAGCATTTCCGGCCCCTTGGCTGATCCGGCCGGCACCTGCAAATGCCCCATTATCGGTTGAATAGTAAAGGTCACCTGGGCGTGGTGCCGCAGGGGGAGCAGCTGCTGACGATTGTTGCGCTGGCGCTGCCGTGGGTGCTGGGGCGGCCGCTTGACCACCTGAATTGCTAGCGGCCGGAGCCTGAGTCGGCGCTGGCTGGGCGGGTGCAGCCGCTTGGCCACCTGAATTGCCGGATGCGGCCGCGCTGCTTGATAACGAGCTACGCGGATTAAACCGTGCAATCCCTTTTCCGTTGCCTGAAACGGTCACGATCGAGGCTGAAACCCAGCCGATTTTCCCGTCGTCAGTCTGAATCTGGTACCAAGTTGAATCTCCGTTGACGCCTAAAATCTCCGCCTCTTCATTCTCTTCTAGGCTGGTATAAACGGGAGAACTACGATTTGGTTCAACACGCACTTTAGAGCTTAAATTTGCGCTTAACTTGGCAGAATATTTTTTCACATTCTCTAAACCGTCTGTGTTTTCAACATCGATCTGGCTAGTTGGAATCCAACCTACACCTTCGACCGTTTCTACTTCATACCAATACTCGTTACTGCTGATCCCTAAGATTTTTACAGGGTCACCGGTAGGAATTGTGGTTTTCATCGTTGTCGCAGAGCCAGCTTCTTCGAAGAATTGGGCCCCTTTCTCGCCTACAACAGCATCAACCGTTTCACCGGTCACGCTTTCATCAGTTTCTGCTTCTGATTCGGCCGGTTCTTCAACCTCACCATCAGAAGCTGCTTCTTCTGATGCAGCTTCAGCATCTTCAGCGCTCTCTGACTCATCCGCATCTTCAGCTGGTGCTTCTTCAGGTACCGGGGTCGATGTGGGTGGAATCGGTTCTGGCGTATTTGTCGGAATCACTTCTTGGGTCGGTTCAACCGTCGGCGCGGCTTCTTCAACCACAACAACGGTGGTCGGTTCAACGACGATCTCGGCCGTTTCACCAGCTTCTTCGACAGCGGGTGCAGGGTCGGCCGGTGTCCCGCCGGGCAAAAATTGACAACCCAACAAAGCAAGCGCAAGACTTGCCGCGAGTAAAGGTTTAATTCTGTTCATCTTTTTCTCCAATTTTGTTCTCTCTTTGGGCAACAAAACGTTACCCGTTATCAGTTTCAGGCTCGGCAGTGGGCCGTTCCGGTAAACGCTCTTCCGTATCTCCATTTTCACCCGTAGACGCGTCATCGCCCGCCTCTTCGATAATTTCGACCGTCGGCTCAGGTGTTTCAGTAATCGGTTCAGGGGTTGGGGTCTCTGTCGGTTCCGCTTCAGCCGTAGCTGTTAACTCGGCGCTTTCAGTTTCTGCTGCTTCTAAATCGGCCCGTGCCGTTAGATCCGCCTCAGGTACAGGGGTGCTTGTGCTAGGCGCGGCCGGGATTGTTGCCGCAACTTTAACGTCTTCAAATGCGATCGGAAGCACAACGCTACGAGCAACCCATCCGTATACACCTCGGGAGGTTCGCACGTTGTACCAGTTACCGTCTTCATTAATCGCGATGACGTCTAAAATATCTCCATCATACACATAACGACGGACAGTGTAGTTTGTGCCCGGCCCTTGGCGCAGGTTGACAGACGATTTATTCACCAACACTTGCTGTAGTTTTTCGTTGGGTGGAATATACGTTGCGGTAGCCAATGCGTCTCGGAGCATGACCAATGTAGCGGCCGCCTCAGTTAATTTAATTTGGGATTCTAGACGATCCTCTTCAGCCTGAATCAAGTCATCCCGTGCTAAGGCGATTTCAGCGATGCGTGTATTGTCGGCCGAAACGGTCCCAATCAGGTTCGATTGATTTACAATTTCTTTGACCGTTCGCGTGTTTTCCATTTGGGATAACTCTAAAACACGGTTTGAGTCCGCAACGGTTACAGCCACTTGTGTGATTTGAATATTGGCCCGAGCGAGGTCAGCCCGATTAAAAACGAGCATCAAAATAGCAGCACCAGCCCCCAGAGCCAAAAGCACGGAAAGCAGGATCCACATCAGCGTACTGCGCCGCACAACGGCCGAGTCGAGCTTACCCGCCCGCTCTAAGCCGGAACGCAGTCGTTCTAAATTATTTTTGTGTTCGGTAGATTCAACAGGGTTTTCGATGGCCCCCAAGTCACAAAGTTCTTGGGCTTTTTTTAGCTCGACGATCGCTTCACGCGACCGCCCCAAGTTTAGCAATAGCTCTCCCAGCTCCAGCTGAGATTCAAAATTATAAGCGGTGTTTTCTGATTCCAAAATTTCAGACATGTGATAATGAATGCGAGATGGTCCGATGGAAACTGATACGTCGGGAGTTTATGTAATTTTTAGGAAAAGAACGACATGATGGCCAATATGGGTTAAAACATCCAGCATAAGCAATTGGCTAGTACTCTGTTCCTATACCCCATCTCTACGCTGATTAAATGTGTTAGTTTCGTTCCTTACAAAGACGGGGTTTTCAGACAACTATTATGTCAACCCAAGTCGACATAATTGTAACAGACTAGAGAGTAGATTCAACAAAACATTATGTCTAGTAGTGATTATCGGCTAAAATATCGAGCCGTATGACGCTTTGGATCTAATAAAAAGCAATAGAAACTAGTAGAGTCGCACGTGACTGTGTTATTAATTGCCGTTTGATCGGGTTTTTAAATTAAAGCTTTAACCGACCAAAATCGTTCAAACCAGATCAATTTTGAAGAAGTGCCCCTATTGGACGAAGCAACTTCGATCAACCGATACTTGGCGTCTTACAGGTCAAAACAACTGTGTCACATCAGCTATGAAAAGATTACCGCAACAAACTCACCGCCGCATGGCGCAATCTAGCCGAAAAGTACTCTTTTGTTTGGGCGTCACGACATTGCTCGTGGCAGCTATGTTGACAACGGATGATAATTCAGCCCAAGCAATCGGCCATCTTGATCAATCATCAAAACACATGAGCAACAATACCCCCATCCCAATCACCATAACTGATGAAATCATTCAACCTAATGTAAAAAAATTAGGGATTAACCTCGGCCATATCGACCAATTTGGGGCGGCCCAATTGATGAAAAACATCATCAAAAATCCTGGGTTTGAAACAGGCCAGTTTGGCATGATTTTTAATGCTCAGGGGGGCAATAACGGGGCACGCATTCAGGCGGTGCAAGATTTTTGGCAAACTGAATGGAAC
>JAHDEB010000108.1:0-2020 GCA_020629055.1 Chloroflexota bacterium
GCCTGCTTACTATTTGCCAACCCAAAAGAGTAAATATATACTCCAGCTACCTTTCCCATCAAAATGAATTGATTCCCAATTAATGGGATTTTCACCATTTAGGAGTGTCAAATGATCCGTACAGGTGCCCAATATATCGAATCGATCCGTGACGGCCGCGAAGTTTATCTCAACGGCGAACGGGTCAAAGACGTGCCGACCCATCCCCAATTTAAGCCAATTGTTGACATACGCGCCCGCATGTACGACATGCAACATGAAAAAGCGCACGCTGACCTGCTGACCTACAAAGACGAAGAAACAGGCGAAACCAACGCCATGTTCTACAAGCCCCCAAAGACCCAACAAGATTGGTGGGACAAATACAACGGGGTCAACACGGTCATGGAAGACGTGGGTGGCGTCGTTACCCGCGTGGGGGACGAAACGATCGGGGAAGTCTGGTCCTTACTCGATGGGGAAGAAATGCTCAACAGCGTTGATCCTCGTTTTGGGGCGAACATCAAAAACCATGTGCTAAAAGCGTTGCGCAATGACCCGTTCCATGTATCAGCCAACACCGACCCGAAAGGGGACCGGTCAAAATCACCTCAAGAGCAAGACCCTGACATGCTGCTACACGTCGTCAAAGAGACCGATTCAGGCATTGTGGTCCGTGGAGCCAAGTTCGAAACGGCCGCCGCCTACTCGAACCAAGCCTTCGTCAAACCCACCATCGCCAATTGGGGCAATTCAGAACTGTCGGATTACGCGGTCGGTTTCATCTGCGATATGGCGGCGCCCGGCCTAAAACACATCTGTCGCACCGGTTTTGCAGGTCACGCTTCGCCAGACGATTACCCACTCTCGAACAAATTTGACGAAGTGGATACTCTGATTATTTTTGACAATGTGCATGTCCCTTGGGAAAACGTTCTGTTTTATCAGCACACCAAAGCGGCCTCGTTTATTCGGGCCACGCTGCATCGCTACAGTGCATTTCCGTACACACAGCGCATCCTGACTTATACCGACATGATGATCGGCACGGCGTTACACAATCTAAAACAAACCGGATTGCAGAATATTCCGGCCGTACAAGAAAAATTAGGCAGACTGGCCGTTTATCGTGAAGGGATTCGGGCGCATCTGACCGGCGCGATCGCCTTAGCCGAAGAAAGCCCCAGCGGCCTGCTAATGCCCAATCAATCCCTGCTGTTAACCGGCCGGGTGCATGCCCTGTCGAACCTGCCGGAGATGATGCATCTAGCCCGTGAGCTATGCGGGGGGCAAATCTGCGTCACCCCAGATGCGGCAACTTTTAGCAGCCCAGAAACAAAACCGTGGATGGATAAGTTTTATACGCTCAACGAAGATTGGATCGCAGATGACCGACGCAAACTGCTCGCCTACGGCCGGGATTTGCTGAATTCTAGCTATGCCGGGCACCGTTTGACCTTTGCCCTGTTTGCCCAATCTGCCCCTTTTGCTAACATGGCGGCCGTCTATCGCAACTTCGACTTCGAAGGGCCGCTAGACTTCGTGCGCAAGTCGGCCGATTTGTCTGACGCAACGCTTTAACCCGATTCTTCAAAACAAACTTGGCAGGTTTTAAATACCTGCCAAGTTTAAAAAATGCTATGACACACAAACGAATTAGAAAATTTAACACCAAAGACGCATATCCCGAACAGAGTTTAGACAATGACTTAAGCATGGCGGTGGTTGCTGGCAACCGGGTATTTTTACGCGGCCAAACGGCGATGGACTTCGACGGCAACATCGTGGGTATAAACGATGCGGCCGCACAGGCTGAAAATGCGATGGCATGTGCCAAGGTTTTGCTTGAAGAAGCTGGCTCTAAATTAGAAGATGTGTGCAAAGTCACCATCTATATCACCGACCGAGCGTACCGCGAGCCGGTTTACCGAGTAATTGGCAAATGGTTAAAAGGGGTTTATCCCGTTTCAACCGGTTTGATCGTCAACGGGTTGGCAAAACCAGAATATTTGATGGAAGTCGATATCGAAGCGGTTATTCC
>JAHDEB010000108.1:2120-19200 GCA_020629055.1 Chloroflexota bacterium
ACGGGTTGGCAAAACCAGAATATTTGATGGAAGTCGATATCGAAGCGGTTATTCCCGAGTAGTTCATTCAAACAAACGATCCTTCGAAACCTCAAAGACTCTACTCTGACCGTGATGCGTGGTACGTGCCTACTCGTTACGTCCCACGCCTCACGGGTAATAATATCGATTCGTTCAATCAGGAATTTTCCTACCGGAGACAATCATGACATTTTCAATCGCAGGGCGCTGTGCCGAAACCGGCATGTTGGGCGCCGTGATCAGTACAAGCAGCCCGGCCGTGGGGGCTCGTTGCATCTGGGTTCGTTCAAACGCTGGCGTCGTCCTCACCCAAAACGTGACGAACCCATCCCTTGGGCCACTGGGTTGCGACCTCATGGCCAATAACATCGATGCGGCAGACACACTCAATCAGCTTGTCAAAGTGGAAGAAAACCCCGCTTATCGGCAATTGGCCGTGCTAGACAAAGATGGGAACACGGCCGACTATTCCGGCAGCCACGCGCTGGGCGTCCATGCGGTTGCCCATGGCAAAGATTGCGTCGCGGCCGGAAATCTGCTCGACAACACAGGCGTCCCGCAAGCGATGGTCACCGCCTTTGAAGGCAGTTCGGGCCATTTGGCCGAGCGGCTGTTGCTGGCCCTAGACGGTGCGCAAGCGGCCGGGGGCGAAGCGGGGCCGGTCCATTCGGCCGCCCTGCTGGTTTACCATACTCAAACATGGCCCATTTGCAGTCTGCGCGTCGACTGGCATGATGATCCGATTGTAGAACTGCGCAATGTCTGGAACGTGTACGAGCCACAAATGGCGACCTATATTTTGCGGGCGTACCAGCCGTTTGATGCCCCTAGCTATGGTGTGCCTGGGGATGAATAAACGTGATACGTGGAACGTGCTTCACGCATCACGTCTGTCCGAAGAATCTCTGCAATTTCAAATCTAGGTTAAAGACAAAATGACGACCCTCCACCCACTCGACCCACTTTCGGCCGATGAAATCAGCCAAGCCGTTGCCCTTGCTAAATCCCACCCCGACCTGAACCCCAACGTGGCGTTCAACGCTGTGCAACTACATGAGCCAGCAAAAGCGATAGTACACAGCTTCACGGCCGGTGACACAATCACCCGTCGGGCGTTTTTGATCGTGCTCGACAAGCCGACTAGTCGCACGTTTGAACTCATCATCAACCTAACTGAGAACAAGGTCGAAACGCTGACCCATATCCCCGGTGTCAAACCGTCGATCATGGATGATGAGTTTGACCCGGCCGAGCAAGCGATCAAAGAAAACCCAGAATTTCAGGCGGCGTTGGCGAAGCGGGGGATCACCGATTTTGACCTCGTCAGTGTCGATACGTGGGCCCCGGGCTATTACGGTGACCCGGCCGAAGATGAGTACCGACTGTGCCGGGGTGTGCCTTACATCAATACCGTCAAGGGAGACAACTTTTACGCTCGGCCGGTTGAAAACCTGCTTGTGCTGCTTGACCTAAACACGATGCAGGTGGTGCGCATCGATGACCATGGGCCGCTTGAGGTGCCTGAAGAACCGGCCGATTTTCGCCACGACCTGCTCACCCAACCAGACCGAACAGACATCCGGCCGCTCGACATTGTGCAGCCGGAAGGGGTGAGCTTCGAAGTAGATGGGTGGCAGATCAAATGGCAAAAATGGCAATTTAGGATTAGCTTCAACTACCGCGAAGGGCTGGTCTTGCACCAAGTTGGTTACGATGATGGGCGGGATGGGCAAAGCAACGTCCGGCCGATATTGTATCGGGCATCGCTGGCCGAAATGACCGTCCCCTACGGCGACCCTGGCGTCTCTCACTATCGTAAAAACGCCTTTGATGCTGGTGAATACGGATTGGGCATGTTGGCCAATTCGCTAACGCTAGGGTGCGACTGTTTGGGCGAGATTCACTATTTCGATGGGGACCTTGTGCGCCCCAACGGTGAAGTCAACACGATCAAAAACGCCATCTGCCTGCATGAAGAAGATTATTCGATTTTGTGGAAACACGTTGACCTGCGGGCGGGCAAAACAGAGGTGCGCCGCTCACGCCGTTTGGTCATCTCGTTTATCGCGACTGTCGGCAACTATGAATACGGCTTTTACTGGAACTTTTACCAAGATGGGAATCTACAATTAGACGTTAAGCTAACCGGAATCTTGCAAACCGGTGCATATGAACCTGGCACAGAGACTCCGTTTGGCGCCCCATTAAACAACCAATTATACGCCCCCAATCATCAGCACTTTTTCTGTGTGCGCATGGACACGGCCGTCGATGGGGATCAAAACTCAGTCGTTGAAACTGACACCGTGGCTGACCCGATGGGACCCACAAACCCGCACGGCAACGCATTTTACGGCCGGTCAACCGTCTTTAAATCCGAGCTTGAAGCCCAACGGCTTATCGATCCGTTTAAAGCCCGCTACTGGTCGATTGTAAACCCGAATAAGCAAAACAAGGTCGGCCGCCCCACCGGGTACAAGATCGTGGCGGGTGAAAACTGCCTGCCGTTTGCCCAGCCCGGTTCTTGGATTCACAAGCGTGCCGGATACATGTTTAAACATTTGTGGGTGACACCGTTCGACGCCGATGAACTGTACCCTGGCGGCCGCTACCCGTATCAATCCCCAGGCCCTGGCACCCCAGCCACAGACGGCTTGCCGGAATGGACGGCCGCAGATCGGCCGATTGAAAACAGCGACCTGGTTGTCTGGTATGTGATGGGGCACAATCATCTGCCTCGGCTAGAAGATTGGCCCGTCATGCCGACGGCCCAAATGGGATTCTTGCTGAAGCCATCCGGCTTTTTTGACCAGTCCCCCGCTTTAGATGTACCCCCCAGCCAAGCCAAACATTGCTGCTAACCGATGCCTGATCCATTAACCCCACCAGAAATTGAGCAAATGACCGGCGCTGTGAGGCGCTGGGTCGAGACCTTTGTGGTTGAGCTAAACTTGTGTCCGTTCGCAAAAAAAGAGCTGCTGGCAAACAAGGTCCGCTTTTTCGTTACACCGGCCGACAGTGAAGAAGAACTGCTGTTGGCATTGCAAGCTGAGCTTGGCCGACTTGACCAAGAGCCGGAAATTGAAACAACTGTGTTGATCTTGCCCCATGTGCTGCATGATTTTCTTGACTACAATCAATTTCTTGATTTAGCCGACGCCCTAATCGACCAAATGGGGTTGGATGGGGTTTACCAGATCGCTAGTTTTCATCCTGACTATCAATATGCTGGCACACAACCGGGTGACGCCGAAAACTACATCAACCGCTCTCCGTACCCGCTTTTGCACATTTTACGCGAGGGTTCGGTCGCCAAGGCGATCGCCGGTTATCCAGATGTAGCCCAGATACCGGTCCGAAATATTGCGCTGATGAATGAAATGGGGGTTGAAAAGCTAGAGGAAATGCTCAAATCGGGTTAGCCGTCCGCCTAAGGTTAGAAGCGTGGTGCGTAGTGTGTCAAAGATCCCGGCTGACAGATTGAACGTTCAACGCACCACGCACCACGCTTTTTAATAACAGTTGCCTTCTGCCCTACACCGCTTGTTATAATTCCCACATGCTAAAAATTTACTCCGTTGATGAAGCCCAACAAACTATTTTAAAACGTGAAAACGCCTTCTTTTTTGCAGATGCAGAGATGACAGATGCCCAAAAAGAGGCCTCGGCCGCCATTTATGGGCAGCCCTTAGCCCCAGACGAAGCGGTGCGCCACATTTTAAAAGACGTCCATCAGCGGGGAGATGCGGCCGTGCAAGATTGGACCGCCAAGCTAGATAACGCCACCATCGGAAACACCGTCGTCACAGCCGATGAGCTGTCGGCCGCGCTCGACCGCATCGACCCAGAACTACGCGATGCGTTGCAAACAGCGGCCGGCCGCATTCGTGATTTTCATCAGCGGCAGCCGTTGCCCAACTGGACCACGTCTGAAATGGGCGGCACCGTCGGCCAGCGGGTCACCCCGATTCAGCGAGTGGGGGTTTACGTACCCGGTGGGACAGCTCCATTGCCCTCAACGGTGCTGATGTGTGCCATTCCGGCCCGGGTCGCCGGTGTAGAGCAGCTTATTGCTGTTACTCCCCCCAACAAAGACGGCACGGTGCCAGACGTCATTTTAGCGGCCGCTGCCATTGCAGGCGTCGACCAACTTTTAAAGATAGGGGGCGCACAGGCGATCGGCGCATTGGCATTTGGAACCCAATCGATCAAAGCGGTAGACAAAATTGTAGGACCGGGTAATTTATGGGTCACCTTGGCCAAGCGGCAGGTTTACGGCATCGTCGGCATCGACGGACTGTACGGCCCCACTGAAACGGCCGTGGTTGCGGATGAAACGGCCGACCCAGCCTGGGTTGCGGCCGATCTGCTGGCCCAGGCGGAGCATGACGTGCTGGCATCTGCCATCCTATTTACCCCGTCGGCCGAGCTAGCCGAAAAAGTACAAGTTGAAGTTGGAAGGCAAACAGAAGAACTAAGCCGAGCAGAAATTATCGTGGAGTCATTGGCCAACCAAGGGGGCGTTGTGATCACGGCCGACATGGCTGAAGCGTGCGCGTTGGCCAGCGACTATGCGGCCGAACATACCTGCATCGCCACGACCAATCCCCAAGAATACATCGGCAAAATCCCCAATGCGGGGGGTCTGTTTGTGGGTGAACATTCGTTTGAAGTTTTAGGCGACTACGTGGCTGGCCCTAGCCATACGATGCCGACCAATGCGACCGCCCGTTTTGCATCACCGCTAAACGTGGCCGATTTTGTAAAAATCAGTAGCATTATCAATATCGACCCAGCGACCGCCAAAGCGTTGGCACCGGTGGCAGCCATCATCGCGATGGCCGAAGGGTTGGACGGCCATGCGGCCGCCGCACAAAAACGAGCAGAAGCTTAGGATAAAAGTGAATTTGTTTGTTCTACAAGAACCACCTGTTGCACAAATAGGCGTGTTGCGTGGTACGTAAGTGTCAGCTTTTACGTATCACGCAACACGGATAAATCAAACGGTTTGGGATACCGAACATCTACAAGGACTTAAAACGATATGACTCAACCTTTCCAATTAACGGGCAAAGTTGCCATTGTGACCGGATCGGGTCAGGGCATTGGCGAGAGCATTGCTAAGGTCTTTGCGGGCGCGGGTGCCACCGTTGTGGTCGCCACACGCACCGCCAGCAATGGTCAAGCGACGGTTGACGATATTCTTGCGGCGGGGGGCAAGGCATCTTTAATTCAGGTAGATGTAGGCACATCGGCCGCTTGTGCCAAGCTAGTCGATGAGACGGTTAAACAGCACGGACAGCTTGACATCATGGTTCATAACGCGGCCGTCTTCGGCCGTCACAAAATCGAAGAGATGCCGGACGAAGCACTGTCCCACTCACTGGATGTCAACCTAAAAGCCTGTTTTTGGCTGACAAAATTTGCCATTCCCCATATTCGCAAACAGGGGGGCGGCCGTATTTTGATTACATCCTCGGTCACCGGCCCGCGGGTAGCGATGGCGGGCAACAGCCATTACGGAGCAGGGAAAGCAGGAGTCAACGGGTTTATACGGGGTGCTGCGCTTGAATATGCTCAAGAAAATATTACGGTCAATGGGGTAGAGCCGGGTCTAATCTACACCAGCACGATGGACCCTGAAGCGGATGGTCACGGGATCGAAGCGGTAGAAGCGTATATTCCCATGCGGCGAATGGGGGTCCCAGATGATGTCGCCTATGCCATGCTGTATCTCGCATCTGACCAGGCCAGCTATGTCACGGGTCAAACGATCATTGTAGATGGGGGCGGGCTTTTACCGGAAAACCCACTTTATGCATAGGCGATCTAGGTGACCAAAACCGCTTCGGCCGCAGGTTGTGCCAAATTGATCGTATGAACCTAGAACCTAGTACAAAGGGGCTTAAATAACCAGTAAAATTCAAATGCGGTTCATCCCTTTATATAGGGTACTGCACGTTAATTGAACTAGGCTGGGACTTACGCCGCGTAGTACTAGCCATTCGTAAATAGTTTAAGTCTGATTTCTCCCCGTGTTTATTTATTGCCAACCCTGATCACCAATTTGCCGAAATTCTTGCCGGTTAATAGTCCAGCAAACGCCTCAGGGGCAGATTCTAATCCATCAACAATTTCTTCTAAATAGCTGATTTTGCCTTCCTGAACCCAAGCGGTCATCTCTTTAGCAAATTCAGGGTACTTGTGGCCAAAAGTGTCAAAAATAATAAAACCCTGCATTCTAATTTTCTTGCGTAGCAGCTGCCCCATCAACATACCCATCCGGTCGGGTCCTTCTGGCAAAGAAGTTGCATTGTATTGGGATACGAGGCCGCAAACCGGAATACGTGCGTTAGGGTTTAGCTGAGGCAATACGGCATCAAACACTTTGCCCCCTACATTCTCAAAATACACGTCGATTCCATCCGGGGTTGCGGCGGTTAATTGGGCAGCAAAATCATCCGCTTTGTGGTCTAAACAGGCATCAAACCCTAAGCTATTGACCGCATACTCACATTTTTTCGGGCCTCCCGCCACACCGATAACACGGCATCCCCACAGCTTGCCGATTTGACCGACGGTTGCGCCTACAGGGCCGGTTGCGGCCGCAACGACTAATGTTTCCCCTGCTTTGGGTTCCCCGATATATTTTAAACCTGCATAAGCGGTAAAACCGGGCATCCCTAAAATGCCCAACGCCCAAGATGGGTTCGCGGGCGACTTGCCTAAGTTGGTAACCCCGGTGCCATCTGAAAGCGCATAATCTTGCCACCCGTTAAAGCTAAGCACTAAATCACCCGTCTCAAAACCAGCAATGTTTGACGCTACGACTTCAGAGACGGTGCCACCCACCATCACATCCCCTATCCCAACCGAGGCGGCATAAGAGGCGGCCGAGCTCATCCGGCCGCGCATGTAGGGATCTAACGACAGAAATTCGGTTCGCAACAGCATTTGCCCAGCCTGTGGCGTGGGGATGTCGGCCGTTTCTAGCCGCATCGTATTTTCGTCTGGGGCTCCGACAGGTCGCTGGGCCAAAACCAAGCGGCGATTGGTTGTATTTGTTTGGGTCATTTCTCTTTTTCCTTTTAGTGCAACTAGGGTTAAGCGCTTGAGAGCTGAATAGAGCTCTTGGGTCTTTCATTGAAAAGTGCGCAACCACATTGAGTCATTTATTCCAGCAATAGTATCAACAGTTCCGGCCGGCTCATAATCCAGTTTTTGTGTCGCAATTTGCTACTTAAAAAGCGAAAATGTAAATTATACTTGACATTATGGATGGTTTTAGCTACTATCGTGTCAAGTTTTATTTACATTTCAAGGAGGTTCATATGAACAGCAAGCAAAATCAAAAATCAGAAAACTGGGCAGAAATCAAAAACTTTTACCAAGACGAGCGCAGAGAGCATGCGAATGGGGTTGCACTTCGTTGGGTGACATGGACGGCGACAGCGGAAGCATTGCTAATCGGGCTCTATTTACTTATCGCTCAAAGCAATCTTTTAGTTGGTCTCCCCTTTTTGGCCGCCGGGGCCGCTTTGGCCGGATGGTTTGGCTGGCAACATAGCACCTTAGGTAAAGATGAGTTCGCAGAATACCAACTTGGGCAACAATATTTGAAAGTAGGCCCCTATTTATTGGCCGCTTCGTTGTTTATTTTTGCGATCGCCGGATTTATGGGTGCGCCAAATTTAGTTTCGATTGTTTTAGTCGCCCTACCAGGTGTTGTAGGCATTTATATGCAGCTCGCTCAAAAAATCGTCCCTTGGCATTTGGCCCTACTCGTATTCGTCATCTTGGGGCTGACCACTGTTGCAGGTTATCTTATTGCTACCGGCATTATTTAACGTTTCGCAATATCATTCAGGTTAGAAACAGCTATGGCAAAAAAAAGCAGCAAAACGGTCCATAATCGCATCCGCGAACTGCGTGCCCGCCACCGTATCACTCAGGCCGAGCTGGCGATTGCAGTGGATGTGAGCCGACAAACGATTGTGGCGATTGAAAAAGAAGAATATAACCCATCTGTCCTGCTGGCCTTAAAAATAAGCAAAGTACTGCAAGAACCGGTAGAAGTTATTTTCCAAATAAAAGAATAGCTTCTGAAAAGACACCAATCGAATGAACCCGATTTAACCCACAACTCATGGATTTTTCGACCCCACCCAACGAACAAGCATATTACCTTCAAGTTTGGCAACTGGTTCACCAAGTTCCTGTTGGACAAGTTGCCACCTACGGGCAAATTGCGAATCTTGTCCCCACTCCAGAGGGGGTAGATCCAAAAGATTACAAAGCTTACGGATCCCGTTGGGTGGGGAATGCGATGGCAGCCTGCCCGGCCGATGTGCCGTGGCAACGCATCATCAACAGCCAAGGGAAGATTAGTCAGCGGCCGGGTGCGACCCAGCAACGCCAACTGCTAGAGCAAGAAGGGATTGAGTTCGTCAAAGACAAAATCGACCTAAAACAATATCAGTGGCGTGACCCATCCATGCCCGATGAGGCTCGGCAAGCTCGCTTATTCTAAATCAAGCCCGTTCACCATATAGCTGTTGGTGATGGCGGCAGCATGACGCAGTTTCGATATCTCTCGGTATTCTTTTGACCCTGCCCAAGCTTTAAACGCCTCGGCCGAAGGGAAACTCATGAGGACCGACCGAGTGGCGGTCCAATCTCCTTCAAGTCGCTTCGCATTTTCATCTACACTCAGCATAGTCCCTTCGTATTGTTCAAATATTTCCATAAAGCCAGCTTCGTAGGCATCGTACTTGGCGCGATCATGAATGGTAATTTGGCTAATGATATAAACGGTCATCGACTGCTCCTAGCTATTTTTTCCGCTCTATTTTGACACCTTAATCACATTAATCAAGGTTCCGGCTTACGCTTCTAGAATGGATTTTTGTGGCAGCCAAAAGCGAAAAGTAGCCCCTGTCCCAACCCCATCGCTGGCGGCCGAAATGCCCCCACCGTGTGATTCGATAAGCGCCTTGGTAATCGCCAATCCCAATCCAGCGCCACCGCTATGTCGGCTCCGCGACTTGTCAGTCCGATAAAAGCGATCAAACAGATGGGGCAGATGCTCCGGCTCGATGCCTGCACCGTTGTCACGAATCTCAATCACGATCTCATCCGGCAGTTGCTGCACCCCAACGGTAACCGCCCCATTTTCCCCAGCGAAACGCAGCCCATTGGCAAGCAGGTTGTGCAAAACTTGGCGAATACGATCAGCATCCGCATTAATTATTACCGGGCCGCTCGGCAGCTCGGTTGTAATTTCAGCTTGCTGATCATCGGCTTGAAATTGGAAGATATCAACCGTTTCAGTGATCATTTGATTTAGCTCAAAATCAATCTGATTCAGCGGCAGTTTTTTCGCTTCGGCCTGGGCCAACAGCCGCAAATCTTCAACCAAACGAATCAGATGCTTCGTTTGCGTATGCATATTGGCGATATGGCGCTCGTCAACTTCATAAACTTGATCAAGCGACGCTCGCAAACTCCCTTCCAGCCCGGTGAGCGGGGTCCGAAGCTCATGAGACACATCTGCCAAAATGTTGAGTCGCTGCTGTTCAGCCTGGTTTAGATCATCAGCCATCTGGTTAAACGATTGTGACAGCTGCTCTATCTCTTGACTACCCGAAATGTTTACCGGCTCGTCTAGTTTCCGCTTCCCAAATGCTTCGACCGCTTCGTTCAGCTGCCCGAGTGGCTTGGTGAGATACCGGCTCATAAAAATACCGGCAATCACCGCAATAGCAAGGCTCTGTACAAGCACGGCTATCGTGCTGTTGTCAGAGATAAAAACCAGCGGCAAATTGACGTCACCGAAAAAAACCGGGTTCGCAACAGTCCCAGCTCCAGTGATGGGGACTGCGCTGCTGGGCCCCTCCGCAATATCTACCCAAACAATCGCCCTTTCAGGATCTTGTGCCCGGTCAATAACCGCGTCGATGTCCACTGTCGTTGATGTTTCAACATAGGCTTGCTTAATTTCTTCAGCCGACTTGCCCATCACCATTTGATCAAAAACCCAAACTTCAACCCCGCTCTCAAAAGAAAACTGAGGAAAGACGATCTCATCAGTAAACGCAGTAGGGGAAAAAGCAGCGATGATGATAAACGTCACAAAGGTAACAAGCTGAGACAAGATTAATACGCCGCCAAAAGCTAGACTGAGTTGTACCCAAAGTCGTTTCATAGATTTACCAACCTGTACCCGACGCTGTAAACGGTTTCGATATATTCCGGATTGCGCGGGTCTTTTTCAATTTTATGTCTCAGATTTTTGATATGGGTGTCTAACGCGCGTCCCATCCCTTCATACGCATACCCCATCCCTTTCTCAAGCAGCTCTTCACGGGTAAATGTATGATTGGGGGATTCCATCAGCGTGTGCAACAGCTTGTATTCTGTGGGGGTTAAAGTAATTGATTCGTTATCAACAAACAGCTGGTGCAGGTCTAGATCAAGATTCAGCCGGCCGATTTTGATTTGATTTCTCGTCTGCAACTCGCGCTGAGAACGGCGCAGTAAAGCCCGAACGCGGGCGACCACTTCTCGGCCGTTGAACGGCTTGGTGATGTAATCGTCTGCACCCAATTCTAGCCCGATAATCTTGTCGACATCCTCAACCCTCGCGGTCACCATAATCACCGGGATATCGGCCAAACGGGAATCGCCTCGAATCCAACGGGTGATGTCCCAGCCGTCTTTGTCAGGCAGCATTAAGTCAAGAACAATCAGATGGGGCAGCTCATTGCGAATCAGATGAACGGCCGTTTCTCCATCGTGGGCAACCACAACCTTGTAGCCAGCCTGGGTCAAATACCCTTCTAAAATTTCTGCTATTGTACGGTCATCATCTACGACCAAAATTGTGCTTGCGTTTGACACACGGTTCACCTTTTATGCGATCGCTTTTTCAGCGATTCGACCATCGACCAGATGGTAAGTCACATCTACAAAATCATCAACCAGCGGGTCATGCGTCACAATCAGAAAGGTCATCCCCTCTTGTTGCGCAAGCGCCCGAAATAGTTGCAGCACACGCTCGCTCGTCGCCACGTCTAATTCGCCGGTTGGTTCGTCTGCGAAAATGACGTCAGGCTTGCACGCGATCGCCCGTGCAATCGAAACCCGCTGCTGCTGCCCACCAGACAGTTCAAATGCCCGATGGTCGTGCCAGCTGCCCATCCCAACCTGTGCCAGCACTTCTTGAGTGCGTGGTTTGCGCTGATTAACCGGCCAGTCGGCCAAGCGTAACATCAAATCGATGTTCTCTGCGGCCGAATAGGTGGGTAATAGGGCATGAGATTGGAAAATGAACCCCAAGCGACGCCGCCGTAGCTCAACCAACGATCGTTCGCTCATCTCGGTCACAGAGTTGCCGTCAAACACAACATCGCCCGACGTGGGCAAGTCTAGCCCACTCATGCAGTTTAGCAGCGTGGTTTTGCCGCTACCCGACCGGCCGCGCAAAGCGATCAGTTTTCCTTTTGGAATCGACAAATCAACCCCTTGCAGGGCCGGAATTTCTCGATTACCCACTCGATAGGTTCGAGTCAGACCTTTAATTTCGATAATTGTTTCATCTGTCATCATATTTTGTTTGTGACTATACAGGTGTCTCTATGTTTCCCGATAGGATCAACA
The DNA here is from genome assembly GCA_020629055.1 of Chloroflexota bacterium. Taxonomy (GTDB): domain Bacteria; phylum Chloroflexota; class Anaerolineae; order Promineifilales; family Promineifilaceae; genus WTJY01. The sequence continues at coordinate 13,800 of JAHDEB010000108.1, forward strand.
GTATTTACAGGATGAAGAGCAAAATAATCCTGTTGATCTTGTTAATCCAGTCAAAAGAAATGGGACAACTGTATAGTTACTTTTGTTTCTGAAATCGTGGCCGCTCCATTGCTGAAGCGACCACAACTGTCATTAACCGCCTAAGCCAAAGTTTTGGAAACTTGGATCAACGGTCGAAAAACATTCAAATTGGGCTTGTCCATCATCAAACGCATCTTTCTCTACCACACATGCCCGCAGGTTATCCGCCTTGATTTGTGCCTCTTGCAAAGCATCTTCGACAGACACCCCATCTACCACGATGGCGGTATGGGCTTTTTCAAGCAAAAACGATGTCAATGAAATCCACCCACCCCCATTAAAATACAGATCTTGTTCAGATGCCTCTTCACTACCCGCTAGAATCTTGATAAACAGGTCGGCTTTGTCTGCACCGGCGATCTGCGCATATTCGGCCGATGTGGCGGTCGGAATATGTGCCGGGGAGCCGTCTGCGACCAATGACGGCGAAGTCACCACATGCTTGATCCATTCCCAACACGCCTGTCGGTTTTCAGAATTTGCCGAAATAAACAGCCCGTTTGTGCTGTCAAACACGGATCCTCCTTTGCCTGTTGGATAAGGCGCATAACCGATCTCTTTGCCCGCATCTGGATCTTCAGGAGCGCCGCCGCTAGCGTCGATCATAATCACACCCATTGATCCACCTTCAGCCCACATCGCGGCTTGCCCATTCAACTTTAGGCCGATCGTATCGACAAAAGCGAATCCGTCCCACACCTGTGGCTTCGGTTTTGCCCCGTGCTCTGTGCTTAAATTGGTGTACCAGCGCATCGCTGAAATAGTGTCAGGATGGGTAAAGGTGAGGGTTTCAGGATTCGTCGTGTCATCAACAAACTGGGCCCCATGGCGGGACATCATCAGCAGAATGTCTTTGATTTCTGAATCAGATGGGACAAAGCCATAGGTTTTTGTACGATCGTTATTGCCGTCTGTTAAAGCAACGGCCGTTTGTAAAAATTCATCCATCGTCCAACCAAGCTGAGGGTAAGGGAGCCCGGCCGCATCGAACTTCGCTTTGTCATAACCCAGAACCTTCATCAAGATCTCAGATGGCACCCCCATCAACTGCCCTTCATTGTTAAAAGACTCAAGTGCGGCCGGGTAAAAATCATCCACACTTATCTCAGGGTCCGCATCGATGAAAGGTTGAATGGCCAACACAGAATTTAAGTTAAACTCGCTCACAAATTCGCTGGGGGCCAACATACAGTCCGCCTCTTCTGCGATGCTTTCTAAACTAAATCCGCTCGAGGAAAAGTAATTCGGCTCTTTAACCTTTACTACAATCGAAGGATTCGCTTTCTGAAACTGCTCGGCCGCTTGTTTAAACGGGGTCGTATCACCGTTCATCACAATAAAATTGATCACCGTCTGCCCTTCTTCAACCTGCTCACTCGGTGGCTCTGCGACAGTAAATTCAGGGACCGGCGTCGCGCTGTCTTGATCTTCAACCTGTTTTTTCAGGGCCGCCTCGGCCGTCGCCTGAGCTTCGTCCAAAACCTGCTCTGCATTCTGACCATCGTCAGCAACCTGTGAAGCAAGAAAGCTAAGGTCAACATCCCCAGGGGGTTGGGTGGGAACAAATGCATGGTCGAGCGCAAAACGAATCGCGTCAGCCGCATTGCCAAACCTTTCCAATACCCCATCCGCTTCCGCTGCTGCCCGCCGGGCCGGTAATGCGGTCACACCCAAGAGTTCACTCTCTTGCGAATCTTGCTGAGACAAAAACTTGATCCAGCGCCAGGCCCCATCCACCTTGTTGCTACCTGCGCTAATGCTAAATGCGCTGCCACCGGCAAAAACCGATCCAATTGGCGAACTAAGGTCATCCTCATTGGCGATCGGAAACGAAACAGCCCCCACGTTTTCAACGTCACCGGAAAAAAAGCCCAGACTGTCAGACGTTGCCATCCACATCGCGCTAATTTCGGCCGGATCTTCAAACGACACACCCCCTTCACCAAAATCAGCAAATGATTGTGACACCTGATGCAAAGAAGTTAGCTCCGCATACCATTTAACCGCCTCGACCACTTTGGGGTCGTTCAGGTTGATCTTTGCTGGCTGCACGCTTGTGTCATAAATCGGGGTTTGCGCATACGCTTCTATCATCCAGCTTGGCGGAATAAACCCAGAGCTAAATCCCCACTGAGAACCGTCTGTTTTGGTCAGCGCCTTAGCCTTTGACAAGAAGTCAGACCAGCTCCAGCCGTTTTCCGGGTAGGCGACACCGGCCGCGTCAAACATCGTTTTGTTGTAAAACATCAGCGCGTAAGTTGCTGAGGTAGGCAACGCCCATGTTCCACCGTTTTGTTGATGCTGTTCTAGAATGCCGGGTAAAAAGTCATCGGCCGAAACTTGATTATCCCCATCCATCAACGGAGCTAAATTCAGCACCAGCTCTTGGTCAATCATCAATTGATTAGGTGCTAGGGCCAGTACATCGGCCGATTTCGCCAGCTTGATCGCCTGCTCCGCCGTCAATTGGCTCGCATCGAAAATCGAGCTCCCCAAAATTTCTTCTACGGTCACAATCTCAAGGCGCATGTTAGGATTGTTCTTTTCGAACCCCTCAATTCGACCTTCGTACAGCCCTTGCTCAAAAGAGTTCACCGCAAATGTAATCACTTGCTTTGCATCGGCTAAGTTACTTTCAACCGCATCATCACTCACACCGGCAGGGGGAATGATCTCATCGCTCTGGCTCCCCGTACCACACGCTGTTAAAGCGAAAATAACCAATAAAAATATAATCGTTCGTTTCATCATAAAATCTCTCCTGATCTCGTTTTAGCAGATCCTACAGAATCACCTTTTCCAAAATTTCCACGTTCGTTTTGTTATGTTTGGGCCCGCCCCATCACCCATTTCGGGCAGATTGGGCATCGCCTGTTCAACCAGCCGATCAGCCTCTACCCGTTTAATCAAAATGTCCCCATCCTCTGTTAAAGAAAGGGTGGCCCGTTTTCCGATCTGCACCTTTTCTTGAATCTCCGGCGGTATTTGCAACCGGCCTACCTGATCGATGACCACGTATTCATCAAACGATGTGGTGCCAGCAAGCTCGCTGGCGACCGTTTTCTGACCGGAACGGCGCACCGTTTCACTGCTGGTCCGGCCGTCACGCACCGTAATCACCCGGTTCACCGCACGGGCCACCTGCTGGTCGTGGGTCACAATGACCGTCGTTAAGCCAAACCGCTCGTTTAAAGTCTGGAACAGCGCCAGCACATCATCGGCCGTCGCTGAATCCAACTCCCCCGTCGGTTCATCACCCAACAGCAACGTTGGCCGATTGGCCAAGGCGATCGCAATCGCCACCCGCTGCTGCTGGCCGCCCGAAAGCTGGGCCAATTTATGTTTGCGATGGTCGTATAAACCGGTCGCATCTAGCAGCTCTTTTGTCCATTCCTGCTGCGCCTTGCGTTCGGCTCCCGCCATCGTCATCGGCAACGCGATGTTTTCTTCGGTCGTCAGATACGGGATCATATTCCGAGCCGACTGCTGCCAAATGAAGCCGACTTCATCCCGTCGATACCGGTCTAACTCGGCCGGTGTCGCCTTGAGCAAATCCCGTCCCCCCACCGTAATCGTGCCGGCCGATGGGGTCAGCAACCCGCCGATAATGTTCAAAAATGTACTTTTGCCAGAGCCGGACGTTCCGACGATACCGACCATCTCCCCTTTGTTGATCGTAATGTCTAGCCCCTGCAGGGCGATGACCTCAAGGTCGGCGACTTTAAAAATCTTGACCAAGTTTTCGCTCACAATAAATGGTTCACTCATAACGCTTTTGGGCGATCGAAAAAATAATTACCCATCTGAAATCCTCTGATCGCCTTATTCCCCGATGATCGTTTGACCCGCTTCAACCCCTTCCAGGATTTCCACACGGTCTTCGCTTTCGATGCCCAAACGGACGTCAACCCGCTGTTGCCCGTCACCCGTTTGCACCACCACAAACTTGCGCCCTTGAAACTGCCGAATCGCGGCCGGTGGCAGCCACAGCACGCCCGACTTTTCTTGCAAGGCGATTTCAACATCAGCCAGTTCACCCAGCGTCAGCTCCGTCTCTTCATTGATCGAGATACGGGCCACTTTTTCTTCGTTGTTGCTGTTCGCCCCACTCCCCCCGCCGTACGGATACGGCAGCGTGCGCAGGTCACCGGTTAGGGTTTCACCCGGCCGATTGAGCAGCTGCACCGTTGCCCCTTGGCCGATGCTCAGCTTCGCCAGCGTTGTCGCATCCAAGTTGGCGGTCAGTTCAAGATCATCGAGCTTGGCCATCACAACCACCGCTTTATACGGCTCCGCCTGCCCACCTCGTTTGACATTCACAGACAACACCCGGCCGTCAAAAGGGGCCACCAGTTGGGCGTTGTTTAGATTTTCTTTGGCTTCAGCCAGCACCCCTTCCGCCCGTTCGACCGCCCACTGCGTTTCAGGCCCGATCCCTTCAAGCAGTTTTCGATAGTTGTTTTCCGCCTGAATCTGTTCAATTTTTTTCCCTTTTGTGGCTGACCCACCGGCTGATTTCTGGACTCGGGTTAATCCCTTTTGGGCCAGCAGCAAATCCTGCTCGGCCGCTTCCAACGCTTTTGACAGAGCGTCGATATAGGCTTGATCACTGTTCGGGTCACTCAGCGCATATTGATAATCCCGAGCGGCTCCGTCTACACGCTCTTGCGCCTGCCCGACCGCTTTTTCTTGGTTCAGCAGCGCTTCACCCTGATCGCTACTCTGACTGTTTTCGGTGATAAACCGTTGTAGTGCGATCTCTGCGTCGAGCAGCTTTTCAACATGCGCTTGCTCGGCCAATTCCAAATTGCGTTGGGCGTTGACCAGCTCCCGTTCGGCGTTGCGCACCTCTTTTTCCTGCGCATCGATGTTCAGTGAGGCCAAAATCGTCCCGGCCGTCACCTCATCCCCCTGCGAAACATTTACCGCGCTCACCGGCCCCGAGGTCGTAAACGATAGCTGCGCTTCGTTGACCGGCGAAACCCGGCCGGTAAACTTCACCCGATTCACCACCGTCCCCTGTTGAACCGTGTACTGCGGTTTTTCTGGCACGATCGGGGTTGGCAACGGAGTCGGCGTCGCCAATTGATTGACACCAACAGCCCCACCGGCCGACTCGCCGCCGCCCAGCGTGCCACATGCCGACACAAATACAATGATTAAAAGTCCTAAAATAGCTGATAATTTCTTCATAAGATTAATTTTTGTTTGTTGGATGGATGGTTGGCTAGCTTCAACCGACCTACCGACCACTGACCTACCGACCACTACCCACTAATCACTAGTAACTAGTTACTCCTCCTAAAGCGTCTCCCCCAAC
>JAHDEB010000109.1 GCA_020629055.1 Chloroflexota bacterium
GGTAAGCGCAACTTTTCAACCTAGAAAACCTGTCAGCTCTTTATTTTGTTAGATAACCTGAGTTTTGCATAAGGACTAATTGCAACGGATTACACAGATATACCCGGAAATACGATTCAAAATTAGTGCCATCCGTTGCTAAAAACAGCTTAAAATGCTTAAACAGAATTCAGGTTAGATAGATTTCTGGCGGTTGATATAGATGGCAAACAATCTAATTCTTGGGAACCAAAGCGATATCGCTGAAGCACACTTCACTGCCATCTGGGCCGCTTAAATGTACTAAAAATGTTTGATCTGCTTGATCTATATCAGATTGGAAACTATGAGTAATGAGCTGATTCCCCTCAGTCAGGGTCCAGACTTCATCGACACTTTCGCCTAGTTTGATGTTGACTGAGATTTGATCTTTTACGGAGGCGGTCGCATCAAATGAGATCTCGTAGTTGGCTCCTGCGGCCAAATCAATTTCTTCTTGCCTAAAGTTTATTTGCCCAAGATAGTCAACGTATTTATCAATCAAAAAGCAGACCGATTGCTCTTTAAAATGAATCGTATAGACAGGTTCCTGAAAAACGTGCAATAGCCAATTCTCTAGCCAGCCTTTTGCAAAGGGCTCCACTTGAAGCATATTGTCGGCCGTTTGTTGAGGTGGGTCGGCTGAATCTTTAAAGGTTCCAATTTGCTCAATTTCGATATTATCAAAGCAAAGTTCTCCCGGAGCTTGCCCTCCCAGAAAGAGGCTGAAGCTAGCAACTGGATCTGCTATTTGCTGACTAAATTCAATTTCAAGCGTTTGCTCGCCCACTTTTACTTCTTCTACAGTAAACAAATACCATTTATTGAAATCTTGGTTTGCTAAAATGAGAGTGATATTTCTGTCTACCGTGCTTTTTACATCCATTGAAAGTTTGTACTGGGTGTTTGCAAGAACGGGGACTTGATCTCGCCAAAATCTTAAATCTAAGAAATATGGCCCGGCCGAAGCGATATCTGTGCACAAAGCTTCTGTCTCAACTGAAAATTCATGCATATTCTCCTCGTTTTGAAATGACATCCACCCTTCGATCCCTTTAGAAAAATCCCCAATTAAATAAAGATTCTCCATATCTGTTTGGGATGAAGCTTCTTCTTCTGGTTCTTCTTCTGGTAAAGAGACGTTGTTTTCACTACCTTCTAGCTGTTCCGACGAGGTTATTTTGGATGATTCACTTCTTGATTCTGTTAAAGGCTCAGTTTGCGTTGCTCTATCCGACTGTAAAAAATAAATAACCCCCAACAAAATAATGACGATGGCCAGTAAGCTGGACCACATTGCAAATTGGGGCATGGTTAAACCAACCGGTTGTTCTGTCAGCGTCTTTGATAATGTTTTATTTAAACCTGCTTTTTTATTGTGATCTTGGCTGTCAAAAACAATATCAATTTCTTTTTCTGTTAAGGGCCCCTGATCAGCTTGTTCTAGCCATGTGTTTGCTTCCTCAAGTGAATTGATCCCATTTAACCGAACCAGTATGAAAATAAGCGAGATGAGGCGGCTTCTGAAACGGGGGATCCGTTTTCCAGTTTCGTACCGACTGATTTCTGAGTTCGATAAGATTATATTTTCGATGTTGTGATCTTTTAGCTTGGCGCGAGTTGCCTCATTTAGCTCTGCCATTTCTATAGAGATAGCATCAGAAAATTCATGCTGCGACAAGCCCGTGCGCAATCTAAACTTTTTTAATTGTTTTCCCCATTCTTGCTTCATTGATTCCTCCAAGATTCGATCAAATAGCCTTCTCCCCAAGAATTGTGAATCGTATTAAATTTTATTGCATAAGATTAGGTAGGCGTCAGCATCACTAAAAAACTCTGAAGAAGAATTACTAGCGACACTTAAAAGCTAAAGTTTGTGAATGATTTTCCCATCCTGAAACATATTGTTTATTAAACGATAGCTTTTGAATGAACTCAACCTAAATTCTACTCATTTTTACGTCAAAATTGTCTAATTTGCCAAGATGTCAATTTTTTTGCCGGTCATTTTCCTCTTATTGCGCTGGTGGTCATTGATGTTTTCTGTTCATCCAAACTTTAATTAAGTTACTCAAATTTCTTGCTCTAGACATCGCATGTCTAATTTTTCTAAAGACTTTTGTGCCTTGGCAGAGAAAACGTTTAGTACTACTAAGTTAATTAAAGACGAACGGAAAACTATGATCAATATAAACTACTCTCACCTTCCTTTCTCTCACCACTTGCAGCAGGATCGGCAACTTAAAAGAAATATCTTGAAATTTATATCGCATATCGGGTGCTTAATTCCACTTGCGATTTTCATCGGCCGAGAAACTGCTCGATATCATCTCCAAAGCGATTTAGAGGGGGCTGCTCTCTCATTTACAGGCAATATCTCTGTTTGGCTCTTGGTTATCTCTTTAGCCCTAACCCCCCTAAATATATTATTTGGGTGGAAAAGTCTATTGCCATTGAGAAAATTGATTGGGTTATATTCATTTATGTATGCAACCATGCATCTTCTGATTTTTGCTGGATTCGAAATGGGATTAAATCTAGAGGTTTTGTGGCAAGATGTTCGCAATCGGCCAGCTGCTCAACTTGGTTTAGCCAGCTTCTTCATCTTACTTTTATTAGCGCTCACTTCTTTTTCCGCAAGCATGCGTTTATTAGGTAAATGGTGGAAAAGCCTGCATCGTACCGTTTACTTAGCCGTGTTTCTAGCTTTGGGGCATTGGATCCTGATTTCGCAATTCAGATCGATCATTGCCTTCTTTGCCTTATCGTTAACAACCGTTTTACTCCTTATCCGGATCAACAAAGTGAAGCGGCACTTCGCTAAGAATCGCAAAAGTACGTCACGAAATCATGCACCCAGAGAGGGAATATCTTTTTTTACTTAGTTTTGTGGGGAGATAGAAGGACTACAATTTAATTTGAAAACCAAATTCTAGAGGCTCCGGATTTGAGGGTTTTAATATTTTTCCAGAATTGATGAAGGCTTTTTGATCAAGAACCGACCTGCATCGGCAGGTTCAACTTTATCCTAAGAATAGGTTGAACCTACCAATGTTGCGATCACGACTTTAAAACCGACCGGGGCTATGGCTCTAGAGACATTGTCAGCGTTTGAATATAATGTAAATCACCGACCCCAAATGCGGGGGAGTCGATATATTTGCGCAGCTGATCTTGCGATTCGTTTAAAATATACGCCTTTGCTTTAAACATGCTGTTATGGGTGTATAAATTGTCGCTACTCATCTCTTGAACTGTCGCTTCGTACCGGGTTGAAACCCAGTAAGGGGCAACTGACTCATATTCCTGAATGGCACCGCTGACTTGGCCGAAGGAATTGTTGCGAAGATATTCTCCAAGCTCTGGTGTCATATAGATAAAGTTGCGAGCCACATTAAAGCTGCGTTTGTAGTAGTTGCCGCCAGACGTGTTGATAAACGGCTGATCTTTCGAGAAATTGTTCGCACGTCGCTGTTGCAGCGTGTTCAACTTGCCGGAGATCTCATTGCGTAGGGCCGCATCTGACCCACTCTTGCCTGCTAATTCTTGCAGATTTAAGAAGCCGATATAGCCAGCAATGTATCCGTTGTCTAGCCAAATATGCTCGGTTAAAGTCTGGCCACTCGGTAGCTCTTTGCTCAATTTAGAGTTGGCATGTCCGTAAATCTCATTCAGTTTGTTTTGATCGCCTATATAAAACAGATCCGCATATTTCCACATCGCATACAGGTTGTATTGCTGATAGGTCCAGCCTGAACCAGCGGTAGCAGAGTTGGTATTCCCTTTGCTATTCATGGTCGCCTGAACTTCAGGTGGAACCGGCATCCATTCGCGTGCAGCCAGCCCCTGATAACCGATTCGGCCGATCATGCCGTTGGCGAAATAACGGTTGTAATGCTCGTCTATATATTGACGCAGCTGCGGCTGTAACGAGCGAGAAACATACGGATATGCTTCCACTAGAGTGACCAGCGTTTCTCCCGGATTTTCATAGGCATTCACAAACTCATTGTATCCGCGAGTGCCGTTGTAATAGCCTGGGCGTAAATGGCCGGCCGCAATCATTTTGCTGATTTCATAATCAAGCAGCTCTTGCACTTCTTGACCCGTTAATGTGCTAGCCCGGCCGCCTGATTCATTCGCTGCCAAGGTTGGTAAAGCGATTTGAGGGTGCTGACTACGGACCCGGTTTTCATATGCTTCGACACTTTCGTTGTTGCTCTTTTGCGTTAAAGCGATCGAGTCTGGCCCTAGCGCGATAATCGCATTACTCCGATGGACAAAGAGCATGTCTTTGTATGGGATGATCGGGCTTTGGATTGAATGGTTATGGTAGATGCCGTTTGGACCACCATATGCACCGGTTAAGCGAGGCAGGTCGACATACATCGATGATTCCCACCACATCGCATCATAACCGGGGGCCAAGGCGGTGCGCCAGGATTCTGGGTTGTCCAAAGCAACTGTTTCTAAGCTGTTGCTATAGCTCCATAAAGTTCCTGAACTTCCACCGTTGACTTCATAAAAGCCGCCAACACGATCGCAGCATAAGTTGGTATAAACAATATTGCCTGCGGCCGAATCTGCAAATGGCTCATCAATCGCATGGCTAGAACCAACATAGCCGACACCGGTGCCACCAGGGGTCCATCGGGCTAAACTGCCGCGTGAAATTTCCCAGCCTGAAAGCGATTGTGACATCGATTGGGCGAAGATTTCACCGTTAATCACCAAAGGTGGATAGCGGTTGCCCGATTTTGTGCCTGCATACAAGAATGGGGCATATTCTGGATTTCCATCCCCGTCAGTATCTAGCGTGTATTCTTGACCATTTGAGGTGTTGATTAAGATGACACCACGGCGCCATGGCTTGCGCTCTAAATATTGGGCAACGTCTGCACCTGCCACTCGGTCTTTCCCATTGGGGTAAATGTCGTCACGCTGAATTGTCTTAGCGTAGTCAAACCCATATCCACCATCTGGAATCGAATGTGCTCCGGGGGTACCACCTTCGACGTACGGCGACGCTGCTGAGAAGATGACGTAGTTTTCATACACTACGGGCCAATACGCTTGGTATCCGTCACCTGGCAGTTTTTGCGAACGCCATGCCAAAGATCCATCACTAATGTTGACCGCATAGCCGTAGTTGTCATTGGCCGCAAAATAGACTTTGCCATCTTTATAAGCGGCCGAATATAGAATGGGGCCTAGTGGGTTTTGACCTGCGGGTGGATATTGCCAGTTCAGTGACCCATTGTCACGATTGATTGAGTAGAAGTAACCGTCGCGACTGCCTAACAAAACCTGATTGTCGATCACAACCGGGTTGGTGCTAAAGCCACCGTTGGCTCCTTCAAACGTCCACAGCAGTGCACCGGTATCAGCATTAAGTCCGTAAACGCGTTTATCAAACCCACCAACAAAAATGCGATCACCGTCTACGGTGGGGGAGTGCCCGAGCGGCAATTCTGTATCAAAGCGCCAAGCTAAGTTACCCGTCGTCATTTCTAGCGCATACAGCCCTTTCGCTGTGGCTGCATAGATTTTGTCTCGGGCCGCAATCAGTTGAACATGCTGGCCGATATAGGCTTCAATCGGCCGATACCATTTGACGCCAAAGTTGCTTTCTGCGCGTGGATTAACGCCAGCCGCAACAGACGATGTACGTTCTACATTTGCACCAGCCATTGGCCATCCGTCTAAATTGCCGGTAGATGAGTATGGGGTTGGAGTTGGCTCTGGACCACCACCTTCAGATGGGCGGGTGGGCAAGATCTCGCCACCACCACCGGTGTTTCCGTTTGGTGTCGCAGTTGCCGCAGGGGCAGAACCGGACAAGATAAACTCGAAACGATCTAGTTTCGTATTTGCTTCTCTATAAACGATTGAAAGGGTGTGGTTCCCAGTGGTTAAAAAGAATGTTGTAGGGTCGGTTTTGCCACGGTCATTCACCACGTCTTCTTGGAAGCCGCTGTGCTTTGGTGTTTCCCAAAGGTGGCCCTGACTTGGGCTGTTGTCAATGGTGACGAAAAACGAGTCGCTTTCAATATCGGCCGAGTTTGTCCAGCCACGAATAATATAGGTTCCGGCCGTAACAATATTGACGCAGTAGTCTGCTCGATGATCGGCGTTAAAATTTAAATTTGCTTGCCCTGCAGCACCCGGCACATGAATAAACTGAGAGCCGCTGGCTCCATTATCGCTGCCAACGCGCATATCTCCATAAAAGCGGCCCGCCTCCGCTTCTTGGATTAAGCCACCGCAATCGGCCGATGGTTCAGGGCTTTCATTGTGGGTGACATATGGCAAATAGACCATTGTGTCGGTTGCAAGTTTGTTTGCCGCCAGGTTGGTGTTGGTCTCTTGAGCCGTCTTTATTAACTCAGCCGTATTCTCTACTTCTAAAGCCGGCGCATCAGTGCTTGCTGCCTCAGATGTAGCCTCTTCTGATTGTGTTTGCGTCCCCGAAATGCTAGCTAAGCAAACCCCTACGGTTAAAAATATAATGAATAATAATCCTAAAGCTTTCCAAGTGAATATATAGTTTTGCTTCATATCTTCGTGTGGTCCGTCTTCCTGCTGTTGGTTCTGTGTGTCATTAGATGACGAACTGATTCTTGATGGTGGTGTGCTCATATCAAATAATTGATCGAGTCAGCAGGATTATAGATTTCAAGCAAAAGTCGAAAGTGTAATCAGACTCATTCGAAAAGTAATTCATTAAACAGTTGGGTATGGAAAGCAGTGAAAGTTTAACTCTCCCCAGAGAGAAGTGCACTAGGTATATAGCACACGAATCTTTCGATCCTGATTGATTTTTTGGTGAAGATCGCGTTAAGTTTTCGAATTTCGCTTATTAGAAATCTAATTAATGAGGGATTTTCCTTTATTTCGTTCTAAGTTAGGTTATGAAATGGTTAACATTTTGCCCTTCGCTTGAGATGCTAAATACGAAAAATTAGGCGAGAGGCAACAAAAAAGACGTGCCTATTTTTCAAATGTGACACGTCTTTCCGCGATCTTTAGCTTTGGCTCAGGTTCAAACTAAAGGAAATCATTGATATTTATCGAAGCGCTTGGTCAAAAAAGGAGACAAGCCTGCGTTCATATTCTTCAGGAATTTGCCCAACCATTTTAACATGTTCAAATCCATCTTCGATCCAAACGGTTACATCGGCCCCCTGATCTATCCCCCGTTGCCCCAGCTGTTCGGAGTGGTGTACACCGATGCGGGTGTCGCCTGTACCGTGCACGATGAAGATCGGCCGGCCGTTTGCATTGTCGATCGCATTGTGTGGGTTATTGAACGCGATGTCGTCTCCCCTAAGTCGAGCCGCTATCAAGCCGGAAGCATATAAAAACTGAGGATAGCCTTCCCGTGATAGCTCTTCGCGAATAATTTGAGGTAAGTTGTCAAAAGGGGAATCAACAAATGCTGCTGCCAAATCTGGTTCTTGCGAAAACGCGATTAGTGCGGTTGCGGCACCCAGTGAATTGCCTAAGATCCCAATTTGATCCGGCGTATGCTCTTTTTCAGACTGAAGCCAATCAAAGCCTCCCAACACATCCAGATATTCTTCATTTCCGATCGCAGAACGGCCGTCCTCAAAATCAGAATCACCTGCGTCTCGTACATCCATAATCAAAACTGAATAGCCCGCTTTGTTCAACATGCCCGCCTGTGTCAGGTTCACCACTGAGTATTTGCATGATCCAATCCCGTGCACGCTAATCACAGCTGCCCCATCTACCTCTCCTGGCACATACCACCCTGAAAGATTAAGTCCTGCTTCGCGGCTTTCAAAGGTGACCGTTTCATACTCTTGCATGAAATATTGAGTGAGATCCGGGTTGGCCGGATCAAAGTAATCTGTCACATCTGAAAAGACGTCAGGTCTGTTTGAACGATTACGACATCCGTTGCTGATGTCGGTCAAAATCCCATGCAACGAAAGCCCGATGCCGATATAACCAGCGCCCCCTAGAAGAATAATGATTCCAAATATTGATAGCACGATTTTTCTCATTCTAGTCATAGATCGAGTTTATACAGCAACTATGAAAAATACTCAATTTTGGGGAGAGTCTTGCGTTAATCTGACGACCTTGAAACTTGTTTCATTAAATAAGGCAGATACAACTTCGACACAGTGTGCTCTCCAGCCGGTGCTATCGGGGTTGAAGTCACCATAAAGTCAAGCGTTGCTGTTGGTTCAACCGTCGGCAGGCTGCTATTGGGGGTGGCGGTCGGGGTGCTGCTAGGCTGTGGTGTTTCAGTCGGTGTTGGTTCAATGGGTGGCGATGTGACCGCCGTCGTTATCGTTGTTAGATCACGCACGAGTAAATAGCTGTAAATTTCGTCGGCCGGTGCCATCCAAGCCTCGTCAGAGCCTTTTTTTCCATAAGTCGCGACAAAATATTCGGCAACCGCGTTTAACTTGTAGGCGTTGTTTCCAAATGTTCGTGCCCCGTGGGAAAAAGAGTTATACCAAAAAACGCCCGCTGATTTGGTTCTGGCGTTCAGGCTGGCTGAATCAAAAATCGCTTTGATTTCGGCCGTATTGTCTTCTTCACCATCTATTGCCAAATCTCGTTTAATTTGAAGATTAAAATCAAAGTGAGGAGAGGCATCGATGTGCAAAGGCGCTTCATGCCCCCCTTCACTAAAAAGTAGATCGGTCTTTCCCTCATCACGCAGCTTTTGAACAATTTGATGGTAATCATTAAATCGGTCTGTACCACCACAGGGTACGGCGAAAGAAATAACTTTGTAGTTCGGCCGGTTTGATGTTTGAATCACCTCTTTTAAAGCGATTTCAGTTTGCAGAATACTTTGACGGCGTTCGGACAAGCTTGGTTGAATACCGCAATTATTATCATGGTCCAGGGTATGATTGCCGATGCTCCAGCCAGCATCCATCAACTGATGTAGCTCCAGCGCCGTGAGGTCGCCTTCCCATGGGTATCCACTGTCGATCCAATCCCCCACAACATACATTGTGGCTGGTAAATCATGCTTTTGCATTATATTGATCGCTTCTTCTAAAAAATGATTGTCATCAAAAGAATGGGACCATGCCCACAATTTATTATCTTTGAGGTTTGCTTTTGAAATGTCCCCCAGTTGGTTAAAATCTGTTACCCCTGCCAGCTCGACGATGAGTGTTTGAGCTTCAGAGGTCACCATAATTTCCTGGCTTTCTCTTAGGTGGGTGAACGAGACAGACGCTCTACGCTCGTCTCTAATCTGAATGCCGGTTGCATCTCCCACCGAGATGAGCACTGTTAACTCGGTTGAATTCAGATTTGGCAACTTAGAACGGTCAAACTCGTATTCAAAAGTGACAACATCTGGACTGGCCGACGTATGATTTAAGCCAGCCAGTAGCAGAAGTAGAGTAGAAATAAACGCAATCGTTAGTTTACGGCCGACGTGCGGGGACGATATATGATGCAAACGGGTCATATTTTATTCTCGGAACAACATGAAAAATAAATTGATAAAGCTGTAGAACCTGTCAAACTCATTTACCGATGATGTGGTCAAACAAAAGGTAGGCTTTGGAAATTTATACTAATCCGATAGGCGTCCCGAATTTCTGTCTGACAGCCAAAAGCATAAACTCAAAAATTTAATTAAATGTTCTGATTTTTACAGCTTGGCTGAAAATATGAGGACGATTTCTCAAGAAATAATGACAATACAAGCAAAAAAACATCGTTCGATCTACTTAAGTTTGGGAACAAACTTGGGGAACCGAGAGGAGAATTTGGAACGTGCCTTAGCAGGGTTAGAAGACATGATGCAGCTGGAGAAAATTTCGGCCGTTTATGAAACCGCCCCTTGGGGACCGGTGCAGGACCAAGCTTCTTTTTTCAATTTATGTGCGAGTGGGACCACCCAACTCGAGCCGCTAGACTTTTTAGACGCTGTCAAAGAGCTAGAGAAAACGATCGGCCGCTTAGACGGGCTGCGTTGGGGGCCACGCTTAATTGACATCGACCTATTATTTTATGAAGATGTCGAGCTGGTGACCGAGCGGTTGATTATTCCCCATAAAGAAGTAACCGGCCGGGCTTTTGTGTTGGTGCCTTTGGCCGATATCGCGCCAAATCTTATGCATCCAAGTGTGGGGGAAACGATCCAAACCTTGATGAATAAATTGACCCAAGAAGAGATTGGCTCAGTTGTAAAAACATTTACAGTTGATTCCACTAATTATGATTCAATCAAACCAGATGCTTAACCGTCCACCAGCCCCAATTGTTTGGGGAAAGCACACCTATGTGATGGGCATACTAAATGCCACCCCTGACAGCTTTAGTGAAGATGGGGTTGCTATCGGTTTGACGAAAGCACAAATGGTTGATAAGGCGGTTGCTCAAGCGATTGCCCAAGTGGCTGATGGTGCCGATATCATTGACATTGGTGGGGAAAGCACCCGGCCGGGTAGTGCGCCAATCGATGGCGATACGGAACGGGCTCGCATTTTAGACGTAATCAAAGAAGTGCGGGCAGCTTTACCAAATACGGTTATCTCCGTTGATACGTATCGGGCTAAAACTGCGGCCGCTGCCCTTGCTGCAGGTGCAGATTGGGTCAATGATATTTGGGGGTTTAAAGAAAACCTAGATATCGCCCAAGTTGCGGCCGAGGCGAGCTGCCCAGTGGTGTTGATGCACAACGGCCGAAATCGCCCTCGCTTGCAAAAAGATGACGGAGCAGGTGGTTATTACGGTTATTTTGAATATACCGACCTGATATCAGAGATCGTTACCGAGCTTAAACAATCTGTCGAGATTGCTCTGAAAGCCGGTATCGCCGAAGAAAACCTAATGCTTGATCCAGGAATAGGATTTGGCAAAACGGCACCCCAAAATTTGCAACTGCTGCACAACTTGTCCCAAATTGTCGATATCGGTTATCCGGTCTTGCTGGGGACATCGCGTAAAGGTTTTATCGGTACCTATTTAGGTGGATTGCCGGTAAACGAGCGGGTTGAAGGCACCATTGCAACCTGTGTGCACGGCATTACTCAGGGTGTGCAGCTTTTAAGGGTCCACGATGTGAAGGCGGTCACACGCGCTGCACGGATGACCGACCATATTCATCGGCTGTAGCCTCATTGCAGGCTGATTTAACTTAAATTTCTCTCTAATTTTGTGATGAAAATCGCACGTTGTAAGTGTGCCCTAATTTACATAAATTGGAGCGTTTCGTAAGCGCAGTAGCAAGGCACACGAAAGATAATTGAGCGAGGTGTTTTTACGCCCTTTTGAGCTTTTTTATTTATGCATATCAACTTCGCGTATAGAAAATACTTGGTGCTTTTATTAATCGCCTGTGCACCATTCATACTTGTAAAGACATTGTCACCTGTGATCGCTCAAGCCGATGTTGGCATGCGTGTTGCAAATTTCGCTCCATTTGAAGAGGGAGATGCGGCTATTCGTGTCGAGATTAATGGTACCGCAGTTGTTGATGAATTTATCTATGGGTGGTCTACACCTCGCTTAAGCTACCCTGCAGGTGAGCATACAATCGCGGTATTTCCAGTAGGTGAAGACGAAACCCCATTTGTCTCGAAACAAGTTACATTTGTAGAAGATAAAAAATATACGATTTTATTTGTTGGGGATAATGTCAATCAAGCCTTCGATATCGTTGTGATTGACGACGATATTATCAAAGCTGATCCGTCGGCCGCAGCGATCACATTTGGCCATTTTGCCCCTTTAAGTGGCAATTTATCCGGTACGTCTATTGATATTCGAAAAGACAACAACATTATGGTGCGGGACAACCTGATCTACGGTGAGTTTAACCCGGCCGACACCGATCAGTTGGTTGAGCCTTTGACCAGCTATAAAGTGACATCCGCAAGTGGTGCATTGACGTTTATCGATCTGCAAACATTTGGTTATAACCAAGGTGACCTGCAGTACCTATTGATTGTGGGCGACGGCCGGAACAAACCTATCGCCGCCTATATGTACGTCAATGATGGTGAAGGTGGGTTTATGACCCAAGTCGGGGAACCGATGTTTGATCTACCTCGCGTAGCCTTTGCCAATTTCTACAGCGATGCAGATAGCGAGTCGGTACAAATTAACTTTAGTGAAGAGTATCGTGAAACGCTTGATTGGGGGGAAATCTCTGAGCCGAATGTGTACAACGAAGGTGAACATTCACTGACGATAACAACAGCATCTGGTGAGATTTTGATTCAGGATCGGTTAGAAATCGGTTTATCTGAAACGGTGATCTATGCCATTACTAAAAATAATACAGATGAATCTGCCATATTGGTTCCTGTATTTGGCGACTACCTTGCTAGCGAGATCGAGCCACCACGCATTAAATTTGTCCATTTAGCCCCATTTACAAGCGGTGCTTACTCGACTTTAGACGTGCGGCGTAGCAACGGCCTAATAATTGAAGATGACTTAAGCTTTGGTGAAGCCGGTGATTTCAGATACCTCGCCCCAGGGGAATACACATTCCGATATACGACGCGCGATGGGGACCGAACACTTTTTGATCCTGACCCGATAACGCTAAACAATGGGGACAACATGACCATCTTTTTAATTGGAGATGGGAAAGGAAAACTGATTCGACTACTCATCCATGTTAATGGTGAAGGTGCCCTGACAGAAGATCTGTGGCAATCACCGTTAGGGGATTTGTCGTTCGCCCATTTAGCCCCGATTGGAATAGATGGTCAGACAGAAACCCGCATCGAACTGAACGGAGAAACTTTGTCTTCTTCATTTGGATATGGTGATTTCCGCGCGGCAGAATCGATCATTACCGGGCAACACGAAATCAGTGTCTATAATAATCAATCCGGTGCTTTGCTTGCCTCTCGGGTCGTTTCAGTCAACCCATCAGCAAATCATGTCCTTATTTTTACCGGTGATAATGGGTCTCAACCATTTACGATCGAGTATTTTGATCAAATTAATGTAGACCCGGTAAATAATTTAGAAGCAACGATTCGCTTTGGGAATTATGCGATTATCCCGCTTGATAACGGCCGATTCGATGGCTCAGAAGTTCAGCTAACCAGTTCGACCAGCCCTCTTTTAGACGGTGTCAACTACGGTGGGTTTGTTGATGGGGTTAGCAATACGCTTGAGCCGGCACTTTATGAAATGAGCTTTCAAGATGCCAACGGCCGCCAAGTGCCAGATAATCATTTCAACCTTTCGCTCTCGGCGGGGGACAATATGGTTTTATTTGCGGCCGGGGATGGTACGAACCAACCTTATGCGTTGTACTCTATGGAAGCCAATGGGCATAACGGCCGCTTTTTAAATGAGGTTGGGCAAAAAGGATTCGTCTACTACTACCCAAGCATCTTCCATAACAACTCTCGATAATTGATCAAGCGATAGTGAGCGGCCTACTGATTTAGCCGAAGATTGCCAAGCCGTTACCCTTTGACAAGCGTTCGACTGAGCTCGCGCCGAAGTCTCAGGGTGCGTAATTCCTAACCGTCTTGCAGTTAAGCTAATGAGCCTGAGACAATAAAAAAGGCCCCCCAAATAAATGGAGGGCCTAATTATTTCCTCTGAACGGAAGAAATAGACGAATGAATTAATGGTCGAACTGAGCCTCTTCTGTTGAGCCTTCCATCGCTGTGGTAGACGCTTGACCCGCCATCACCGTTTGCTGTACTTGATCGAAGTAACCTGCCCCTACAAAGCTTTGGTGCTTGATCGCTTTAAAGCCAGCATCTTCTAAATCGAACTCGCGCTGTTGCATTTCTGAATATGCACCCATCCCGCGTTTCGCGTATCCGCTGGCTAGCTCGAACATGCCCAAGTTTAGGTTGTGGAAACCGGCTAAGGTGACGAATTGGAAGCAATATCCCATTTTGCCGATCTCTTCTTGGAACGTTTCAATGGTGTCTACATCGATGTTTAAGCGCCAGTTGAAGCTGGGTGAACAGTTATAGGCTAATTTCTTGCCTGGGAATTCCGCATGGATCGCTTCAGCGAATTTGCGACACTGCTCTAAGTTTGGCGTGCTTGTTTCCAACCAAATGACGTCTGCATATGGGGCATAAGCCAAACCACGCATAATGCCGTATTCTAGACCGCAATCGACTTCGAAGAAGCCTTCGGCCGTGCGTGGTGCACCTTCTTTGATAAATGGATGATCCCGTTCGTCTACATTGCTAGAGAGCAATTTACCCGATTCTGCGTCAGTACGGGCCACAACGATAGAAGGTACCCCGGCAACATCGGCCGCCAAACGAGCCGCAACCAGTTTGTTGATCGCTTCTTGAACTGGGATGACAACCTTGCCCCCCATATGGCCACATTTTTTAGCTGAAGAAAGTTGATCTTCAAAATGGACCGCTGCAGCACCCGCTTCTATGAAGCATTTCATCAATTCAAAGGCATTTAAGTTGCCGCCAAATCCCGCCTCACCGTCTGCAAAAATAGGGGCCATCCAATGGGTGCTGGTGTCTCCATTCATATGGGCGATTTGGTCAGCCCGTTGCAACGCATTGTTAATCCGTTTAGCTAGTTTAGGAGCTGAATCATATGGGTAAATCGATTGGTCCGGATAGGTTTGTCCCCAAGAATTGGCATCGGCCGCCACTTGCCAGCCTGAAAGGTAGATGCCTTTTAATCCAGCTTCTACCATCTGAACCGCTTGCATGCCGCTTAATGCGCCTAAGGTGCGTACAAAAGGCTCTGTTTCCATGAGATGCCAGAGGCGTTCTGCACCCATCGTGGCGATCGTGTGCTCAACTTTAAAGCTACCCCGCAGGTTGAGAACCTTCTCAGGTCCGTACGGCCGGGTGATACCCGCCCAGCGTGGATTGGTTTCCCAATCTTGTGCCATTTTTTCCGCTTCTGAATGGTGGCCGTTTGAGCCATTTTTATGTCCGTTTTGATTACTCATAATATTCTCTCTTTTTTTTGATTTTGGGCGCGGGATAACCTCCCGCAATTGGGTGAAAATTGAAAAGTATTTAAGTAGGACCATAGCGCGCTATGGTCCTACAGATAGGGTTCTGGGTGGGTTATTGCTTTAGCAGAGGTGGGTGTAGCCGATTTGGGGCAGGAAGTCGATAAAGCTGTCGTCTGTAATCAACTCATCTAGCAATTTGGCGGCTAAGACATATTCGCCAGCTTGAAAAGCCTCTTCCCCGACTTCATCTTGAATCGCATCTAGCTCTTGACCAATAATGGTGCGGCAAAGTGATAGGGTGACCGGCCGGCCATCGGCCAAAATCGCATCTGGATGGCGAATCCAGTTCCACAATTGTGCACGAGAGATTTCGGCCGTGGCTGTGTCTTCCATTAGGTTATACAGTGCAACCGCACCTTGCCCTTGAAGCCAAGCGTTCATGTACAAAATCGCCACGTTAATGTTGGTGCATAGCCCTTTGTTGGTGATTTTTCCGCCCTCGATTGCGTAATTGCGCAGATCTTCGGCCGAAATGGTGACATCATCCCGCTGCATTTTGATTTGATTTGGTTTATGAACCAAGGCGTCTTCAAAGATACGAGTCACCATAGGAACGAGATCTGGGTGGGCCACCCACGTGCCGTCATGGCCCGCTTTGGCTTCACGCCATTTGTCGTTCCGTACTTTTTCCATCGCGATTTTAGTCACTTCTGGATCGTGACGGTTTGGGATAAAGGCCGACATGCCACCCATTGCGTGCGCGCCACGATGATGACATGTTTTAATCAACAGATCGGTATACGCTTGCATGAATGGGGTGGTCATCCCGATTTGTTGGCGGTCGGGGAGTAAGAAGTCCGCTTGGTTACGGAATTTTTTAATTACACTAAAGATGTAGTCCCAGCGGCCTGCATTTAGTCCGGCAGAGTGTTGACGCAACTCGTACAAGATCTCATCCATCTCATAGGCGGCCATAATCGTTTCAATGAGAACGGTCGCTTTAATGGTGCCACGATCAATTTTTAATTCATCTTGAGCCATGTTGAAAACATCGTTCCACCAGCGGGCTTCATGATGGCTTTCTAGTTTTGGCAAATAAAAGTAAGGGCCATAGCCAGATTCGATCAGGCGACGGGCATTATGGAAGAAGTAAATGCCAAAGTCGAAAAGGCTGGCCGAGATCGATTTGCCTGTAACTTGTACATGCTCTTCCTCTAGATGCAGGCCACGGGGGCGTACAAATAAAACCGCATGATCAGAATTTAGCTTGTAATCTTTGCCGTTTTTACCGGTAAAGTTAATTTCATTGCGCACAGCCCGGGCGAGATTGCGTTGACCTTCAACCATATTGCTCCATGAAGGAGAATTGGCATCTTCGAAGTCAGCCATGAAGACATCTGCACCGCAATTAAGGGCGTTAATGACCATCTTTCGGTCAGTGGGGCCGGTAATTTCAACCCATCGTTTTTGTAGATGGGTAGGGACGGGTGCCACTTGCCACTCTGCATTGCGAATGGCGGCCGTTTCCGTTAGGAAATCGGGCAATTTGCCATTATCAATTTCGACTTGACGCGCTTGGCGCGCTGCGAGCAAGTCGCGACGCCGTTGGCCAAAGGCACGTTCAAGTTTTGCGACAAACTCCAAAGCATGCGGAGACAAGATTCCGGCTGTTTCAACAGTGTGAGCACAGTCGATTCCGGATTTTGTGGTCATTCGGGCGGGCATAAAATCAATCATGGTTCCTCTAAAACGAAAGTTTTTAAAATCTACTCTTTTAGCGAATATTCGCTGATTGTGAAAATAATAACAAAGATTTATTCGCTGTCAAGCAAAATTACATTTTTAAGCGAATATTCGCTACAAGTGGAGTATTGCACAAAGTAGGTACATCTAAGTTACAGGATCGATAGAATGCTAAAAAAGTAGGTGCTCCCTCGAGTCGGCGTCCTTATTGAATTTAAAACCGGCCAGATTTGATCTCAGGTGACTGCATCGAAAAAGATTTTTACAGCCGCACTTGCATTTGGTATAGCCGTGCATACACACCGTCGCGTGAGAGTAAATCTTGGTGGGTTCCCTCTTCTGCAATGCGCCCCTTTTCCAAAACAACAATGCGGTCAGCTTTTTGAATTGTAGATAAGCGATGGGCGATGACTAGGGTGGTTCGATTTCGGCTGAGCCTTTCTATAGAGGCTTGCACAGCTTGTTCGCTGGCATTGTCTAGTGCGCTGGTGGCTTCGTCTAGGATAAGGATCTGTGGATCTTTTAAAAACACACGGGCGATGCTTAACCGCTGTTTCTGTCCACCCGATAGCTTTACCCCACGCTGCCCGATATCGGTATCGTAACCTTGTGGCAGAGCGATGATAAAGTCGTGGGCATGGGCTTGCTTTGCGGCCGTGATGATTTCATCCCGACTGGCACCCATCTTGCCATATTCGATGTTTTCGGCCACTGTGCCTGAAAACAGATAAGCATCCTGCTGCACGATACCGACATGCTGCCGCAGAGAACCAAGGGTAATGGCTAGCGTATTCCGGCCGTCGATCGTGATTTGCCCTTTATTGACATCGTAAAAACGTGGAATCAACGAGCAAAGCGTCGTTTTGCCAACCCCTGACTCTCCGACAAATGCGACAAATTCCCCCGCTTCTATTTGTAAAGAAAGATCCTTTAGCACATGATCATTCCCGATATCGTATTGAAAATCGACGTTATGGAATTCTATTTCCCCTTTGATTTGGGCTAGAGGTTTGGCATCGGCCGAATCTTGTACTTGCGGCATGAGTTCTAAAATTTCCATAAAACGCTCAAAACCGGTTGTCCCTTCTTGGTAAAGACGGGTGAAGTTGCTAAAGCGTTTGATCGGTTCAATTAAGATACCGATGTACAGCAAAAAGGTAAGCAGATCCGGCAGATCTAGACGTCCCCGAGTAATCGAGATTCCACCAAATACGATGACTGCGATCGGCATGAGCTGAGTAAAAAATATCATCCCCTCGAAAAAAGCGGCCTCGCTTCGGTATTCAAATTTGCGACTGTCTAAAAACCGGCCGTTTTCATATTCAAATTTGGTACGTTCGGCCGCTTCATTTGTGTAAGCTTGCACCACACGGATACCGGCTAAAGAGTCTTCAACTTGTACATTGATGTCTGCAATACGCTCTTTGCTTAGCCGCATCGCCTGGCGCATCTTGCGATTAAAATAGATGGCGTAAATTGCCATGATGGGCAAAAACAGAAAGGCGATTGCGGCTAGCCCGCTGTTAATCTTCAATAAAATAACAAATGCACCTAGAAAATTAACAAGCGAAATCAACAGATCTTCAGGTCCATGATGGTACAGCTCAGACATGGCGAACGAATCGTTTGTGATTCGGGCCATCAGCTGCCCCGTTTTCTGTCGGTCATAAAAGCTAAATGACAATTTTTGCAGATGGGCAAATAGCTCTGCGCGCATGTCGCGCTCCATCATGCCCCCCATCAAATGGCCGAAATATGAGACGACGTAAATACCAACGACATGAAAGACGACGAGAGCGAGCATTAAGCCGCCCATTTGGTAGATCTGTATCGGCGTTTGTGGGTTGATGTCACCCAATAGGTTTTTGGTGATGTAGCGGACACAAAGGGGAATGAGTAAGAGGGTGATGGAGCCAAGCAGGGCACCTATCAGGTTAATGGTCAAGCGGCCGATGTACGGCCGGTAATAGGATAAAAATTTTCTACTGCGAGGCGTTAACAAAATGCTGTTCCTTGAGAAGGCTAAAAGAAAGTGGCTAAAAGAAAAAAACGGCGACAGGATCATGCCCGCGGCCGCTTTTGATCTCTAGGGTTTGCACTAAAAGAATGGAAAAGCCACGGGTAAAAACATAATCCCATGGTCGCTTTGAATTGGTTTGAGGCACAAAAAAAGACCGCAGAGCGATTGCTGCTGCGGTCTGAAAGGTTGATCTGTTTTTTGCTGGAATAAGAAGCCGATGGCGTGGCGTTAATGATCCAACAAAGGAGATGCGCCAGTTGGGCCGGCCGCTGCATTGCTCTGTTGATGGGATAGATTCTGCTTTGCCGCCATTGAAACACCTCCTTTTAGTTAATTATTTTAGACTCGCGATTTTAATTAGCTCTACCGCCTGAGTCAAATCGTAGGGCGATGGGGGCAACTCAGCCCCTCACAGCTACAAGTCACCATAGCTTAGTCGCCAAATGCCGCCTGAGATGTAATCGCCAAAATAGATCGCAC
>JAHDEB010000110.1 GCA_020629055.1 Chloroflexota bacterium
GTTCCGCCCCTCACCCCCAACCCCTCTCCCACTGGGAGAGGGGGGCAAGCCCAGACACCTGTACAGTTACGAAGTTATTTCTTAGACGGTATGTAGGTCGCGATTTTTGCGGCTAAATTAGCGAGAGGGAGGCTTTGTAACCATACACGGCCTGGACCTGTCAATGTCGCTAAGAAAAGCCCTTCACCGCTGAATAGGATATTTTTGACGCCGGTAACTCGAGCGATATCGTAGCTGATCGATGGCTCGTACATGGCGATGTGACCCGGATCAACTTTCAGCACTTGTCCTTCTGCCAATTCATAGGATCGAACATCACCTGCGATTTCGACAAAGGCCAAGCCGGGGCCGGTAAGCTTCTGTAAAATAAACCCTTCGCCGCCAAAAATACCAGCACCTAATTTTTTGCGAAAATGAACTTCTAGACTGACCGTTTGTTCGGCGACCATAAACGCATCTTTCTGGCATATGCGGCTTTCGTTAGGTCCGAGTAAGACGGGGATAATACTGCCTGGTGATTCTGGAGTAAACGTGACCAAGGCTTTACTACCTTTGCATGTGTACGTGGTTAAAAACATCGACTCACCAGCAAGGCTTCGGGCCAAACCTTTGAAGATACCGCCTTTGGTATTGGTCTCCATTTGAATATTGCCGGTCATCCAAGCCATGCCACCCGATTCGGTATAGACAGACTCTTCATGTTCCAGAATTAGATCAAGCGTTTGTAAAGTTGTTCCGTGAATTTTATATTCCATATTGCATCAAATTAGATCAATTTTAGTTTTAAAATCAGGTTTACGTTGCTTCGGTGCTTTGAAGCCATTTGATGAGTATAAATCATATCATCTAAAAGTTTCAGTATTGAGTAACCCTGTGTGAAAGATAATTATAACCACGAAAACTTTCTAGTTGAGTTAAAATTTGAAAAAGGATAGGTGATTATTATGGCAAACTGGCAAGATAGACTCGTTTACCCTAATTATGGGGCTGGGGAAGCCCATGGGAGTACCATTGCAAACATCGGTCACACGATTGCTAAGTTAATCGATTTGCCATTTGTTGGCTTACCTCCTCTTCGTGGCGCAGCGATTGACCCGCTAAAACAGGCTGGCCCTGTAGAACGTGTTGTGCTGATCATTTTAGACGCGATGGGGGCCAATTTAATTGATGATGATCCGCAAATAAGTAGAATGATTGATCGAGCGAATGTCCATGAACAGATTACGTCGGTTTTTCCTTCGACGACGGTCAATGCGTTGTCATCTATTTGGACTGGGCATGCACCAGGGCAGCATGGGCTGGTTGGACTTCGTCTCCTTGATCCGGATTTTAATGCGGTCAACTTTATGATTAATTTGCACCCGTTGTATTTGCGCCAACGGGATGCGATGGTGGATGCCGGTTTTGTGCCTGAAGATTATTTGCATGCGCCTGGGATCGCTGAACAATATGCGGCCGAAGGGGTGCCTACCATTGATGTTAAGGGGCGCGATCTTGTCTATTCGGCGTTGAGCCGCATGCACGGCCGAGGTGTCGCCGAAAGGATTGGCATTGTTTCTTTTGCAGAATCTATTTGGCAGATCAAGAATCTTTTAGAGACTCGTAGCGGGCCGCTTGTGGCTGCCTCCTATTGGCCCAACATCGACACATTAAGCCATTTGCATGGTCCGCACCATCCAACGGTTAAACTTGAGCTTAAATCTTGCTTGCGTGAGATCGAAACGACACTGCTTGGCGGGTTATCTAAACAGGCACGAAAGAACACCGTTGTTTTGTTGGCGGCTGATCATGGACAGGTGCCGCTACACCAGAAAAATCATATTCGACTTTCAGAATATCCTGAAATCTCAAAGCGATTAATTTTAAATGGGGCGGGTGGCAATCGAGTCCCTTATTGGTATATTCAGCAAGGCGAACATCAGGCTGTTTCAGAGCTGCTTGACAGCCAATTGGGTAACCGGGTGAAGCAGTTAACCCGACAAGAGATGCTCGATAATGGACTTTATGGAAAAGGGCCGTATGCAGAACCTTTTGCACGTCGAATCGGTGATCTTAATCTATTAATGGAAGATGGCGGGTTGATGATTGACCCATCTGACCCCAATGTAGATCATTTTCTGCGTGGCGGGTCTCACGGTGGTTTAACGGCCGATGAAATGCAAGTACCGTTTTTAGGTTACAGGCTAAGCGATTGATAAAAACAGGGTAGGATTCGTGGCAGAAAAAGAGAAAGAAAAAGTTGATTTTACCCAGTGGGCCAGAGATGTCATGGACCCGGTGTTCGATCCGTTACTCACGGTGTTTGCGAAACTGGGGATTACGCCTAACATGCTCACTGTGGCAGGTACATTGGGGCATTTTGTAGCTGTTTGGTTTTTATTTCAAGGTCGCATTTCCGCTGCCGGACTCTCGTTATTAATTTTAGCACCGCTTGATGCGATGGATGGCGCCTTGGCGCGGAAAATCGGCCAGCCGTTTAATCGGTTTGGCGCTTTTTTAGATTCAACCTTAGATAGGGTGTCTGAAATCATATTATTCGGCGGCATCATTCTTTTCTACTTCTTAAATCAAAATCAAGTGATGGTTCTGGTTGCCTTTGCCGGGATATCAGGATCATTAATGGTTAGCTATATTAGAGCCCGGGCCGAGGCGCTGAATTTAAATGGAAAAGTCGGCTTCTTTGGCCGTTTAGAACGATATTTGGTTATCGTAAATTTGATGATTTTGGGCCAACTCACATTGGCAATGATTATTGTTGGGGTTTTGTCTTGGTTTACAGTTGGGCAGCGGTTTTATAGCGTGTATCAGCAACTCACGACTGAGCCTGAGGGGCTAGATGAGTAATCAACCTATCCAAGATATTGGGCGAAAAACCGCTTTTTTATTGTTCTTTCTTTTGACGATAGCGGGTATTGTTTTCTATTTCGTTCATCTTGTGACCGGGTTTAATGCCGACCGGGTGATCGGCCGGCCGTTTCAGCTGTTCTCTGTTTATTGGTCAGGTATAACTCTATTGCTTTCTTTTTGCGTTGGATTTGCAATCGCGCAAACACAACCTGTTGTTGGACTCACTAGATCTACTACGGTTAAATTGTTTCGGCCGCTGACAATTTTGCTTCTGGGTTGGGTTGGTGCACGGCTTTTCGATGTTTTTTTTGTGACGCCGGTCGCTCAAGCTCAAGGCATACGATCGGCTGCAGATTATTTTGCGAATCCGATTTTTTTGCTGGACCTAAACTGGGGCGGGCTGAGTGTATGGGGGGCGTTGTTTTTTGTTGGGGGATGGCTATTGTGGCTTTCTTGGCGTATCGGTGCACCATTTAGTGCAGTCATCTACAAAGGGATTGTCGGCTTTTTTGCCGGGCTTAGCTTAATGCAGTGGGGACATTTTTTGACCCAAGAACTTTATGGATATCCATGGGACGGCTGGGGGAGTATTGAAATCGATTCAGCCTATCGACTGCCACAATTTTTAGAAGAGCCTGAATTTGTCCCGATCTTCCTGTTTGCGGCCATCTGGTATTTTGCGGGGACGATGTGGTTCGCCTTTGGTCGGCGGTGGCAAAGATCAACTCGGGGCCATACTGAGGCTGTCGCTGTTGGATTGTTGTGGTTCGTGGTCGGCCGTCTGTGTATTGAACTTGCTACGCCGAATACTCTGTTTAATTGGCTTCCAGCTTCGCTCCTATTGATGGTTATTGTGGCACTAGGCCTTTGGAACCAACGAAGCGTAATTTCAACAATTCGACCCCAAATTTAGTTCGGTTTTCGATAGAAACAGCGTACTAGGACCTATATCCTACGAATATTCGTCTATTCTCTGCTAAACATTGGCTAGAAGATAGAGACATCGTAAGTGCTAATTTCGATAATAAATAGATATCGGTTAGCCTGCGATGCGAGATGAATATGATTGAAACACGAGATTTAGTAAAACAGTATGATGACTTTGAAGCGGTCAAGGGGATCACTTTTTCTGTAGAGGAAGGGGAGCTATTGGCACTTTTGGGGCCAAACGGTGCGGGGAAAACATCAACAATTCGAATGGTTAGTTCGATATTAGCACCCACGACAGGTCAAGTATTGGTGAACGGGTATGACACCGTTGAGTCCCCTGATAAAGTACGCCGATCCATTGGGATGATTACGGAGCAACCGGGTTTATACGAACGTATGACCGGCATGGAATATTTGCTCTTTTACGGCCGACTATACGGAATGCCTAATCAACAAATAAAAGAGCGCGGGGCTGAGCTTTATAGAAGATTTGGCATGGAAGAAGCGGTTGACCGCCGTTTAGGTG
The DNA here is from genome assembly GCA_020629055.1 of Chloroflexota bacterium. Taxonomy (GTDB): domain Bacteria; phylum Chloroflexota; class Anaerolineae; order Promineifilales; family Promineifilaceae; genus WTJY01. The sequence continues at coordinate 4,304 of JAHDEB010000110.1, forward strand.
GATTTTCGAAAGGGATGAAGCAGAAAGCGGGGCTAATCCGAGCGATGCTGCACAATCCGCCTGTTTTGCTTCTAGATGAACCTACATCTGCCATGGACCCTCATAGCGCACGTCAGGTTCGGGCTTCAATTCAGGAGTTACGTCAGGATAAGCGTGCCATTATCTTGACCACCCATAATTTAAATGAAGCTGAGAAATTAGCAGATCGCATAGCCATTATCAACGATGGGAAAATTGTGGCAAAAGGGACGGCCGATGAATTACGCAAACAGCTTTCGGGTGATCGTTTAATGGAAGTTACGGCTGACCGGCCGATCCGATTCCCGCTTGAAAAGCTATCCACCGCTTTCCCCGAAATGATTTTTGATATGGTTGATGAAACACAGATTCGCTTTCGATCAAATAACCCGGTTGAACATAATCCAAATTTAATTCGCTATTTAGGTGGGATGGGTGTTGGCATCGTTATGTTGCAGGAGATCACCCCATCCCTTGAAGAAATTTATCTGAGCATTGTCAAACAAGAGGATGCAGAGCTGGACGGACAAGGGAGTAAAGAAAATGAGATTGTTTAAAGACCCGGCGGATCTGCGCCACTCACTTTACATGATTATGGTCGTGGCACGTCGAGAAGTTAAGGATACGATGCGAGACTGGCGATTGGTTTTCCCGATCGCAGCTTTAACCCTTCTATTTCCTGGCATTATGACATTTGTTGCCGGTTGGATGACTCAATTGGTTGAAAGCTACAATGCTGAATTAATCGGCGAACGTTCTTTGCCGGTTTTGTTGATGGTTGTGGGCTTCTTTCCTACTTCGTTTTCTCTGGTAATCGCCCTCGAAGCTTTTGTGGGGGAGAAGGAGCGAAAAAGCCTCGAGCCACTGTTGGCAACACCTTTAACCAATCATCAGCTATTTATAGGTAAGCTGCTGGCGGCCGTACTGCCACCTGTCATGGCGAGTTATGTCGGTATTGCAACCTATGCGCTTGGGGTTACATTTGTTGTTGGCCCCATAGACAGTCAGTCAATTTTGTTAGTTGTAGTTTTAACAACGATTCAAGCCTTTCTGATGGTTTCCGCGTCAGTCATCGTGTCGAGTCAAACGACAAGTACTCGGGCTGCCAACATGTTGGCCAGCTTTATCATTGTTCCGGTGTCGATTTTGTTGCAAGGGGAAGCATTTTTGCTTGTCTTTGAAAATTATTCAGCTCTTTGGTGGATGTTGTTTTTTGTGGCAATCATCACAGCGATCTTTATTCGGATTGGAATCCAGATATTTAATCGAGAGAATTTGCTAGGGCGAAATATCGACTTTTTGAACGTACGCTGGGTTCCCCGCTTTTTTGCAAAACGATTTACTGGACAAGATATGGCAGGTTCTGGAAGCGGCCTTTTGGGATGGTATCGACAGACCTTCGGCTTGGTGAAAGAATTAAAGATGCCGATGTATGTTTTGTCATTGATGTTTATCCTCGCTTGTGTTGCGGGCGTTGTTGCTGCATTTTTATTTCAGTTGCCTGAAGAATATTTGTTGGGGTTACGAAGCGCTCAAACGCGTGAGAACATTTCGGTGATGCAAGATATGTTCACGCAACTACCCGTGTTTATCTTTAGCCACAATATGCGGGCGATTTTGATTCTTGTATTGCTCGGCTCAGTTACCTTCGGCGTGTCCTCTGTATTAATTTACATGTTGCCATGGGCGGTAATCGCCTTTATTACGGCTCAATTCGCCATTGTCGGTGAGAACCCGTTTGTTTTTGTCGGGGCAACCGTTTTGCCTCATGCATGGGTAGAACTGCCGATTTTATTGCTGGTTACCGCGGCCGCCCTGCGATGGCAAGCTTCGATTATTGCACCGCCCGGCCGTCGATCATTGGCTGAGCTTTGGGTGCAGCATGCTGCTGACTTTTTCAGGATTATGGTTGGCTATGGTGTACCGCTCTTTCTTATTGCTGCGTTGCTCGAATCGTTTTTGACCCCGATGGTGATCGGCTGGGTATACGGTTAACGATGTAGGCGCTTTTCAGGCTCAGAGTTTTTTTTTCATCAGAGACTGACTTGAGTTTGAAAAGCGTCATTTTAAAAATGGCTTAGAGAGGGACCCTACCACCCAAAATAGCCTAAGATCGATTCAGAAGCCCCTAAAATTATGATATAGCGCCATCCTTTGCCAACGAATGTCCATGCTAAAAATTTTGGCATCGACATATGTGTTGCACCGGCCGCTAAGCAGATTGGATCGCCAATAATGGGCAACCCTGCCAGAAGTAACGCTGGTGCGCCCCACTTTTTAAACCAGGCCTCTGCTTGATCTAGACGTTCTTTTTTGACTTTGTAACGCTGAACGACAAAATCAACCCCTTTGACACCTAACCAATACATGGTTAAGGCTCCTGCCAAGTTGCCAAATGTGGCTACCAGCCCCACGATCCAGGGATTAAAGCCCAAGGGTGGCATGGCGATGACCAATATTTCATTTGATAAGGGGACGATGGAAGCAGCTACGGCCGAAATGATAAACAGGCCGATGTAGCCAAATTGGAGAATAAGTTGGTCTGTAATCATTTCAGTAATTTTTAGGGTGTGATATTAACCGTCATCTGCTGATCGGGCAGAGGAAGCCCATCAGTGGTGAAAACCGGCACTCTTTGCCCTGTATTTGGGTCGTAAAGCCCAATGGCGATCTCTTCAATACCGTCAACCCGATCGAGCCGGATCGTATCCGAGATTACTTCTCCATCGAGCCACAAGGAGGTGGGTTTGTCTGGCGGCCGGTCAAGTTGGCCCACAATTTGCCCCGCTGCATCTTTGAGATGGACAAACATGATTAGGTTAGATGGCTGCGCTTCTTTGGCTTGCCAGATTAAATCTAATTGGACTTGGCCTGCCGTTACGCTGGCGTTTGCTTGTTGAAGCAGCCCGATCGAACCAAATTGAACCCCCAAAGGTTGTAAGCCTGTCGGTAAAACAAAGTTTCGCTGCCTTTCTTCGATGGTGACAGTGCCTAGCTGTTGAGCAGAAAAACCAGTAGAGGCTTGAATGCTTAGCGGCCAATCGCCGGCTGGCAGATCGACCGGCACCACCCAGCTGCCTTTGATGCGATACACTTGTCCAGGTATCCACCCCTTTGTTTCGATTGGTGCCACTAAGCTTTCCTCTCCGATGTTTAGAGAGAGCGACAGACCGTTGTGATCATTTACATCGCTTTGCAACCAAATATCGAAATACAGTTTTTCACCTTGACCCACGGATGATGGTGGTTGGGTAAAGCCTGCAAAGGGTGGGGCTACATTGGTGCTGTTTTCTGTGTTGACCAAGGGTTGTGGCAGTGGAGCGGCTGATGTAATCGTGCCAAAGTCGGCCGAGGTGCCAAGAAAATTTCCATCAGGGCTAAATTGGCCTAAACGTTTTCCTGCCCCATCAAAAATTTCAGCTTTGACCAAATAATCGGCCGGTGGCATGTCTGCGGGGAATGGTAGTTTTAAAAACAGATCTTCTGATTTGTCAGCTGACCACTTGCTAGCGGGTAAACCGGAGTTGCTAATCAGTGGCTCCTCTCGCGTTATCCATCTGTTGCCAGATGTATCTTCTACATGGATTTTAATGCGATAATCTAACTGTGGCGCGGACTGCCAGCGAGTTTGAACAACTAAATGGTGGCTGTTGGTTGGTACAAATATTTTACTTTCTATTAAAGATAGCTGATCACCGATCCGAACAGGTTGCTGCTTTTTGACGACGGCTGCTTGAGGCAGAAGGGGGTCAGGCAGATCGGTGTACAGCCAAGCCCGTTCTAGCTGGTTGAACCGGACTGTGTGGATTGGGGGATGATCGCTTGGAATACGATCCGCAAGAGGAGCTAGATCGACCTTCGGAGAGGGAAGCCATCGGCCGGGACTGGCCTGCCGTTCCCCAAGCGGAAGGATAATCAAATCGTTATGCCGGATCAAATTAACGGTTTGATCGTCTAGCAAATAAACTTCACCGGGGTAAAAGGGTGCTGAGGCTGGGACGTTGGTTGTGAACAGCCTTTGGGTTGAGGTGTCTGCGCGAAGGGCGGCCGCTTGAGCCGCTTGGCTGACGCCATCCCCCCAGCCAAGTGAAACTTGATTGACGCTTGCCCATGGACCACCGGTAACCAGATTGGCCGTACTGAGCGGGAATTGCCAAAACCAAGCCATCCAACATATTTGTGCCCCAATAACGATGGTGGTTAGCCCGCTTTTTCTGCTAGCTAAAGCTTTTCCCAAACCGAGCCCGCCAACTAAAGTTAGTATCGCTGAGATCGGTAATGCGTAGCGAATAAATTCACGAGAGGATACGCTGATGCCGATCCAGAATAAGATACAAAAAACAGCTAATGAAGTCCCCAAAAGTAAATGTTTTCGGCTTATGTTTTTTTGTGCCAACTGCCATGCAACGTATGCTAGTCCGAGGGTGATTAAGGGAGATTGCCTGATGAGAATGGCTAAAGGGTAGAAATGCCAGCCGATGTCAAAGTCAGCCGAGCCCATGAAAAAAATCGGAGCGCGGTCCCCAGAAATGCGAATCGCATCTGAAATTAAAATGTCAAAAACGTGACTTGGTGCAGCCCACATGGCTGGGAGGAGAATCGAAACTGTGACAACCAATCCCAAAAACCACCAGCCAAGCTCTTTAATGAATCGCCTGCTGATGATTGCGGGGGGGATTGAAGGCACCCGAACAATTTGCCGGGCAAGTAGGATCAGCGGGATGATGCCGATCATGATTCCGCCCGGTATTTTGTTTAGAGCTGCAGCGGCAGAACAGGCCCCGGCTAGTACAAGGTGAGACGGAGGCAATTGGTTATGGCTGAAGACTAACAGCAGTGCGATGAGGATGAATGTGGTGAGGAGTGCGTCGACATGGAGCAGGCCGGAGAGCCCGGCTATCCAAGGATCAAGTGCAAGGCTGCAAATCGCTAGCAGGGCGAGTACGGGGTGAAACCTTTTAGAAATAATGACATACAACAACCAGATGCCTGCTGATGTTGCCAATGCAACCATGAATCGGCCGCCTGTGAGGAACTGGGCCAACTGTTGATATGCTTCCCCAAAATTCGGATTGATCCATGCAAGATTGCGAATAAATTCAAGACTGTCGGCCGAAGAGGGGTTAAGCCATAAGGTGAGTTGAATGCCGATGGCTCCGAGCCAGGTCGTCACGATTCCAGGATGACCGGTTTGAATTGTATTGGCCCAATCTGCTGATAGGAGGGCCGCACGCATATTGGCGCTGCGTCGGACCCACGCGAGTTCATCGGGGGTGACATATCGGCCAATGGGGCCTAGTCGGCTGATGAGGGCCATCAGGAAAATGATCGGACCGACTACTCGGCTTATAGGCTGGTGGTGCTGCCTAGTTTTCATTTGGTGTTAGGTTGATTTGCAGTTGACGGCTTTGGATGACCGAGCCATCTGATTGCCTGACAAGTGGTTGTCTTTGCCCGGTGGCAGGGTTATAGAAACCTGTCACGATGAAATGGGCTTTATCAACTGATTCTAACGCAAAAGCTGTTGTGACGGTCATCACTTCATTTGCAATTGTTTGGCTCGTTGGCTTGCCAGGTACAAGATCAGCTTGGTCGATGATATTTTTGTCAACATCGAGGAGATGTATAAAGAGGGAGTAATTTGTTTTATCCGGTTTGTGTGCTTGCCAGATGAGGGTGGTCTCACCTGTTTCTTTATTCAAGCTGAAATCGATAATCTCCCCGATTTCACCAACCATGATTCCACGTGAAATGATATTGGAAGGTAATTCAAAATTTCGCTCGCGCCGTTCTATTGTGATATCGCCGAGAGAAATATCATTCAGCGATGCTGCATAAGTGCCAGGTTCTAGTTCATCGGGAATGCGCCAGTTCGGCCGAACTCGATAAAGAAAGTTGTCTTGCCAGTCATCAGTTAGAAATGGATATTCAATTATCTCATTTCCAATCGTTAGCAATAATGACCGCTTTGCTTCATCCATTTGCAAATGTCGAATCCAAACATCGGCTCTTAAGGTTTCTCCTTGACCAATGGATTGTGGGGGTGGACTGACCGCGTGAATCTGCTCGTTCCGATAGGCATCACCTCCCTTAATAATTTCTACAGGTGGCTGGGGTGAGGGAACATGTACTTGAAGATCTGCTAGTTGGGCCGCTGTCCCCAAAAAGTTTGACTGTTGGTCGGTTGCCCCTAATAAATCTCCGTTTTCTCCAAATAAACTCATTTGGATTTGATAAGTTTCTGGTGGCATGTCACTGGCTAAAGGTAATCGGTGAATCGAAAGATGCTCTAAACCTTTGCTCCAAATACTTGACGGCCGATTTTCGAAGTCAACGAGAGGCTCTTCGTTTGTTACCCAAATGTTTTCATCTTTATCGACAATTGTAAACTTTAGAGTTCCGTCTGAGGGTTTATCGTGGCGCCAACGGAGTAAGAGATAAACATTAAACTCGTCATGAGGTTTGATTACGGTCGACTCTTTTAGGAGGAGCCCTTGGCCGAAAGCGAGCCCATCATTTTCAAAGCGAGTCAGACCTGAATTTAAGATATCGTCTTGAAAGCCTGTGTAGACTGAAACACGGGGAACGCCTGCAGAATAGATAGAATGAATCGGTTTTTGGTTTGTTGGGATTCGGCTTAAAATTGATGAATTCGTAGAGTGGTCCTCAAGATCAGCTTCCCAGCGTTCCGGGTTCAGTTGTTGGTTTTCTAGGCTTAAAAAAACAAGATCGGTAGGTTTGATCAGCCAGGCTGTTTGCTCATTTAGCAAATAAACACTGTTTAGCTCTAAATTTATAAAGGGAGCTGTACTGGGGATATTGTCTGTAAAGATTGTGCGATTGGGTACTGGTGATTGCTGATTGAAGGAGGCGGCAATACTGTGTTCGCCTCCCCAGCCCGTTAACATCAGTCTGGGGCCTACAAAATATCCCCCAACCAGTTGATTGGTGAAAACAAACGGGTCAACTTGAATGATAATCCGCAAAAGAATGATCCCCGCTACTATGAAGCCAAAGATCGGCCGAGGTTGAAATATCGGCAAGTGGGGGCGCTTGGTTCTGAGCTTTAGATTGGAAATAAACTTGGCGATTTCTAATGCGCCGATGAAGCTAAGAATTAGAAATATCGGGATCGCGTAACGTGCAAAAACTCGATCTGAAATAAGCAAGCCGGCCCAAAAAAGAATTGAAAAACCGATTAAGGTTGTGTAAAAAAGCCTTTGTTGTGAATTTTCTTTTGTTAGAAAAGGTGAAGCAACGGCAAGTACGAGTCCAATTGAAACAAAGATTTGTTGACGGAAGAAAATAGTTAGTGGGTAAAAAAGCGGACCGGGGTTTGGCGTGATCCGGCCGAGAAAGAAAGTGTTCGCTTGAAAGCCGACCTCGCGACTGCTCAGGGCGACTACATTTTCATAAACATGGGCAGGATCAATAAAAACAATCGGTGCCACAATTCCGATTGATCCAACTAAGCCCAAGAAAACCCATCCCAAATTTAATAAAAGCTCTGAGAACCCTGAGGATTTATTTGCCCGCATCCGTAATATCTGTTGGGCCAGCAACACAAGAGGCACAACGGCCAATAACAATAGCCCCGGGACTTTTGAAAGAATAGCTCCAGCCATCATGCAGCCGGTTAGAAGGTAACGCCTCTTCGAATACCAGCCAATTTCAATATCACTTCGAGGCAGAACAAGTAGTAACGTTGCAAGCGAAAACAGGGCCAAAAGGCCATCAACATGAAAAATACTAGTTAATCCTAATAGCCACATGTCTGTAACCAAAAGAATCATCGTGATTAAAACAATAGAGGTTCTGCGCACACGGCGGTTTGCAAGATGTGCGATTAATAACCAGAGGGCAGCTACTAGATATCTAAGTGTGTTTCGGCTTGGCTCTAAAAAAGGGTGTAAGCGCTGGGATAATTCTCCAGTTTGTGGAAGAACCCATTCTTGTTGTAACAGCCAGTTAATTTCACTCTGCAATTCTGGTTGAAACCAAAGTCGCAACGTTGTGCCCACAGAGCCGAGCCACATGGTTATAAAACCAGGATGGGCCGAACGGACCAGTCCGTGCCAATCCCGCTCGATAAGAGCCTGACGAAAATGAATACTTTGTAGTACCCAGTACATTTCGTCGGGGGTAATAATTTCTTCGTTGAGGCTGCCGACTGTTGAAAACTCTCGGAAGTGCCAACGACTAAGGAACCAAACCAGGCTGAAGATAATGATATAGAGGCCGTATTTTTTCAGCCTGATATTCTCTGTTAACTGGATGAACTGTTGCTTTAACTTAGGATCCATACGATATTTTACTGGTTTCTCGAGGGTTTAGAAAAGATTTTACAGGACGCGTATAGATTCTTTAGAGTGAATTGTCTCGGGGTAAGTTTTTTAAATTTTTTAGCAGGATGCATGTTCTTGCTTTCCCAAGATGGATTTAAGGGTTGATATTCAGCGAAGGTGCATATTTAGCGTATAAAGCAACTGTTCTTAGGTAATCCTAGAAGGTTTTTATTGACCATAATTTGCTCGTAGGGTAATCCCCAGTAAAATCTTTGAAACTAAAAAATCATAAAATAAAACTCATCAATCGAAAAAATCTTATGGCTGAATCTGCAGACCGTTTTGCCCAACTACTTACAGAAGCAATTTACCAAATCCGCCTCCATGAGCACAAAAACATTTCTATTGTGCAAGATGAGGTCGGGTATGCTATCGGCCGGGATGGAGGCTCGCCAATTGAGTATTGGCGTAAAGGACATGTTCCAAAAGAGCGAGAGGAGGTTGAAGGATTGGTTGGTGTCTTGCTCGGCCGTGGAAAAATGGACGAGTCTTGGCTAGCCGACTTTTTAGATGCAGCTGGCTATATTATGCCCCAGCCGTTGATCGATCAGCACTTTCCTGACCTTGTCGAAACGAAGGTGATAGACGGGGGGAGTAAACCGCGTCCGGTTGATCGAATATCGACTTTACCTTTAGCGCCTACACCTTTTGTGGGGCGACAAGCTGAAATCGACGAAGTGTATGAATTGATGAGCGGGGAAGAGTGTCGCCTGATTACCCTTTTGGGACCCGGTGGTATAGGCAAGACACGTTTAGCGGTAGAAATTGGTCGAAAGTTTGAGGAAAAAAATCAATTTGAAAATGGGATTGTCTTCGTCCCCTTGGCATCGGTAGGCCGAGCGGCTGAAATCGCTTCAGCAATTGCACAAGCCCTTAATTTGCAGCTGTCAGGTAGCCAAGATGCGATGAATCAGATTATCGGCTATTTACAAACACAGCGGTTGCTGTTGATATTAGATAATTTCGAGCGACTGATCGATAAAGGGGCAGAGCAGATTGCAGACGTGCTTAGTCAAGCGCCCAATATCAAAATAATTGTTACCTCGCGCGAGCGCTTAAATTTGCGATGGGAGCAGCTATTTCCTCTTGAAGGATTATCTAGCGGAGATCACAAGACAGGTGGATTGCAGGAGGGGTCTGCTTATTCAGAAGCGGCCGACCTTTTTATAGGCTGCGTTGAGCGAGCCCAGCCCAGTTACGCATTGACGGCCGACGATCATCATGCGATTGGCGACATTTGCCACATGGTTGCCGGTTTCCCATTGGCACTAGAGCTAGCTGCATCTTGGACCACTATGCTTTCGATACCGGAAATCGCGGCTGAGATTAACTCGGGAATGGATTTACTCGAGACTTCTCGGACAGATATGCCGGAACGCCATCGCAGCCTGCGTGCGGTTTGTGATTATTCGATTGGGGCTTTGGATGAAGCGGACCAAGCGATATTTAAACAGCTCTCTATTTTCAGAGGTGGGTTTTCGCGCCAAGCGGCCCTGAAGATTGCTGGTGCTGACCTGATGGCTTTAAGTCGATTGCTAGACAAGTCGTTGGTTCGCTTGACCGGCCGAAATCGATACGACCTACATCTCATTTTGCGCCAATATGGATATGAGCTTCTTGTAGAAGATAATGCCCAGTATCAGCGGGTGAGTCAGGCCCACATGAGCTATTACAACGCCCGCTTGGTCGAGATCGCCCCAGACCTGGGTAATTTCCAACATATGGAACTGTTGCAGGATGTTGGAGAAGACCTTGATAATGTCCGCAAAATGTGGCAAAACGCCATCGGATACGGCCGTTTAGATTTAATTGACCGAGCGGCTGATGGAATGATGCTATATTTTCATATGTCAGGCCGTTTTCAAATGGGGGTTACCGAATTTTCAGCCGCCCTTGAATCGGGCAAGATTCCGGCGGATTCTATTTTGCAAATTCGTTTGCTCAACCGGCAGGGGCTAATGCATTTACGCTTAAATCAGGCGGCTGAGGCGATGGCGCTTTTGAATGATGCGGTTTCGATATCGAGAAAAATCGACAACGACGTGGAAATCCCCATGTCCCATAACTTTTTGTCGACGATTTATTATTCGATGGGGCGGAATGAACAGGCGTTGGCACTGCTAGAAGAAAATTTAACGATGGAATCGAATAAAGCGGATCCGGTTTTTGAATCTTCGACCCTTAATAACTTGGGTACCGTTTCCGGCCGGATGGGACGGTATGATCAAGCATTAAAATATTTGGAAGAGGCTGAAGCGGTCTACCGAGACAAGGTTGGGCAAGCTTGGGGACTCGCCCTTTTTTACCAAATTCATGGGGATGTGGCTTACCATGCGGGGGATTACGAGGGTGCGGAGCGATATTTTCAGGTTGCCATAGAAACTTATCATGATTTGGGCTATGACATGGGCAAATGCACCTCGACCATTCAGTTGGCCGAATCGCTAAAAATGGCGAAACGGCCGATCGAAGCCGCGAATGAGTTCCATGACGCGCTTGACTTGGCCGATCAATTGCATGCGATCCCGCTCATGCTGCGGGCCACCCTAGGTTTGGCCCAAGTGCCGCCCTTACGGCATAATGAGGACCTAGTTTACGAAATCGCTTCGTTGGTAGAAGCCCACCCTGCGTCAGAGGATGAAGTTCGTAAAAACGCGTCATCTTTGCTGGCAGGGCGACCTCGCTTCCCTTATGGTCATAGCAATGGAGAATGGCTCGTCGATATTGTAAAACGCATTCAGTGACCCGAAAACTTATGAATTTAAAAACACGCAATCAGATAGATGAAAGATACAAATGGGATCTTGAAAGTATTTTCCCAGATGAGCCAGCTTGGGAAGCCGCAATTGAACAGGCTGTTTCGATTGGTGAAGAGGCTAGCACGTATGAAGGGCTTTTGGCTGACTCTGCCGGGACTCTTGCCGACTTTTTAGACTTAGGCGAGCAGCTCACCGCTTTGCTAGGCAAAATTTATGTGTGGGGGGCGCTTCCATCAAATGCCGATACCACAGATATCGCAGCAGTAGGGCGCCGAGGTCGAGCCAGCGCTGCTATTGGGCAAATCACGGCAAGCCTTGCATTTGGAGAGCCGGAAATGATTGCAATCCCGGCCGACACGATGTCCGACTGGCTTGATGCAGAGCCTCGGCTTCGCCCTTATGCCCACTATTTTGACCGTTTGCAAAAGAAGGCCCCTTATGTGCGCTCGGCCGAAGTTGAGCAGGTGCTGGGCACATTTTCAGACGTTTTCTCAACAATGACCGCCACCCACAGTTTGCTCGCAAATGCGGATCTGAAATTTGCCCCCGCTATTGGTAGCGATGGGGTTGAACACGATGTGGCACAAGGGACGATTCGCGCGATTTTAGCGAACAGTGATCGAGAAGTGCGCCGAACGGGCTATCTCAATTACGCTGATGCCCATCTTGATTTTAAGAACACGATGGCGAACGCACTGGCGGCCGGAATTAAAAACAATGTCGCGACCGCAAAAATTAAAGGGTATGAAAGCGGCTTAGACATGGCGCTAACCGGCAGTTTTATTCCGCATGAAGTTTTTCATAATCTTATCAACACCTTTAAAGCCAACCTGCCAACGTGGCATCGATATTGGGCCATCCGTCGAAAAGCGCTTGGGTTAGACGAGTTGCACGAGTATGATCTTAAAGCCGGTTTATCAAAAAACCCACCCAAGGTGACGTTCGAAGAATCGGTTGAGATGATTGCTCATGGGATGGCACCGTTGGGGCCGGAGTATGTCAATACGATGCGTCAGGGGTGCCTAGAAGAGCGTTGGGTTGATGTTTACCCCAATCAAGGCAAACGGATGGGGGCGTTTAGCTCTGGGCAGCGTGGGACGAAGCCGTTCATCATGATGAGCTACACAGATGATTTGTTTGGCATGAGCACGTTGGCACATGAGTTGGGCCATTCGATGCATTCATATCTGACATGGCAAAACAATGAACTTTCTGTTTACGGCCGTTATGGAATGTTTGTAGCTGAAACCGCCTCAAATTTTAATCAGGCGATGGTGCGCGCACATTTGCTAGAGCAGCACGATGACCCTGAATATCAAATCGCCATCATTGAAGAAGCGATGGCCAACTTCCACCGCTACTTTTTTATTATGCCCACGCTGGCTCGTTTAGAGATGGCGATGCACGAGCGTATTGAAAACGGCCAGTCTTTGACCGCGGATGTGCTGATTGATTTAACCGCCGACCTTTATGCTGAAGGGTACGGTGATGAGGTTGTGATTGATCGGGACCGTATCGGAATCACTTGGGCCCAATTCCACACCCACCTGTATTCCCGCTTTTACGTGTATCAATACGCGACCGGAATCGCTGGGGCCCATGCGCTTTCTGAACGGATCCTGTCTGGCACACCCAATGCGGCCGATGATTTTCTTAACTTCTTAAAAGCCGGGGCGTCTGTTTATCCGTTAGAAGCACTAAAAATTGCAGGTGTTGACATGACGAAACCAGAGCCTGTTGAGACGGCCTTTCGGACCTTGTCCAGCTATGTTGATCGACTAGAGGCACTCATTGAACAACGTGATTAACCCGACTTATCAGCTTCCAGCACTAGATCGACAAATTGAACAAACTGTCTCACGCTTAGATTTACCTGGTACGCAATCGGCCAGAGTGGCTGTGGCTCCATACCGCATTTGCCCGATCGGGGCACACGTGGACCATCAAGGAGGCCCCGTGCTGGGGGTGGGTATCAACGCCTATACGGTTCTTGCTTTTGTTCCCAGTTCAGACGGCCGAGTTTCTTTAACGAGTTCAGACTTTGACGGTCGGATCGAGTTTTCGGTAAATGGAGAGATGGGGAATGAGCGCGACTGGGCCCGCTATGCTCGTGGGGCTGTCGTGGCGTTGCACCAGATTTTTCCAAATCAAGTTCGATGGGGCTTTACCGGTCATATCTCCGGCCGATTGTTGGGGGCTGGCTTGAGCTCTTCCGCTTCAGCCGGGGTTGCCTATTTGATGGCACTGGCCGAGGTGAGCGGGTTAAGCCCAACCCAAGCGCAACTGGTTGAGCTGGATCGTTTAATCGAAAATGAATATCTAGGGCTAAACAACGGTGTTCAAGATCAGACAACGATTATTTACAGCCGCCAAGATGGGATTGTGCACCAAAATACGTTAGAGCGAGTGGTATCCCATGTAAAACACCATCAATCTGTCGGTGACGTGGCTTGGCTGGTCATATTTTCCGGTTACACACGAGAGCTCACATCTTCAGGGTTTAACGACCGTGTAGCAGAATGTTGGCAGGCTGCGGCCGCGCTGACGTCGAAGGGCCAGATTCTAAGCGATGTATCTGAGGCTGAATACGAGGCGAATCGAGACCGGTTGCCTGCAGATTTGCAGCGACGGGCGGCCCACTTTTTCACTGAACGAAAACGAGTTGAGCAAGGCAAAGCGCTCTGGTCTGTTGGTGACTACGAAGGATTTGGGGATTTGATGAACCGATCCTGCCAAAGCTCAATTAACCAATATGAGTGCGGAAGCGACCCCTTGATTAAGCTGCATGAGATCGCTTCCCAAACGGCCGGTGTGCTTGGCAGCCGGTTTAGCGGGGGCGGATATGGGGGCTGCTTGGTCGCCTTGGCTAAGCGAGATGAGGCAGAGCGAGCGATCCGCTCGATACTGACCGCATATCGACAGGCGGTGCCACAAAAAGCGGATGTGTGTGCTGGGTGGATGGCTGAAGGGGTAAATGGAGCTGCTATTGTTTAATCATCTCAAAGGGCGTAGGTAATAATACCCGGTGGACAATAAAGAAATGAACAAACCGAAATTAGCCGTGCTGCTGGCGGCCGGGCGTGGCAAACGGCTGCGCCCATATACGGACACAACGCCTAAGCCGCTGTTGCCCATTGATGGGCGGCCGACGCTTGATTTTGTGCTTACCGCTGCACAGCAGGCGGGGGTGAAGCAAGTGGTCTTGATTGTGGGCCATTTGGGGCAACAAATTATCGACTATGTGGGGGATGGAGAAAAATGGGGTATCGAACCTTTCTTCTGCCGACAAACTGAACTTTTGGGGACCGCCCATGCTTTGAAAATGGCTGTTGATGCTTATCCTGACCTTTTCCTCCCTGATCAAAGTTTTGTTTTAACAGCGACTGATTATTTGTTTGGGTCACAGGTGTTGGCTGAACTGGTTGAACGACAGCAGGCGACGGGGGCAGATTTGATTGTGAGTATTAAAGAGGTGCCAGAGGCGGAGCTAGCTGGGCGTAGTAGTGTGCGGTTTACGGGGGACTTTGAGTTGGAAGAGATTGTTGAAAAGCCGGCCGAAGGTGAAGCTCCGAGTCGTTTTTCTGGGTCACTCACTTTTTTGCTTCCCGGTCAGATCGTTAACCATTTACCCCAAATGAAACAATCCCCTCGTGGAGAATATGAGATTCAGGCGCTGATTAATCAGATGATTGTTGATGGTTTCGCGGCTCGCGGACTGTTGCAAGCTGCTCCGGCTGAATGGGAAAAGCC
>JAHDEB010000111.1 GCA_020629055.1 Chloroflexota bacterium
GATCCCAAATCGAGAGTCGCCTGCACCAGCACCGGGCTAAGCACGTTGGGCAAAATGTGACGGCGAATAATCGCAAAGTCCCCTACCCCCATGCTGCGAGCTGCTTTGACAAAATTTCGCTCCCGAATGGTCACCGCTTGCGCCCGCACAATGCGCGTATACCACGGCCACCAAGTGACGGCGACAGCGATAACTGAATTGCGCAAGCTCGGCTCTAGAACCGTCGCGATGGTGATCGCCAACAACAACGGTGGAAACGCCAAAAAGATGTCGGTGATACGCATGATCACTTCATCGATCCAACCGCCGAAATAGCCTGCAACCGCCCCCAAAACAGAGCCGATGACCATAGCCACTGACACAATCGCAAAAGAGGCAATCAATGAGGTACGCGCACCAAACATCACCCGAGCTAAGATATCTCGCCCTAAATCATCTGTGCCAAACGGGTGTGCCCAGCTAGGGGGCATAAATTTTTCAGTTAGATTGGGATCGCCCAGCCCCTGTTCAGGGTATGGGGTCAAAATCGGTGCGGCGATGGCGATGAAGATCATGAACAGGATGATAAATAGGCAAACAACGGCCAATTTATCCCGGCGGAAATACCAGTTAGCAGAGCCGGGTTCCGGTTTTGTAAAAGCGAATCCAAACCAGCGGTTGAAGATTGTTGCGGTGTTCATAGTGTGGGTTGATTAGTAAAAGTAATTTTCTTCATGACGCGTGGTGCGTGTTACGTAGATCGGATCGTTGCGCGAGCATCACGCAACACGTTCTACGCCCTACTGCGACCCTAACCTTACTCGTGGGTCTAAAGACGCTTGCAGAATATCGACCAGCAGATTAATGACAACGTAAATTACGGTCACAATCAGGGTTACAGCCATCACGACAGGAAAGTCGGCCGACAAAATAGATTCGGTCACATAGGTGCCTAATCCGGGCCAAGAAAAGACGATTTCGACCAAGATCGCCCCGGTAATCGAAAACGCAAAGACCAATCCCAACACGGTTAAGGTTGGGACAATCGCATTTTTTAGGGCAAGTTTAAACAGGATTTCACGGCGAGACAGGCCGGCCGCTTGTGCTGCCGAAATATATGTTTCTGACATCACTTCGAGCATCGATGAACGGGTCATGCGGGCGGTCAGGCTGATCGGATAGGTTGCCAAAACGAACGTCGGGAGGATCAAGTGCCAGAGCGCATTGCGCCACGCGGCAAAGTTGCCGGTAATCAACCCATCGATAATAAAAAAACCGGTAACCGGTTCAATTGGATTGGTGATTGTAAATTCGCGACTCAAACGGCCACCCAGCGGCAGCCATTCAAGGGTGCTAAAAAAGAGCAGTTGCAGGATTAAAGCCAGCCAAAACGACGGGATCGATACACCGGCAATCGTAATGACACGGCTCGCCTGATCGATAAAACCGCCCCGATTGGCGGCCGCAATCACCCCGACCGGAATGCCGATTACAACGGCTAACACCATCGACAAAATAACCAGCTCGAGCGTTGCGGGCAAAAATATTCGTAAATCGTCTGCGATCGGCCGTTTGGTCCGGAATGAAATCCCAAAGTCCCCTTGTAGAACACCCCCGACATAGTTAACGAATTGGACCGGAACAGGTTTGTCTAACCCGAACTCGATCCGCTTGGCCTCAACTATCTCTTCCGACGCACGCACACCCACGAACAGGCGCACAGGGTCGGCCGGCAAAATGCGGGAGACAAAAAAGGTGATAATCATCACCCCAAGAATCACAATGATCGCTAGGCCTAAACGGCGGATGAAGTAGTTGAGAATGCTCACAAAATGTGAAGTAAAAAGTGAAAAGTGGTAAGTATTTAAGGTGCGCTTACACCTTCATACTTACCACTTCGTACTTAAAACTTATTTCCTTTCTAGGTCGTAAACCTGAACCACAGTTCCGTATGCGGGGCTGTAGTAGTAACCTTCGAGGTCGTCACGGATTTCCCATACCATCGGCATGTCATAGGCGAAAATCGCGGCGGCATCGTCGATCAACATCTGGTTCGCTTCTTGGAACATCTGAATCGCAGCATCTTGGTTTAGAGCTGTTTCAGCGTCTGCCCCAAAAATCAAATCTTCAAATTCTGGATTTGAATACGCAGCAACGTTGAAATATTCTTCGGTTGCAAACGGGCTAAAGAGCGGGTCGAACGGAGTCACATAAGTTGGGAACCAGTTTAATGCGACAGCGTGGTGAGCCGCTGATGGATCATTCCAGAACGATTCCATCGCCGCATTAAAGTCGATCACCGTGATATTTAGTTCGATACCAAGCTCGCGCAATGCGGGAACCCAAACCTCACCGATTTGCTCGTTGGTCGGGTCACCTTCGTAAGCCCAGTATTCCATTTCAAAACCATCAGACATACCGGCTTCAGCCAGTAGCTCGCGCGCTTTGTCCATATCTTGAACCGGGAATCCATCACCATCAGCACCCCACATTGACTGTGGAATAGCCCCAACGGCCGGAGTCGCTAGCCCACCAACCAAGTTGTCCAAAACTTCTTGGTATGGATAGCTTGCTGCCAAAGCTTGGCGCACAAGTGGATTATCAAGCGGCGGCCGGGCATTGTTTAGCATGATGAATTGATTCGCATATGAAGGCTCAACTTTTACGGCCACACCTTCTTCTTCACCGAGGGACTTTAAATTCTCGAAGTCAAGTTCACGGGTCAAGTCTGCATCACCTGAGCGGATCATTTGCTCACGCACAGTCGGGTCAGCCACATACTCAAATACAACCGTATCGAATTTGTCGTCGTTCCAACCACCCCAATACGCCTCATGACGTTCCATGACAATGCGCGCACCGGTTTCACGGCTAGCAATCTTGTATGGGCCGGTTCCTGCGCTATTCCCCTCGGCAAACCACTCTGGGCCGTTTGCAAGGGCGTTCGGGCTTACCATCCAAGCACCAAAGGCGCTTGAGAAGATTAGGTCCAGCTTGGCTGGCCATTCATTAATAAATTTAACCGTATGATCGTCAACAACCTCGATTTCCATAATTGGGCCAAACACCCAAGAGGTAGCAAAATCGCTGTCCCGTACATTTTCGACCAATGCTTTGACAGCGGCCGCATTAAATGGCTCCCCATCATGGAAGGTCACATCTTGGCGCAGCACAAAGGTCCATTCAGTTGCATCTTCGTTGCTCTCCCAAGACAAAGCCAGCTCTGGAGAAATTTCTTCAGCACTGCCAGGTGGGTTGAAATGGGTAAGCGTTTCATAGGCCTGTCCTAAAACAGGTAGCCCCTGCCCGTCATAGCTTGTGCGTGGGTCGATATCAAATGGGTCGACCGCTTCAGCCCAAGTAAAAATCATAGGCCCCGCATCTGCTTCCGGCGCCGCCTCATCAGCAGTGCCGCCACAAGCGACAAGCATCATCGCCAGCAACATACCGACGAGTAGCAAGAAAATATTTTTTCTGGATATCATGGTTCTTTCTCCTCTAATTGACGATCACTATAGGTGGGTGATAGTCAGGAATGGTAATCGATCTCTTTTGTATGGGCGAATTCAATGTCATTGATGGTCAATCGTGTGAAATCTCCCGAATTACCAGCACATCGACCAAGTGCTTCTCAAGCTTGCCCAAATTTAACGAATCAGCAAAATATTACTCTCAATTTGATTAATCAGCAAAAATTGGTAGTATTTTCTACGAATTAATCAGATTTTGACCCCTAAACCTTCTCAAAAAATATCGATTTTAAATACGGTTGGTATTTACCAGAGTTGAGAAAAGGTCAAACAAATTCGTCTTTTAGGAGAACAAAGAATGGGATTTGGAAAATTAGAGACGATTCAAGACTGTGAAGATTTCATCGAAGGTTGTCTGTTTATGGGGACTGGCGGTGGAGGCTCAGCCGAATTGGGCATCCAAGTTTTGAAAGAAGCGCTAGAAGAAGGTTTATCAATCACATGGACCGACGCGGCCGATATTGAGGATGAATCCTTGTCGGTCACTGTGTTTGGCATGGGGTCGATCGCACCGATTTCGGCCGAAACCAAAGCGGAAATTGCACAGAACAACCTCGTTGAACAGATTCCCTTAGAGAACGAAGATAAGATGATGGCGCTTGCCGTTAGAGAATTAGCCGATTTTGTCGGGCAAGAAATAGGCTGCATTGTGCCGGTTGAATTAGGCGCCAGCAACACCCCACTGCCTCTAGTTACAGCAGCCCGGCTCGGTATCCCGGCCGTTGATGGGGACTATTCAGGGCGTGCCGTACCAGAAGAACTACAGGGAACACCGTATTTATATGGCAAACCCAGCTGGCCGTTTTCAAGCGTCGATTGCTGGGGGAGCGTTTCGATCACCAAATATGCGCAAAATGGTCATATGGTTGAACGGATCGGCAAGCAGTTATCAATCGCCAGCTATGTCGGTGTTTCAATCGCATCGACCCTATTACCAGCGGCCGAAATGAAAGAGATCTTAGTCGGCGGAACGTTAAGCCGCTGCCTGGCACTCGGCCGGGCGGTGCGGCAAGCGCGTGAAGCGGGGAAAGACCCGATAGAAGCGGCGGTCACGCAATCAGGCGGCTGGAAGTTGTTTGAAGGCGTTGTCGCTAAAAAAGAGTGGGAAGATCGTGACGGGTATATGTTCGGCACGGTTTATTTGGCTGGCAGTGGAGAGTTTGAAGGAAATTCACTGGAGGTATGGTTCAAAAACGAGAACCATGTCACATGGCTAAACGGCAAGCCGTGGGTATGCAGTCCAGATTTAGTCACGCTTGCCTATAAAGAAAGTGGATTAGGGACGACCAACGACTTGATTGCTGAAGGGGACAATATTGTGGCGATCGGCATGAAAGGGCTAGAGGCTTTTCGCTCCGAAGCAGGTTTAGCTTGTGCAGGGCCACGGTATTTTGGATTTGACATCGACTATGTTCCAATTGAGACGTTGATGATGCCAAACAGCTAGATTCGACCACACACGCAAACTCTTAATTTAAACAACTAAAATCAATGACAAACAATCAACTAGACAGCATAGACATTTCTATTTTAGAACAATTAAAAGATGATGGGCGCCGCTCGTTTGCCGACATTGCGGCCGATTTAGATGTATCAGCCGGCACGATTCGCAATCGGATTAAACGGTTAGAAGACGAAGGGATTTTAAAGTTTATCGGGCTTGTAAATCCAAATCACTTAAACCTTGGCTCATACGCATCGGTTTTTATTCGGGTCAATCCGACCCAACGAATCCCACAAGTCATTGAGGCATTATCAGAACATTCTGAGGTCAACTTTTTAGCCAGTATCGCGGGGGATTATCATTTACACGTAGACCTTTTGTGCACAGACAATGATCATTTTATGCGTTTTATGCGAGATCATATTTATACGATTGAAGGGATTGTTGATACAAAGACGAGCGTGGTCCTTCAAGTGCATAAATATGGGATGTCTGATTTAGGCATGCTGATCGAGTCAGCGAAAAACAGTTAAGCAGCAGTGCAGCCAAAGCATATTTTTAACTGCTTCGTTGCTAGTTTAGCTAAAGCTGCTTCCTTTTTAATTTATCTTCTAAGCGCAGGATGGCCTCCTCGATGTTGTTTATGCGGACCGGTTTGCTAATGTAGTCGTCCATCCCGGCCGATAAATATTTTTCTTTATCCCCGGTCATAGCATTCGCCGTCATCGCAATTATCGTTGGCTTCTCTTCTCCCCATTTATCATTAATCACTCTCGTTGCTTCGACCCCATCCATCTTTGGCATTTGAACATCCATAAAAATAATGTCGTATGGTTGGTTGGCCAACATATTTACCGCCTCTTCTCCGTTCTCGGCCAAGTCAACCGATAAACCTAGCCTTTTAAACATACTCAGAGCAACTTTCTGGTTGACCTTGTTATCCTCTGCCACCAAAATTTTTATATCGAATTGATCACCTAGAAGCGTTTTTCCTTCGTCATTTGACTGTATAAATTTTTGAGACGAGTGTTTTATCCCTGACAAAGAATAAACAATCGCATTAAACAGCTCTTCCATTTTAGGTGGTTTAGTCACAAATCGAGAAAGACCTTCGATATTTTTTTGCTTGGGCTTGTTGGTCAAAGGGGCGCATAAAATAAGCGGAGGGGTATTGTGGGCTTTTAACAACTCGTTTAAGCCTGCTTCACCAGATCGATCATTGATTTCTATTGCATTTAGATCTAACAAGATCGCATCTATCTCGTTTTTGAATTCGGCTAGAGTTAAAAATGCTGACAATCCTGATGGTTGTCTATCAACGACAATCCCCCACGCTTTAAGCTGTTTGGCCAAAAGCGCTTGGCTGGGTTCGTTATCGTTTATCAGCAAAATTCTTTTCCCCTTTATCGTTTTAATTAGTGCCTGATCTAATTGACTTGAATTTGGAGAAACCGCCTGCGCCAAAATAGTAAAGCTAAACGTTGACCCTTCGCCCTCTTCGCTCTCAACCCACATATCACCACCCATTAAAGTGCTTAGCTGTTTGCTAATTGCCAACCCTAATCCGGTGCCACCGTATTTACGTGTTGTGGAGGTGTCAACTTGGCTAAATGATTTAAAAAGGCGCCCTAACCGATCAGCGGGAATGCCGATGCCAGAATCAGTCACGGAAAACTGTAGAAGCGCCGGCTGCTGCTCTGTTATCACCCGCACGCTTAAACATATTTGTCCTTCGGCCGTAAATTTAACCGCATTTGAAAGTAGGTTTATGATAATCTGACGCAAGCGGGTTACGTCCCCATTAACAATTTCAGGAACCTCTTGACCATAGTCTAAGAGCAGCTCAACCCCTTTTTCAAACGCTTTAGGCGCTATCAAATCCATAGCCTCTTCTAAATTGTTGCGCAGACTAAACGGGTAGTTTTCAAATTCTAATTTTCCAGACTCGATTTTAGAAAAGTCTAAAATATCATTGATAATCGTTAATAGAGACTCGCCACTGCTGCGAATGGTTTCAACATACCCAAGCTGTTCTTCATCAAGAGAACTTTCGATCAGCATGCTGGTCATGCCAATCACCCCGTTCATCGGGGTGCGGATTTCATGGCTCATATTGGCCAAAAAGGTGCTTTTCGCCTTAGCGGCCGCTTCCGCAACTTCTTTGGCCGCATTGAGTTCTTTGGTTCTGTCTAGAACCAGTTGCTCAAGATTTTCGTTGATGCGAATATTTTCATCATTGAAATGGGCATTTTCAATCGCGATTGCCGCTTGGTTGCAGAAAAAATTTAAAGGGGGCAAATCGTCTGCGCTAAAACGGCCGGCTTTTGATCGGTTCTCAACATAGATCGCACCGATTATTTGACTTTTCGTGATCAAAGGGGCGCACATAATTGATCGTAGTTGCATCTTCATCACGCTCAACGCACTCGCAAAACGAGGATCAAAGAGCGCATTCCGAATTACAAGCCCTTCTCTGCTTGCAATAACTTCGTTCAAAATAGAGAGGCTAATCGGATCATTTTGCTTTGAGGATCTGTTTGGCTCAGCGTTGGCATCACGACGGATCTTATATTCGATCTCCCCGTCAGGGTCAATTAAGACGATATACCCTCTTTCAGCCCCAACCAGTGACAAAACCTCATCGATCACAAATGTTAAAAGAGGGTCAAGGTGGCGCAATTCTGACATTCTTTGGCTCGCAGTTAGTAAACGCGCCAGAAGAGGCTCACCTTTGAGTACCTGGCGCTCATTAGCTCCTGCATTTGTTTGCCCCGAAGAAATGCCTCCGATCAAGCTATCTACAAATTGCTCAGCTTTTTCAGATGCAGCCATTTCTTCTGCTTTCTTTTTTGATTTGGAATCATCTGTCATACCTGACTGCACTCCTGTCTACCTTGTAGGGTCTACTATTTCAGTTTATTTTAAAGTTGCGCAAATGTATGCTAGCCAAAAGTCATGATGATGACTTAAAACACTCTTTTAGAGTTTACTGGTGGGACGTTAATAATAAGCCTGCCGGATATTGCCAGCAGGACTATTTGTAAGCGTGTTTTTCCGGACCCATTCCAAAGCTTTTCAGCTTCGCCTTTATGAGATAAAACTCACCCATGCCAAATCTGATTATCGAAAATGCAGCGGTACAAACGATTGACCCGACCCACCAAACGGCCGAAGCTGTCGTTGTTGAAGGCAACAAAATCGTTTTTGTAGGTAGTAGCGCAGATGCTCAGTCGTTTAAAGATTCAAACAGCCACGTGATTGACGGTGCTGGGCGCACCCTGATGCCGGGCATCCATGACAGCCATTTCCATTTGTTTTATGGGTCGATGGGGATCGATGATCTGAGATTAGACGATGTGCTGACACTTGAGCAGTTAAGCCAGGTGCTGCGCCAGCGTGCGGCCGAACGGCCCGACAAAGAATGGGTGCTAGGCGGCGGATTGATCTATGAGATTGTGAGCGCCGACGAAGCGTTGACACGCCATCATTTAGACGAAATTTTGCCCAACCGGCCGGTTATGGTCCGATCCGTTGACATGCACACCGCATGGTGCAACACAATGGCCCTAGAACGGGCCGGTATCATGCACGGCCGAGAGTTGCCCGCCCCTTCTGAAATATTGCTTGATGAAAACGGTTTGGCTACCGGCCAGCTCAACGAAAACGGTGCAACCAGCTTGGTAGAAGCGATTATCCCCGACCCAACCGAAGCTGAGCGGCTTGATTTACTGCGCAAAGGATTGGCCCGCTGCGCATCGTTTGGCATTACCAGCGTCACCAACATGTTTGGCGATGCGAACCAGTTTTATCATTATCACGAGCTAGAAAAACGGGGAGAATTAACCTGTCGGGTATCTGTCCCCTATCACTTTACCCCAGACATGCCGCTCGAAAATATTGCGGCCGAAGCGGTTCCGCTAACCCAGCAGTACAACAGCGACATGCTGCGTGGCGGCAGCCTCAAACTTTTTATCGATGGGGTGATCGAATCTTTTACCTCGTTGATGATTGAACCCTATTCAAATCGGCCCGATTCGATTGGGGACACACTATATTCTCAAGAGCGGTTCAGCGAAATTGTGACCGAGGCGGACAAACACGGGTTCCAGATTTATACCCACGCCATTGGGGATGGGTCTGTGCGCTGGACGTTGAACGGGTACGACCATGCCCAACAGCAAAACGGCCGGCGTGACAGCCGCCATCGCATTGAACATGTGGAGCTTCTACATGATGATGATCTGCCCCGATTCAAGGAATTAGGCGTAATCGCCGCGATGCAGCCGCTACATTCGTCTCGGCCGGAAATCGATTATTACTTGAACTGGATGACCTGCGTGGGTGAAGAACGATATCACGCCGGGTTCAGGTGGCGCGATCTAGCTGACTTGGGCGTTCCCATCCCGCTAGGCAGCGATTGGCCCGTGGTCACAATGGACCCGTTTTTGGGGATGGATTGGGCCATTAACCGGCAGGCATGGGGGCCAGAGCTAAAGGCTCAAGCACTCTCAATCGATGAAACATTGGCCGGATATACGTCAGTAGCAGCGTATGCGGAGTTTACCGAAAACAAAAAGGGGCAACTCAAACCGGGCATGTTGGCCGATTTGGTGCTTTTGTCAGATGACATCACTAATATCCCCGCTGAAAATATTCAAAACTTGTCGGCCGACCTGACGATTTGCGACGGCCGGATTGTTTATCAAAAGTAGAGCGTGGTGCGTGGTGCGTAAAAACGTCACACGTCACAAGCTTTCGTCAATCCAAAATCAGAAATCGAGAATCATATGCGTTTATCAGTTGATGTCGGCGGCACATTCGTCGACTTTGTAAAATTTGACGACAGCACGGGTGAAATCACCATCGAGAAAGTGCCATCATCGGGCAAGTTGGCCGACCAATTTATGGACGGGGTCGGCCGCCTGAACCTTGAACTCAAAGATGTTGAAACAATCGTGCATGGCTCAACGTTGGTGATCAACACCATCGTTCAGGAACGTGGGGCGAAAGTAGGGCTAATCACCACACACGGTTTCAGGGATGTGCTGGAGCTAGGGCGTGGCAATCGGCCGGAAATCTACAACCTGTTCTACAAACAGCCAACGCCGCTGGTCCCCCGTTATTTGCGCTATGAAGTGGCGGAGAGGCTTGATGCCCAGGGGGAAGTTCTGACCCAATTGGATGAAGCCCAAGCGCGCCAAGCGGTGCGTGATTTAGCGGCCCAGGGGGTCGATGCGATAGCCATCTGCTTTTTGCACGCCTACGCCAACCCGGCCCACGAACAGCAAATGAAGAAAATTGTCCAAGAGGAGTTTCCAGACGGACTGGTCTGCATCTCTAGCGACATTGTGCGGGAATTTCGGGAGTTTGAACGGACATCGACGACGGTTATCAATGCATACACCCAACCACAGGTCGATAAATATCTGACCGAGTTAGAAGCTCGCCTAACGGCCGAAAACTATTCCGGCAGCTTCAACATCATGCAATCGTCTGGGGGGATTACCAGCGCCCAAAACGCCAAAATCGCCCCGGTCCGTATGATTCAATCGGGTCCGGCCGGCGGTGTGATCGGGGCCGTTGAGCTAGGTGAAGCGATTGGCTTGTATCAAGCTGAGGGGATCAAAAACCTCGTATCGGCCGACGTTGGTGGCACCACGTTTGACGTCGCTTTAATCGTAGACGGGCAGGCGCTTGAAAAAAGCAGTGAAAAGATTAACCGTCGGCCGATCTTGCAGCCGTCTATCGACATTGTATCGATCGGGGCGGGTGGTGGCTCGATTGCGTGGATAGACCCCGAAGGCGGCTTACGCATCGGGCCGCACAGCGCACAAGCAGACCCTGGGCCGATCTGTTTTGGCTTGGGTGGCACAGAACCAACCGTAACCGATGCCCAAGTGGTTTTAGGCTATCTGGACCCGGAATATTATCTGGGCAAACGGATGAAACTAGACAAACAAGCGGCCGCTAATGCGATTGAAGAACAGATCGCCCAACCGCTCGGGTTAACGTTGATCGAAGCGGCCAACGGCATCATCCATCTAACCAACATGAATATGGCACTGGCGATGCGACAAATGACAATTGAACGAGGGTACGATCCACGGGAATTTTCTTTCGTCTGCTTTGGTGGCGGCGGCGGCTTGTTTGTATCGGCCCTACTTGAAGAGCTAGAAATGAAAGAAGCGATTGTTCCGTTAAACCCGGCAATCTTTTCCGCTTGGGGGTTGCTAAATGCGGACTATCGTGAAGATTTTAATCGAACGACCGTTTTTGACTTGGTAGGGATGACGGGCAACGATCTGTCGGCCGCCTTCGATAAACTTCAGGATAGCGAACAATCACAAATCACGAATAACCAACCACTAGCTACTTCGCTCCAGCGATTTGCTGATTGTCGCTATGCGGGTCAAGAACATACCGTCACGGTTCCGGTATTGGATGAGGACCTGACGGCCGATGATTTGTCAAGGCTCAAGCAACGTTTTGATACAGCTCATGAGCATGCATACGCCCACGCGCTGCCCGATCATCCGGCCGAGGTGGTGAACCTACGCTTACGAGCGTTGGGTGTAACGACCAAGCCTCAGCTAAAAAAGATGGCACAAACCACGACGACAGCGACTAATGCACAAAAGGGATCACGCACTGTCTATTTTGACAGTGGCCCGGCCGAATGTGCCGTTTATGATCGGGCGAAACTGGCGGCCGGAAATAGCTTTGATGGCCCGGCCATCGTTGAAGAATGGACGAGTACGATTCTCATCCGGCCGGGGCAGATGGTATCGGTTGATGAATTCGGCAATTTGCGAATTGTTCAAGAGTTGTAGTGGGTGAGCCCCTACACAGTTATTTTGTGGAGAGATTAAATGGAAAGCTTTTTAACCCCAGAATTTATTTCGGCCTCCATTGGTGTGGTTGTCATCTTGTTCGGCTTCACCTATGCCAAGCTGGGTGAGATCGATGTTTCACAGGCCGAAAGAACGAGCATCACGGTCAAAACGACCCTTCTTGTTCTGATTATTTTGAGTATTATTTGGGCCATTTTGTATGGCATCACCCTCACCGTTACCGATCAAGAAGCGGACGGCTTTTTTACGCTAACCTCCGGCATTGCAGGCGTCGTCTTTATCATCCTCAGCTTTGTCATTGCGAGAGAAGTGATTAACCGGGTGGCCAAAAAATGGACAAATTAAAATATAAACAGCTTAAACCTATGATAGATCCAATAACCACTCAGGTCATCCGAAACGCGCTCGTAGCGGCCGCCAAAGAGATGCAAGCCACGTTAGTAAAAACAGCCCACAACCCGCTTATTTACGAAGTGCAAGATTTTGGCATCGCAATGACCAACGCCCAAGGCGAACTGATCGCTGAAGGCTCCGGCTTACCAGGATTCTTAGCCTGCATCCCACCCAGTATTCAGGCCGGTATCGCCAAAATCGGACTCGAAAACTTTAACGATGGGGATGTGTACCTCACCAACGAGCCCTATGACACCGGGACCCATATCAGCGACACACTCGTGTATACGCCGGTCTTTTTTGACGGGCAAGTTGTCGCTTTTTCCGCCATTATGGCCCACTGGGCCGATATGGGTGGAGCCGTTTCAAGCGGTTGGTGCACATGGTCAACGACGATCCATCAAGAAGGGTTGATTTTCAGCCATCTTAAACTTTATGATGCAGGGACGCTCAATCGGCCGCTGTACGACCTCATCCTAAAAAATGTACGTTACCCCGACATTGTAGAAGGGGATTTACATGCGAAAATCGCCGCCTGCCACACCGGCACACGGCGAGTACAGGCGCTGTGCAAACGGTATGGGGCAAACTCGATTAATGACGCAATGCAAACGGTGTTTGATCAAGCTGAAAAACGGATGCGACGCGAGATCGAAGCGATGCCAGACGGAACGTATACGGCCGAAACCTATATGGATTACGATGGGGTCGTTCATGGCGAACTACGCAAAATTTCGGTCACCGTCAACATTTCTGGGGATGAGATGCACATCGACTGGACAGGCACCTGCGAGGCGACCGTTGGCCCTATCAATCACCCGCTCGTAGGCACCGAGGCGCTATGTATCACGATGCTCAAATCACTCACCATGCCGGATGACCCGATGAACCACGGCCATTATCGGCCGTTGACGGTCACCGCCCCACCAAACACGATGGTTTCGGCCGAATACCCGGCCCCATGCGACTCATACGGCTACGTGGCCGAAATGATTGTGCATCTCATCTCACGTGCCTTAGCTCCTGTGCTGCCTGAACGCTGCCCCGCCTGTAGCTATCAGATGGCCGCGTTCCAGTTTTACCAAACTGATCCACATAAAGGAGATGTATTCACTTATGGTGAACCGCTCGACGGCGGTGGTGGCGCGTTTCACACAGACGATGGAGCAACCGGCATCATGTTTTTGGGCAACGGAGATGCACCTAACGTTCCGGTAGAAGTAGTGGAAACCCGCTATCCTGTGCGTGTTACCCGATACGCCATCAACGTTGGCAGCGAAGGGGTTGGCAAATTCCGGGGCGGCATGGGGATCATTCGAGATTATGAAGTCTTGACCAACAACGTTCTCATCCAGACCAGCAACGAAAATACACAATACCCACCATGGGGGTTGAACGGCGGCAGCGAATCTGGTGCCAGCAAGTTTGTTTTCTGGCCCGGCACAGACAAAGAAGAAACCTATGTGACCGAACGGGTCAGTGACTATGGGCCGTTTCATATTGGCGACAAACTTAGCTTCCAAACAACCGGCGGCGGTGGCTGGGGCGACCCAAAAGAGCGGGACCCGAAAATGATCGAGGATGATTTACAGAATGGCTTAATCACATTAAAACAGGCACAGGAATTATACGGTTATTCTAAATAGCTGTTTTTTGGCAAACTGGCTAGGTTTGCATCAAAGCCTTATGGCAGAGGTGTGCTTGTTGGTGGCGGCTCAGGTGTATCTGTCGGCGGTGGCACGGGTGTATCGGTTGACAACACGGGCGCCACTGTAGCCGTTGCTGCAGGGACTGCGGTTAATGTTGGAACGACCGGCACCGGAGAATTTGTAGGGATGGCTGTTGGAGCTGCGATCGTTGGTGTAGGTACGGCCGTATTTGTAGCGGTTGCCAATACCGGAGATGGAACCAATGTGGGGACGGCTGTTGCAGGAGTCTGCCCGGTCTGCCCCAATGGGGTTACAGTTGGCAATGGAACCGGTGTGTTTGTAGGTAAGATCACAGTAACAGTCGGCACGATAATTGGGACTGTTGTTGCCGTGGCTGTCGGCGTAGGCCATTCGCCAAAGATCGTCACAACCCCCACCTCGCTGCGCGAACGCTCTTCGCCATCGATTGTCTCTAATTTGACCAGCCAATTGGTTTCTCCTGTGCCTTCGGCAAGGCCTAACCCTTGAACTGGATATCCATAATCAAATGGGCGATCGTCCCCGATTGACTGACGAATAGAGCCGACTTTTCGTTCAACACCGTCATTAACCCCGTAAAGGGTAAACGTTTGGTTCGAAGCCAGCGGCAATGGCCAATACCAATAAAAGATAATCGTATCTTCTGGAATCGGCTCATCTGGGATATACCCTTTTGTGCGAATACCCGCTTCTAGCATCTGATCGGATATCGAACCGTAGGTCGAAGCGAATTCGGCCGTCCAATACCAAACACTGGGGGCGTTATAGTTGGTTGTTTCAGCAACCCCTACATGGTCTGCAATAGGGTTAAGCAAAATGGCGCGATGAGGTGGGCTTTGTAGCCAAAACTCAACCGCTTCTTTCGGTCTCTGGAAACCCCAAGCGGTTGTTTCGCCAGCATACCCGCCTTCGCGATAGCCGACACGTGCCACACGCTCGTAGGGGTGTGTACCATCAGAACCGGTATGGCCGGTATATTTGAACGTCGCCATATCATTGGTATGCTGCTTAGCCGCCACACTTAAAATAGGGACCAAACTGACAGGGTTGAGCCCTGCTTGCTGCCTAGCATCGTTGATGTACCAATACAGTTGAGCGGCCGGGTCAGCATTGACGATCGATTCGTTGTGAACCAAGATGATTTCAACGTCGTTATCAAACTTCTGCACCGTGCTTAGCTGCAAGGTCCGCTCTTCGCCTGCCCCGTCACCGACCAAAGAGACGCCAAACAGCATCTCTTTTAACATCAGTGGCAAATAAATTTCAGACGGACCACCGCTAATATCGATGATGCGAGACACCGTTGCGCTACCCGATAAACCAATCGCTTCCATCTGAACCGTGTATTGCCCAGGTCGCTGGTAAACATGAGAAATATCGATCCCTTCCAGAAGCGTTCCATCACCCATATCCCAACGAATCTTTTGAATCGACTGATCGGTAAACGCTTGTGCCTGAATCGGTTGACCCGCAAGCCCTAGGTTGGGCAATACCGCATCTGCGGCCGGCGGGGAACCAACGGATAGTTCAATATAGTTTTGGGCGCTGCCAAATTCATTCTGAACCGTATAAACAACGGTGTAAGCGCCAGCCACCGGATACTGATGAACCGGATTAGGGTCAGTCGAAAAAGAACCATCCCCAAAATCCCAATAATGGGTTAAAGGCTGCTGTCCACCACCCACGCTTCTAAATTGAACCGGCTGGTTTAAATCTGGTGTCGAATCATTTAACGATATAAACGCTGCAGGCTCTGGCACAATTGTGATTGTCTGCTCAATCGTTGTGGTCCCGGCCGGATTTGTCAAAAACAATGTAACCGTGTGTGTACCGATCTCTGGAAAAACAACTTGTGGATTGTTGGCCAAGATCTGTCGGCCATCGTCTAGCAGCCACGTTTGGTTAACTGGCCCATTTGAGGTGATATCCGCAGTCAGTTGGATCGGTTGGCCGACTGAGGCTTGGGTAGGAGAAACGGAAAAGGAGCCGACCGGCAAAGAACCGGCCCAATAGGTCAACTCTGTTTTCTGCACTTCCCCTTTATGGCTTATTTCAATTGAAATCGCCTGTTCTGGAGCTTCAGAGTTGATTTTTGCCACATTAAAGCTAAATGTTTCATCGACAGCACCCCCCTGTCCATTTAGAACCGGCGCCCATAAAATCTCTTGATTTTGTAGATTCAAGGTTGTGCCGGCCGGAATTGAATCGGCGTTGACGATGAGCCCAACAGGAATCAAAAGTTTAACTGTGGGGGCGATAGGATCGGAGCCATTGTTTTGAATAACAAGTTGAAGTGAAAGGTTGTCCCCCACCTGAGCGATCGGTGGCGTAAGCCGTGCATTTAAAGAAAGCTCTCCATCTTGCGTTAAGGCGTCAGATTGGGCCGATGCGGCATAGTGGGTCACGAACCCTGAACGATCATAGGCAGCATAATTCACTTGAGTTGAAGCCCGCACCAAAACGGTCGGAATAAAAACCAAAATTAGCCCGAATATAATGCTGTTGACTGCTGTTTTGTTTAATAATCGTTTGAGCAACGGTTTTATATGTCCTGCACCAATGATTTCGGCCAAAAGTTTAAAATACACCCCACTAAAAGCCGGAGCTTCCCTCAGGTAACCGGCCGTTAGTTTACCAGAGGGAGAACGGCCATTCAAACCAACTCCTATGTTCTGGCGCTAAAATTTCGAAAAATCTTATGTCTACACAAAATATTTCCGCTTGCAATGTTATCAGCACGCGCTAAAATTCCAAAATATGAAACCAAGTTCCACATTTTGGAACTCAAGCGTGATTTCATCAGGCAAACAGGACAAATATGGAAGGTACTCAGTCAATTGAAAGAGCGATACAACTTTTGCGGCTATTTGATGACGAAAACCCAAGTTGGACGCATCAGGGGTTAATCGAGGAGACAGGACTCAAAAAAACAACGATATTTCGAATGCTTACGGCGCTTAAAAATGAGGGGTTTTTAGACCATCACCAAAGCACAGGAACATGGAATTTGGGCTCGGAGCTGATTATGTTTGGCGGCCGTGCGATGCGACAAAACCGGTTTCGTGAAG
Organism: Chloroflexota bacterium; assembly: GCA_020629055.1. Lineage (GTDB taxonomy): Bacteria > Chloroflexota > Anaerolineae > Promineifilales > Promineifilaceae > WTJY01. The sequence goes on from JAHDEB010000111.1 coordinate 16,954, forward strand.
TAGCGCGTGAGTACATGCATAAAGTAAGTCGTTTGACGGGTGAAAGTGTGACACTCGATGTGTTGTGGATCGATGAAGAGATGGTCCCATATTCGATGGTGATCGATGAGTCTATCGGCCGTCATTTGTTAGGACTTACTCAATACATTGGAACTCGCTTGCCCGCACACGCCACTTCTACAGGGAAAGTGCTATTAGCATTTCAAAAGGACGAAACCCTAGCAGAGCTCAATCTAGCCGAGCCAAAAGTTTTAACCGATGACACCCTAGATACCCAAAAGAAAATTTTAGACGATCTAGAAATAATCCGATCTAACCGGTATGGAACAACCATGCATGAGTTAGAAATCGGAATAGCGGGGATAGCTGCCCCGATTTTTGATTTAAACGACGAGGTTATCGCGGCCATCAGCGTGGCTGGCCCAACGTCTCGTTTGCTAAAAGAAAAACTGCAATCCTATGCACCCATCTTGCTTGACGCGGCCGAAGATATTTCGGCTCGTATCGGGCATCGAGCCTAACGATCCCATTGATTAGAGAGTAAATAAACCCCATGAAACGAAAACGAATATCCAGAAGAAATCACAGTGATGTGAAAAAGCCGATCGAGTTTTTACAGCCGATTCTCAACAAGGTTCCATTCCTAGACCTGGTCGACGAGGAAAGTGTTGAAAAAATTCACAAGGCTTCAATGAGGCTGTTGGCGGATTTTGGCACCTTAATCATCGATTTCCCTGAAGCGGTTGAAGTGTTCCGCAAAAACGGAGCGAAGATCGTCGATGGCAACAAGGTGATGATTGATGAAGACACTTTGATGCATTTTGTGAAGAAAGCCCCTGCAACTTGGACCCAATTGGCTCGTAATCCGGCCCGGGATTTACCATTGGGCGGCCGACATACGGTTTTTGCCCCGATTTATGGTCCACCGTTCGTTGCCGATTATGACAACGGCCGGCGGCAAAGTACGCTCGAAGATTTCCATAACTTCGCCAAGCTCGCCTACATGGCCCCCGAAATGCATATCGGGGGTGGGGTTTTAGTAGAACCGAATGACATGCCGCTGGGTACGCGTCATTTAGACATGCTGCATTCACTGTCAACCATGAGTGATAAATCGTTTATGGGCAGTGTCGTCTTTCCAGATAATGCCCGTGACACGGTTGATATCGCCCGTATCGTTGTTGGCAAAGAACGAATGGCAGATAACCCGGCCGTATCATCGACTGTCAATGCATCTAGCCCGATGCGTTGGGACGACCGTATGTTGAGCGCCATTACCGTCTATGCCGAGACAAAACAGGCGGTGATGTTTACCCCGTTTATTATTGCGGGTGCGATGTCCCCGGCGACAACGGCCGCAACGGTTGCGCAATTAAATGCGGAGGCTTTATTTGGTATCTGTTATGCCCAAATGGTCAACGCGGGTGCCCCCTGTTTATACGGTTCATTTTTGGCCAACATCGATATGAAAAGCGGAGCACCATGCTTTGGCACGGCCGAAAACAACTTGGCGATGTTTACAGGCGGGCAAATGGCCCGTTACTACAGCCTTCCCTACCGTTCTGGTGGAAACTTCACAGCTTCTCGCATCCCTGATGCGCAATCGGGCTATGAATCAGCCAGTACGATGTGGGCCACGGTGCAATCCGGGGCGAACTTCATTTTACATTCGGCCGGTTGGCTGGAAGGTGGCTTGATCGCAGGATACGAAAAGTTTGTGCTCGACTTAGAAATCTGCGCCATGATCGCCCGCTATAGTAAAGGATTTGGCTTTACAGACGATGATTTTGCGTGGGACGCCTATGAAGAGACTCCCACAGGTCAGCATTTCTTGGGGTCTGCCCACACGATGCGCCATTATCAAACCGCATTCCATCAGCACAAGGTGTTTAGCATGGACAATTACGAGAAGTGGGAAGATGAAGGCAGCGAGGACAGCTACAAGCGGGCAAACAAGGTTTGGAAGCAGATGCTGCGAGATTATGAGCAGCCGCCGATGGACCCGGCCGTACGTGAAGAGCTTGATGCGTTTGTTGCGTTACGCAAAAAGGAGATCGAAGCAGGTAAACCGAGACAGCAAAGTTACACCCTTTAGCTTAAATTGTGTTGGTGCCTAGATGCACCTTACCAATCAGCCAGAGCTAGGGTTGATAGGGTCACCTTACCCCAGCTCTGGGGGAGCCTTCTGCCCCTGTGTA
>JAHDEB010000005.1:0-33526 GCA_020629055.1 Chloroflexota bacterium
GCATTTTTGTTTTATAAGCAAAACTTTTTGTGACTATACAGGTCTGGTTGGTTCCCCTCCTATGAGGAGGGGTTAGGGGAGGTGGCTTCCCCCTCACCCCCAGCCCCTCTCCCAGTGGGAGAGGGGAGCAAACCGAGACACCTGTATAGTTACAACTTTTTTTAATTTTTAAACTGGTGTTACGCGCTTTCTCATCAAAGACAAGAAAAGTCTTTGAAAATTAAGATACTCTTTCCAGAGATAATTTAGACTTTTCTTGTTTAGAGTACGTAACATAAATTATAAAGTTAAAGCCCTTTGGTACGCTCAGTATCAGGTTGATCGTGTCGCTTTTTTAGTGCAATAAACCTGCCATACTCGAGAAGATCTGCATGCAAAAAATGCAAACGTCATTCTAAATAGAAAGATAGAAGTTAGTCATACGCTGTGTCAACGTTTCTATCTAAAAATAAGCCTCTTCTAATCTCTTTTGAAATCAAAACCCTATGAGTACAACCCAAACGTTCACTGCAAATATTAAAATCGGTCACGCGACCGACCATGAACACCATACCGGCTGTACCGTTTTTGTTTGCCCAGAAGATACTGTGGGGGGAGTAGATATTCGTGGTATGGCTCCGGGCAGCCGGGAGACCGCCTTACTAGATCCGGTTAAATCTGTAGCAGATGTAACCGCCGTATTGCTGACCGGCGGCAGTGCATTTGGGCTCGCAACGGCCGATGGTGTCATGCGCAATTTATCAAAACGTGATATCGGCCACTATACACCGATCATTAAGGTGCCCATCGTCCCGACCGCTGTCGTATTTGATCTGTTTATGCACATGGGGCAGCATATGCCCGGACCAGAATATGGATCGCAAGCGGTTAACAACGCATTTGAAAACGCCGCCAACGGCAAAGAAATAGAGCAAGGTTGTTATGGCGCGGGGGCAGGTGTAACGGTTGGTAAGTGGAAAGGGATCGCAAACATGATGAAGTCAGGCTTTGGCATCGCCTCTATGAAAGTGGGGGAAGCCGAGTTATTTGCGGCCGCCGTCGTCAATGCTGTAGGGGATGTGGTTAATCCAGATGGATCTGTTTTAGCAGGTGCGAGGAACCGAGAAACTCAGGAATGGCTTGCAGAATCAGAGTCAATACGGGTTTTTTCTGAATTCCGGCCGAGCATCGAAAACACCACGCTTGTCGTTATCGGCACAACGGCAAAACTAGACAAAGCAGGGGCAACCCGTTTGGCCCAACGGGGGCATGATGGCATGTCGATCGCCATTCGCCCCGTCCATACCATGCATGATGGGGATACAGTTTTCGCTTTATCAACGGGTGATGTCACCAGCGTGCCTTTTGATTCATTGGCAAACGCGGCGGTTCATTGCGTTGGGGAAGCGATACGCAATGGTGTTCGACATGCACAGACAACCCTCGGCATTCCCGCGCTTAACGGCTAGTGTTTTATCAAAGCAATATGATTGGGTTGAAATTAAACAAAGCACTAGGGACTAGTTTTCTTCTCTGCGATAATTCGCGTCATTTGTTCCATATGGACGTTATCGTGCAAACCAACCTGCATCAGGGAATCTAACATCACAAATGAATCTCGTTCGGGATGCTTCCCTTCATGGTCCCACTGCTCCCCTTCTAACCCATCGAAAAATTGTGCGAATTTCTCACGATGAGTTTTTAGGCTCTCGTATACCTCAAACACATTTTGCTCATTGTATTTGAAGTCGATGGCCAATTGCTCATGATCGTAAGCGGGCAAAATCGGATTCTCTAAAGCGACCATCATTTCGGCTCGGCCGTAAAAAAATACGTCAAAGTCCCTCAGATGGCACATCACTTCGGTCACCGTCCAGCCATCCCCACTATCTCGCCAAGTTTTAGCCTCTTCGAGCGTTAGCGGTTGAATAATATTGCCTAAGGTTTGAATCGATTTGCGCATCAGCCCGATGTGACGATTCCGAATTGTTTCGATTGAAGTCATAAATCCTTCTTATTATTTCCAGAAAGAAACAAGCCCTTTTAGCCAGTAACGGCCAAAAGGGCTTGTTTACTAATTGAATCAGTTAGCTTAAGTTGGTGAACGCAGCTCGGCCAGCATACACGGCCGTATCGCCCAATTCGTCTTCAATGCGCAATAGCTGATTGTATTTAGCAACACGATCACTACGTGCGGGCGCACCGGTTTTAATTTGGCCAGCATTTAGACCAACGGCCAAGTCCGCAATCGTGGCATCTTCTGTTTCACCAGAACGATGAGAGACAACGGCGGTCCATTTATTTGCCTGAACCATTTGTACAGCCTGAATCGATTCAGTCAGTGTGCCGATCTGATTCACTTTACACAATAAGCTGTTACACGCTTTCTTTTCTAGGGCGGTTTCAATGCGAGGAATGGCGGTTACCAAAAGGTCATCACCAACAATTTGAACTTTATCCCCCACTTTGTCCATCAGTGCGGTCCAAGATTCCCAATCATCTTCATGCAATCCATCTTCGATAGAAATAATCGGGTATTTTTCGCACCAGTCCGCGTAGAACTCAACCATTTCTGGGCCGGTCAATACTTTGTTTTCTGTTTTTAGATGGTATTTTCCGTCTTCATAGAATTCAGATGCGGCCGCGTCCATCGCCAACATAATTTGGTCCCCTGGTTTATATCCGGCCATATCAACCGCTTCTAAAATCAGGTCAAATGCTTCTGAATTTGCAGAAACTTTTGGCGCAAAGCCACCTTCATCACCCGTTGTGGTGCGGTATCCTTTTTTGTGCAAAAGTTTCTTCAAGTTGTGATAGATTTCAACACCCCAGCGCAATCCCTCTGAAAAGGATTCTGCACCAACCGGCATCACCATGAATTCTTGCAAGTCTGTAGCCCCAGCCGCATGTTTCCCACCGTTCATGATGTTCATCATCGGAACCGGCAACGTGCATCCGTTTGCCCCACCCAAATACCGGTATAGAGGCAGATCACAGCTGATTGCAGCCGCTTTTGCAACTGCCAATGAAACGCCAAGAATCGCGTTTGCACCTAAGTTACCTTTGTTTGGTGTGCCATCGATTTCGATCATCAAAGAGTCGATCCCTTTTTGATCACGCGCATCTAAACCGATCAACTCAATCGCTAGGTTTTCATTGACAGCGCCAACCGCATTTTGCACACCCTTACCTAGGTAACGATCTTTGTCTCCATCACGACGCTCAACCGCTTCGTGAACACCTGTTGATGCACCGGAAGGGACAATCGACCGGCCGAAAGAGCCATCAATTAATTCAACTTCTACTTCAACTGTCGGGTTACCGCGTGAGTCGAGGATTTCCCGGCCATAAACTGAAATTATTTCACTCATACTATTTGTTATCCTTGCGCTAAATCGGGCTCGTTTGAAAAAAATTTTAACTGTACAAATGTCTAGGCTTGCTCCCCTCTCCCGTTGGGAGAGGGGTTGGGGGTGAGGGGCTGAACTCCGTTCAGCTTAAACCCAACAAGGTTGGGTCGTCCACCTACCCTAGCCCCTCCTCATTAATATGAGGCCCTCATAGGAGGGGAACCAACCAGACCTGAATAATTACAAAAATTTATTAAAAACGAGCACCTTAAATCATGTTGACTTGAAAAATAGGTAAATAGGGAATTAAAGAGGGGGATGGAGGGTAATATTTAAAGAAGTTTACCAAAGGCAAACTTTAGACCATTATAATTACCTAGCTGAAAATAATCGAGAAGTCTTTCATTCTAAATCAATGAAACCAGACCCTTAGCAAGCTTTTCTACACTTGTTTTTTGGTTGAAATAGCAAATCAAGAGAACGTAAAAAGTTTTACCCAACTCTGGTCATTGGTACTATTGTCTTAGTAGGACATAGATTTTCGGCCGAATAAATTCCTACTCTAGAGTAAAATAGGGCGAAATGATACTATTCTACTCAATGACGACCCGATCAAAGACGACTCAAAATCGGAGGCACACGTGGCAACTGGCTTAATAGACAACATTCAAACGTCTCATGACCTATGGATTCATATGTCGAATCACCTCTCTGGTGTTTTAGACACCCACGGTGTTTGTGGTGAAATCGCCAAATATCTTTCAGAATTTATCGGTCGGCCGACGATGACCGGTCTAAAAGAGATCAATGGGACAAAATACTACGATGTCTGGTTTTGTGACGAATTGGGAGAGACGAGCCAACAAAGATGGGCCGAAGATTTAGAAATCATTGAAAACCTACTAGAAGATTACGAAATAAAGTTTCTCAACAAAGCTGATATCTCCCCGAAAAACAGCAAAGTCTATCACATGGTCGAAGAAACATTGCTGGTTATCCCACTGCAATGGCCAAAGATCGGGAATATGATCATTCCCCAAGGCATATTGCTGGTTGCAGATGCACACAACACCCTTTTAGCTGACTTAGAGATGGTGGGTCATTTAGCCGTCATGATGACCACATGGATCGAACGGGCCGTTTTACGGTATCAGCACGATCGCCAAGCGATTGAATTTGCGATTACGTCTGACATCAGCCAACGTCTCAATTCAACGCTTGAACTCCAGGCGATCTTTGCCCAAATTTCTGACAATATCAAACGGATGCTGGATGTTGAATCCCTCTCCTTAGGGCTTATCAACCAAACCACCCGCCGGATTGAATTTATTCCACAATTAATGGGGACGATATTTTTAGAAATCCCCCGTATCGAGCTTGAGCCAGGGACAGGGATTGCTGGTTGGGTCGCAGACAATCGTCAACCCGCCATTATTAACGATGTCTACAATGACCCTCGATTTTCCAAGAACTCAGACAAAACATCTGGCTTTCATACCCAATCGATGATTTGTGTCCCCCTTCAACAACAAGACAAGGTGATCGGGGTAATGCAGGCGATCAACAAAAGAAATGGGGAATTTGGAAATCATGACAAAAATTTACTAGAAGCGATCAGCGGCCCGTTATCGGCCGCAATTGTCAATGCGAATCTGCATGAAAATGTTGTTTCTGAAAAGCGCCGTATCGAAGCGATGTTCCAAAGTATGTCTGAGGGACTCTTAACGATCGGATCGGACCACAGCATCACACAAGCAAATGACTCTCTTCAAACGCTTCTTTCGCTTGAAAACGATGAAGTCGTGGGTAGCAATGTCACCAAAGTTATTCGGTTAAAAGACCAAGATATTTTGCTCTTCATGGCAGAGGTCTCAACCTACCGGCCGTCGAACGAGCTGGCAGACTACCCCCAACTGCTTTGTGACATCCAAGTGGGCAATGTGTACAAACCGGTCATGATCAGTGGGGCACCCGTTCGTGAAGATGATGGTGCATTGAATGAAATTGTTTTGGTCATTAGTGACTTAACAGACATTCGAGAAGTTGAGCGCATGCGAGATAACTTCTTCCACACCATTATTCATGAATTGCGCACACCACTCGCCACAATCCTGTTGTATGCGCGCATGTTGATTAAAGGGAATTTGAACGACGAGGAAAAGACTCAACGCTTCTTAAAAAATATTGAAACAGAGAGCGATCGATTACAAGCGATGGTCCGCCAGATGTTGCAGCATGCAAAACTCGAGTCGAGCGAGTTCAAACGATCTGAAGCACCGATTGACATCAATGGAGTCTTTGACGAAATCTTGCCAGCGATGCGTGATCGTGCCAGCGACAAAGGTGTCAAGCTGATTGATGATATCGATAAAGCGCTGCCTAAAGTTTCAGGTGACCGGGATACCCTGTATATGATCATCAAAAATCTCATCGACAATGCTGTAAAGTACACGCTCGAGGGAGAAATCAATGTCAAAGCCAAGGTCAAGAAAAGCAAGCTGCATATTGAAGTAGCGGATGATGGGATCGGTATCCCCAAACAGGCGTTGCCTCAAATGTTCGGCCGCTTTTTCCGAGCACAGACGGCTGTCGAGAAGGGAATTGCAGGAACAGGGCTTGGCTTAAACATGGTTAAAGAAGGAGTCGAAAAACATGGTGGCACCATTCGCGTAAAGAGTGTTGAAGGGAAAGGAACCACCTTCTTTGTCGAGCTACCTGTTTCAGAATAAACAAATAGCCGGTTGCGGAAAAAAGGATTTTTATGCAGAACGACCAATTAATCTATATGGATTACAGTGCAACGACTCCCGTTGATGACAGGGTCATCGAGGCGATGTTGCCTTATTGGAAAGAAGGTTGGGGCAACCCATCTTCTTCACACCAGTTTGGGCAAACAGCCAAGATGGGATTAGAAAATGCCCGTCGCACAATCGCCAATCTATTGGGTGCAAGTCCGGCCGAAATTGTTTTTACAGGGTCGGGCTCTGAGGCGGATAATTTAGCCCTACGTGGGGTCATGCGGGCGGCGGGGCAAAGCGGCCGCGGCAATCACCTCATCATAAGCGCCATTGAACACGAAGCGATCCATAAAACAGCACTCCAATTAGCCGATCAACCTGAATACGAACTCACGATATTGCCCGTCGATGAGTTTGGACTTGTTGATCCACAAAAACTAAAACAAGCAATCCGGCCTGAAACCGTCTTGGTTTCGATCATGGCCGCCAATAACGAAATTGGAACCCAGCAACCTTTTATCGAACTGGGTCAAATTTGCAAAGAGCAAAACGTTCTTTTCCATACCGATGCGGTTCAAGCAGCTCAATACATCGATTGGAATTTAGACGAAATGCCGATCGACTTACTTTCTTTGGCACCCCACAAATTTTATGGTCCCAAAGGGGTTGGCATTTTATACATTCGAAACGGAACCCCGATTGTTTCTACAATGACCGGTGGTGGGCAAGAAAATGGGCAACGAGCAGGCACATCAAATGTTCCATTTGCGGTTGGTGCAGCCAAAGCGCTCGAGTTAGTTTCTACCGAACGCGAAGCGAGCAATCTCAAATTAATTAATCTGCGCGACAAGCTCATTCGCGGAATTTTAGATTCTTTTTCGGCCGATGAGGTTCGCTTGACCGGTCACCCAGAACGCCGTTTACCCCATCATGCCAGCTTTGCATTTCGTAATCTCCCTGGCGGGGATTTGGTCATGCATTTAGACCTTTTGGGTATCGCGAGTAGCAGTGGCTCCGCATGCTCGAGTGGCAATCCGATCCCATCACCTGTTTTACAAGCGGTTGGCCTCGACGCAACTTGGAATGCAGGCGGCATGCGCTTTACACTGGGCAAACACAGTACGGCTAGCGATGTTGATTACTTAATTGATCAACTGCCGGCCGCCATTGAGTCCTTAAAACAATTTTCAACGATCGTCTATGGGTAACCAGACAGGTCTTATATCGATCATCGCAAGCTGTGTAAAAAGCAGCCCGTAAACCATTCTTAACCGACTATACGTCGCAGTTTTTCAAAGATTTAACTTAATCATCAACCAATACCTGAAAATTTTTCTAACCCCTTCAAGACGAGAAAAATCGTGCTCCTCGAATACCCCTCGTCACCACGCAGCTTCCCATTTGTTCTGGGTTGGTTATTAAATCTTCAGACCTTAGGGATATTAACTTGTCTTCCATTGATATAATATTAAATCAACTCGGTCTAGATAGAGAATCTGCCCCATCTCAAAATGAATGGGAGCAGCTATTAGACAATCTCGACAAAGAGCTCGACAAAAAAGATGATTTAATCGCAGAGTCTGAAGCATTAAAATTGGCAGCTACCGATGCTAACCAAGCCAAAAGTATGTATTTAGCCAATATGAGCCATGAATTACGTACACCCTTGGCTGCAATTATCGGTTACGGGGAGTTGCTCTATGACCAAGCAGAAGTCTTGGGCGTCACTCAAAACTTAGGGCAATATTTAAACAAGATCGGAGTTTCTGCCAATCACCTGCTATCCCTCATTAACGACATTCTTGACTTATCTAAAATCGAGGCTGGCAAAATAGAGCTTAACGAAGAGACATTTACGATTCAGTCGTTGATTGAGGAAACATTGGTGACGATGACCCCAGTCATCGAAAAAAATAACAATCGCTTAAAAGTAGAGTCTCACAGCGACGGTCCCTTAGGGTTTATGCACACAGACCCGGTTCGCCTGCGCCAAATCCTAATAAATATTCTTTCAAACGCAGCAAAGTTCACCCACAATGGGGATATCAACTTAAAAGTCCAGCGCAAACGGATTTCGGTTCAACCCCCAGTTGCCATGAAAAATATGGTAGGTTGGATGACGTTTATTATTTCTGATAATGGCATCGGGATGTCTCAAGCAGAGCTAAATCAACTCTTCCAGCCATTTCAGCAAGCCTCCGGAGATACTGCGACCCATTTTGGTGGAACCGGATTGGGATTGGCAATTAGCCAACATTTTTGCCAGCTAATGGGAGGGCATATCGAGGTTCATAGCGAAAAAGACGTTGGAACCACGTTTATCATCGAAATCCCGATTATCGAAAGTGATATAGAAACCCCAACTGATTCAAGCATCTATCGCCTTAAACAAATTCAGGCAGAAGATGGTCAAGGGACGATTTTAATCATTGATGATGATCAAATGACTCGCAACATTATCGCTCACTATTTAATGCAGGCCGGCATGAATGTCGAGCTGGTTTCAAACGGCCAAGAAGGTCTGAAACTCGCAAAAAAGATAAAACCCCAAGCGATTATTTTAGACATCTTTATGCCCTCCATGGACGGGTGGCAAGTATTACAAGCGTTAAAAGAAGATCCAGATCTGGCAGAAATTCCTGTCATTCTAGCAACCGTCGATGATTTGAAACAACGCGGTTTTGCTTTGGGTGCATCTGACTATCTGCAAAAACCAATTAAACGAGAAACCTTATTAAAAACAATCAAAAAATATAGCCCCACAACCGGGCCACTCGATATTTTAGTCGTTGAAGACAATGACCAAATGCGAGATACAATTAAGGCTTTAATTGATGTTGGCAATTTGGAAGTTCGTGAGGCACCCAATGGGCGTGAAGCACTCAGCCTGATTGCCTATTCAGTTCCCGACTTAATCCTGCTAGACTTAATGATGCCGGAGATGAACGGTTTTGAGCTGATCGAGCAGCTGAAATCAAACCCTCTCTGGAAAGAAATTCCGATCATCGTAATTTCCGCCATTGATCTTTCAAGCGAAGATCGTCAAAAGCTCAGCGGCGCTGTCCGGAAATTTATTCGGAAAACGAAAATAAATAGACAACAACTCCTCGATTTAATTTTTAATTTTGTACAGCAAGAAGTAACTGTCGTATATTAAATATCGTGTTATCGAAGGACATGAGTCGATCAATAAAGCCCGTCTTTAAATCGCAGTCAAGTCTCTTTCTGACGCTAGCATCAATTTATAGGAACATGACAGAAAAAATATTACTTGTTGAAGACAATGACATGTTACAAGAAATCCTCAGTGCTCGTTTAAGCATGAAAGGGTTTGATGTTCAGATCGCTTCAAATGGGTTAGAAGCGGTTGAATTCGCTGAAAGTTTTCGCCCCGATGTCATTCTAATGGATATGAGCTTGCCATTCCTGAGCGGCTGGGAAGCCACAATTGAGATTCGTTCGAAAATTGCGACAGCCAATATCCCTATAATTGCGTTAACGGCCCATGCGATGATCACAGACCGGGAAAAAGGGCTCGATGCAGGCTGTAATTTATATATGACCAAACCTGTCGATTTCGCCAAATTACTTACCCATATTCACGATCTAATTACTGAAAGAAAAATCGAAAAATAGTCTAAAACCTGCTAAACTTCTGAGCCTATCATGATCACTGTCAACTCAGAAACCAAGTCTAAAAACAAAAAGAAACGAGCCGTAGTCGCCATGAGCGGTGGCGTTGATAGCTCTGTGGCGGCCGCCCTGATGGTTGAACAAGGGTATGACGTGATCGGCCTGATGATGCGGCTGTGGAGCGAAGACGGCAAAGAGATGGATAATCGATGCTGTACGCCTGAACAGATAGATGATGCACGTCATATCGCAGGATCGCTGGGCATTCCGTTTTACGTGGTAGATGTTAAAAGCTATTTTCGTGACACGATCGTCGATTTTTATCTCGAGGAGCATTCAAAAGGGCGCACCCCCAACCCGTGTATCGAATGTAATCGAGAGATTCGGTTCAATTGGCTGTATGAAAAAGCGATGGCACTAAACGCCGATTATCTAGTCACCGGCCACTATGCACAGATCAAGCCATCTGACGAAAAAAATACGCTAGAACTACATACAGGCATCGATACAAATAAAGACCAATCCTATGTGTTACACATGCTCGACCAAGAGCATCTCGCACATGTTCTTTTCCCCGTCGGTGGCATCTCTAAACCAGAGGTTCGCAAATTGGCCGAAAAATTTAATTTGCCCGTTGCAGGCAAAGGGGACAGCATGGACCTTTGTTTTCTTAGTGGTGAAGATTATCGAAAGTTCTTACAGCGCCATGTGCCAGATATCAACCAGCCTGGCCCTATCTATAATTCAGCGGGTACGCTACTTGGGGAACATACCGGACTGCCCAACTACACCATCGGCCAACGAAAAGGGCTAGGGGTCACATCCCCTGACCCGCTTTTCGTGTTGCGCAAAAATGCGGCCGACAATGCGTTGATTTTGGGCGACAGGTCTGACGTAGTCACCCATCAGTTAGCCGTGCGCAAAATAAGCTGGGTTGCAGGTACGCCCCCCCACCCTGAAAAATTTTCGGCCGAAGTAAAAATCCGCTATAAAGCCCGACCCATCCCAGCCACCGTCTACCCACAGTCGGCCGATACCGCTCTCATCGAGTTTAACGAGCCGGTATTTGGGGCGACCCCGGGTCAAGGGGCTGTTTTTTACAACGGTACAAATTGCTTAGGTGGCGGATTAATTAGCGATCTTTAAACATTGATCAACGAGATCTCCTAAAACTTACTATGACATTAGCAATTGCCGGCTTTATCTTAAGTGCCTTACTCGCCATCGCCTACGGAGCTGCGTTCCACTTTTTAGTTGGTGGGCCATTACCTTCTATCGTCATCTACCTGATTGCGTCGGCCGTAGGATTCATTATCGGCCATTTTATCGGCCGTTTTTTGGGGGTCGAAATTTTTAGACTTGGGGCCGTTTATCTACTTACCGCCAGTATCGGCTCATGGGTTTTGCTCATTTTCATCCGCTGGTTTCTCAACCCTCCCCCAGAACAATCTTGACCCAAATACAGCCACACAATCGAAAATACCTGCTGTTTACCGTCTTTATCGCAGGCATGTCGACCCTTGCCCTCGAGTTTACAGTCAGCCGCATGCTACAGACCGTTTACGGGACATCCAATCTTGTTTGGGCAAACGTCATCGGCTTGGTATTGCTGTTTTTGACCTTGGGTTATTTTATTGGCGGCCGGCTGGCTGATCGGAATCCACAGGCTGCAACATTCTATAAACTGACCCTTTCAGCCGGGTTTAGTGCGATCTTCTTTTTACTGTTAACCAGCTTTTTGCTTAAACAGACCGCCTTGGCTTTTTCGACATTAAACGCAAGTGTGCTTATCGGCTCATTTGTCGGCGTGATCGTGGCGCTAGCACTCCCTATAACCTTGCTGGGGATGATTTCTCCATTCGCTATTCGACTGGCGGTTTCCGACTTGGCAGAAGCGGGCCGGATTAGCGGGCAAATCTACGCGATATCAACCCTTGGCAGCCTGTTAGGCACCTGGCTCCCGGTCCTCATCGTTATCCCTCAAGCAGGCTCTCGGATGACGGTTATTTTGTTTGGGGGGCTTCTATTCTTGGTAGGATTATTCGGTTTGTGGTCAGAGAACCGAGCCTCGGCAAAATCGTATTCGGCCCTTTTACTGATACTGATTCCGGCAGTTTGGCTGTGGGGCAGCGGCCCTCTCAAACCACGAGCCGATGCGATCTACGAAACCGAGTCTGCCTACAACTATATTCAAGTCGTACGGCAGAATGAATGTAACTTTCTTTTGCTGAATGAAGGGATCGCTTTTCACTCTTTCCATTGTGACGATGGTAGCTTGCCCGGAATTTCAGTCTGGAGCTCAATGGCGGCCGCCCCTTTTTTGAAACCGATAGAAAACTGGCACCCTCCAGAAAAAATGCTCGTTATCGGGCTGGCTGGTGGAACGATTCCAAATCAATATTTGCGCCTTTTCCCGGACTTAATCGCCGATGGAATAGAACCAGACTCACAAATTTTAGAGGTAGGGAAACGCTATTTCGCCTTAAAAGACCCTCGGATCCGGCCGATTGTAGGAGACGGCCGATTTGAGTTGAACAAAACGGCCGGAGACTATGATGTCATCACGATCGACGCCTATCGCGTTCCATATATCCCTTGGCACCTGACAACGGCTGAATTTTTTTCCGAAGTCCATTCTAAATTAAGCTCGGATGGGGTTGTCACAATCAATGTAGGACGGGTACCGGGGGATCGCCGCTTGGTTGAAGCGATGACGGCGACCCTCTTAACTGTCTTTCCAACCGTCCATACCGTTGACGTACCAGGATCGTTAAATACGATCTTGTTTGCAACACGAGAGCCTACCGACTTTGAGAACCTGGCTCACCATTTAGAAGAAAACCAAAACGCGGCCGACCCGCTGTTACCGGCCGTTTTGCAAACGGTCCAGTCAGGTCACCAACCGACGGTAAGTGGTCCAACCATCTTCACCGACGATATCGCACCGGTCGAAACAACCGTCGACTCTCTCGTCTTAAATTACCTACTGCAGTCGGGAATCAGCGCCTTACCCTCGACGAGCCCATAAATCCAACCAACCGCCTACCAAACGCTAAATCGACAAATCCTCTCGAGTAGCGGACCCTATAGCCCACTTGCTGTAAGAGACTTTACAACTTGGTGCTTACATAAAGACCAGAAAAACTGTCGTCTGACTTACACGGATGACTAAATTCCCAACTACTATCAATAGAGTAAACATATAGTCAAAAGACAGCAAAGTTGTTGCCACAATGTCGCCCTAGTTTCGTCTAACCATTTTTGTGGAACCCATAGCCATTAGGAGTATTTATGTCTGAAACTCAAACTAAAGAAGAATTAGACCGAAACCGGAGGTTGTTTCTAAAAGCGGCCGGCCTAACAGCCTCAGCTAGCGCAATTTCAGCCACTGTGGGAAACCCTTTAGCTGCAAAATCAGCGTTTGCAGCCCCCAACGAGCCGGATGAAATTGCCGACACAGAAGCATTCAATTGGACCCCTTCAGCCCCATCGGCCGCCATCGTGGCCCTAAATCGTATGGGCTTTGGCCCTCGTCCTGGTGATCTAGATGATTTTAATGCGAAGGGAAGCGATGACGTTTCTCGTTTAAACGCATACATCGAAGAGCAGCTTGACCCATCCTCAATTACCGATACCGAGTTTGAATCAAGGGTGGTCACCGCCAATTTTTATACACTTGGAAAAAGTCGAACAGAGCTTTGGACAGAATATAAAAATGCCCCTAGCTACGCTGAAAGGCTAACACCGCTTTATGAATTAGAGCGGCTTACTTTTTTAAGAGCCATCTACTCGAAGAAGCAGTTTCAAGAGCTAATCTGGGATTTCTGGATCAATCACTTTAATGTCTATGGGCAAGACAGCACCCTCGGTCCCATGGTGGTTGATTTAACAGAAAACGTTATTCGCCCCAATTTATTTGGCAACTTTGCCGATTTATTATTAGGAACGGCCCGCAGTACAGCGATGTTGATTTACCTCGATAATTACGTCAGTACATCGGCCGGCGCCAATGAGAACTACGCTCGTGAGCTATTTGAATTGCACACGTTGGGAACTGAAAACTACTACGGCACAGTCAGCCAAAACGATGTCCCGTTAGATGAGAATGGCTTACCCATGGGCTATGTAGACATCGATGTCTATGAAGCGTCTCGTGCCTTAACCGGGTGGTCTGTCAGCTATAACATCTACAAAGGGGATGATAACACCGGTGAATTCCTCTATCGCAACGAGGATCA
This sequence comes from Chloroflexota bacterium, assembly GCA_020629055.1. Lineage (GTDB taxonomy): Bacteria > Chloroflexota > Anaerolineae > Promineifilales > Promineifilaceae > WTJY01. The sequence continues at coordinate 13,939 of JAHDEB010000005.1, forward strand.
CGATCGCCATCAAAAGACCGTTTTAGGCCTTTTAATTCCCCCAGACCAAGCAGCTGAAAAGGATGGGAAAGATGTCATCACCCGGCTCGCCAATCATCCAGGTACCGCTCGTTACATTTGTCGCAAGCTGTGTATTCGTCTGATTAGTGACACACCACCTGATGAAGTTGTCTTGGGTGCTGCAGATGTTTTCTATAACAATCGGAATCAGCCAGACCAATTAAAACGCGTTTATCGCTATATTTTGCAATCGGATGCGTTCCGCACCACTTGGGGTGGCAAAGTAAAACGGCCGTTTGAAGTCGCAACAAGCTTTTTCAGAGCAACAAACTTCGATTTCACATTTCGCATGGAACATGGAGCAACAAACAACTTCTTTAGCTATTACAACGATGGCGGCCAACGCTTATTTAGCTGGAGTCCACCTGATGGCTATCCCGATTTCAAAGCGGCGTGGATGAGCTCCGCACCACGTATCTACATGTGGCGCCTGATTAATTACATGGTATCCCGCAGCACAGACGATGAAGATACCCATGTGACAACACCTGATGTCGCCGCCAACTACTACCTAGATTCTATCGCACAGACCCCTCCCAGCTTGCGGACTGCGGAAGAAATAGCGGACCATTGGATTGAACGAATACTGGGAAGAACGATGGATGTCACCGATCGCCAAGAAATCATCGATTTTATGAGCTATGGCTTCAATGAAGATTACGATCTGCCACTTAATACAGATCGAGACACCCAAGAACGGCTCCGTATGATGATCGGACTCATCGGCTGTTCGCCTGACTTTTACTGGAAATAAAGCAAACGGAGAAATATCATGTTTAAAACATCACGTCGTGGATTTTTAGTAGGCTGTTCCAGTGCGATTGCAGCCATGGCCGGATCACAAATGAATCGGGTCGTTTTTGGCAGCCCAGAAGATGAGCCGAATCAAAATATCATGATCGTCATTTACCTTCGGGGTGGATGCGATGCACTCAATGTCATTACCCCGATCGGTGGAGATGACCGCGGCCATTACGAAGCGGCCCGCACAGATTTAAGATTACCGGTTTCAGGTGAAGGTGCGCTTTTGCAGCTAGGCTCTTCTAACCTGGGTCTGCATTCGGCCGCAGCCCCACTATATGACCTTTTTACAGATGGCAAGCTCGCCTTAATCCCTGCCACAGGTATGCATTCAAACACACGCAGTCATTTTGATGCGATGCAATATATGGAATTAGGGACCCCTGACCAAAAAGCGGCAACATCTGGCTGGCTAACTCGACATCTAAAAACAACGAGCGTTCCTTGGGAAAATGAGCTGATGCCGGTCTTGGGTGTTGGCGATATCAGCCCCACGTCCCTCTCTGGCACTTATAACAAAGTCACCATGAGCAATGCGAGCGACTTTAGAATGGATCGGGGCTTTAGCCCTGAAAGAGACTTGCAGCGTGTGGCGCTCCGTTCTTTGTACCGTCGCAAAAACTCTGTGGTCCATAACTCTGGCATGAGCGCCTTAGACGCGGCCGACATTGTCGAACTTAACAGCATCGGTGGATATACCCCTGAAAATGGAGCCGTATACCCTTCAGGCAGCTTCGGCAACCAACTCAAGCTGATCGCCCAAATGATTAAACTACAGCTGGGTATGAAAGTGGCAACGGTCGACCTTGGTGGCTGGGACACCCATGAAAATCAGGGAAGCAACAACCCTGTTGCAGGTTACTTTGCCGATCGGCTTAATATGTTATCGGCCGGGATGAAAGCGCTGTATCAAGACCTAAACGGTTCTAGCCCTGGCACTGACTACTCAAACCGCTTGAGCGTGGTGTGCATGAGTGAATTCGGCCGTCGCTTAAAAGAAAATGACAATCGAGGCACCGACCATGGGCATGGTGGATTCATGATGGTCATGGGTGGTGAAACCAACGGTGGGCTGCATGGCCAATGGCCCGGATTACATACAGACCAACTGTATGACAACGCCGACCTTGCGGTTACAACCGACTACCGCCGTGTATTAAGTGAACTTCTGATCCGTCGCTTTGAAAATCCGAATCTAGGCACGATTTTCCCAGAATACACCGGCTACTCTCCGATGAATCTGGTTCAAGGGACAGACTTAACCCCTAATTACGACACGGTGATTGTCGATGTGCCAGATGAATTGACAAACAAAGTCTATATGCCTGCGATTCAATAACCGGTCGCAGACGACTAAAAGCAAAAAGCCCTCTAGAAAAATTTTCTCTAGAGGGCTTTTTGCTTTTGATAATCGAATATGCTTAACGCTAAAAAGACACTACTCGTTCATAGCCTGAGCCATATCGATAAACATCTGATGCATCCGATCATCGCCTGTTAGTTCAGGATGGAATGAAGTTACAAGCCAATTACCCTGCTTCGCAGCCACGGCCGTCCCATCCTCCAATGTTGAAATGATCTGGGTGCCCGCCTGAGCTTCTACTAAGCGCGGTGCCCGAATAAAGATCGCTGGAAACGGTTTATCACCTGACAACCCGTCGATGTTTAGAGCGGTTTCAAAGCTATCTACCTGACGGCCGAAAGCGTTTCGCTCTACGATAATGTCCATGATCCCCAACAGTGGCTGATCGATACCGATATCTTTCGCCATAAAGATCATGCCTGCGCAAGTACCCCAGACCGCCTTCTTAGCAGCAAATGCCCGCAATGGCTCCATCAGCTTGTAAATCACAGCCAATTTGCCAATTGTGGTGCTTTCGCCACCCGGAATAATCAGCCCCGACAAACCATCAAGGTCGGCCGGAAGGCGGACCTCAACCGCTTCTACACCCAGCTGGTTGAGCATTTTTATATGCTCGTGAAAGGCCCCCTGAAGAGCCAAAACGCCGATTTTCATATGCGCATTTATGATTCGCGATTTTAGATTTACGATCAGGAGAGGCATCTACCCAATCGTAAATCATCAATCAAAAATCTTAAATCAACTTACCAGCCTCGGGTTGAAAGCTGCTCTTCCGTTGGCAATGAGCTCACATTAATACCAACCATCGCTTCGCCTAGGTTTTCGCTTACTTTGGCCAAAATCTCTGGGTTGTTGTAATGGGTTGTCGCTTCAACAATCGCACGTGCACGTTTAGCTGGGTCACCTGATTTAAAGATGCCTGAGCCAACAAATACACCGTCTACACCGATTTGCATCAACAACGCCGCATCTGCAGGGGTAGCGATACCACCAGCAGCAAAGTTAACAACGGGCAAGCGGCCCAATTCACGGGTCTGCATGACCAATTCAAATGGTGCGCCGATTTCTTTGGCAAAGGTCATCACCTCTTCGGTTGGCATCCCTTGCAGTTTACGGATATCAGAAAGAACGGTACGTGCATGCCAAACCGCATGAACCACATCGCCCGTTCCCGCTTCACCTTTGGTGCGGATCATAGCAGCACCTTCGCCGATACGACGTAACGCCTCGCCTAAGTTACGGCAACCGCATACAAACGGAACTTTATAGTCATGTTTGTAGATGTGGTATTCCTCATCGGCCGGGGTCAAAACTTCACTTTCATCGATGTAATCCACACCGATCGCTTCAAGAATTTGAGCTTCAACAAAATGGCCAATACGAGCTTTCGCCATAACCGGGATTGAAACCGCTTCGATAATTCCCTTGATCATGTCTGGATCAGACATACGTGCCACACCGCCATCACGACGAATGTCAGCGGGAACCCGCTCTAAAGCCATAACCGCGCAGGCACCCGCTTCTTCAGCGATTACCGCTTGTTCTGGGGTAACCACGTCCATGATGACCCCACCCTTCAACATTTGAGCCAGACCAGCTTTTACCTTAAAACTGCCGACACCGCCTGTGCTTCCATTTGAACCATTAACATCGCTCATAATTTGTCTCCAAGATATTTGAAAATTACAAGGACTCATCGATTTTTATCTTTTCATAGAATGGGAAATCTTGTGATTCGATCACCTCGGCCGCTGTTAACATCTGTAACAGACATCGCCCAGAATCCACATTTACTACAAGCGCTAAAATCGATGAGTCCTTGCGAAAAGTTTTAAAATGTCAATCAAGTTAACTTTAATCGACGTTGCACCACAGTGTGACTCACTGTGATTTAACCAAGAACAAATTCTAGAAATCTACTATTAAGAATTCAAGGGAATTGGTCTAGTCAAAAATCGAATAATTTACTTTTTCGCTAGACCACTCTAGTTCATTTGTACGCAAAGCCAACAAATCAATTCGCTTCAAAGCTGAATCTAACGATAAATCGCAATTTATTATTGATCGGCTTTCGTAAAAATGATCGCACCCAGCAGTTTAGATTTTAGGTAAGTTGAAAGGCGTTGAAGGGGCAAAATTAATATTCTAACCAACATAAATACCAATCTGCCAGTAGGCCCCGATGTAGGTGAATAGGCGCAAAATGTATTTTTTTGACACAAGTAAACGGGATGCTTATAATCGGTTTTTAATGAGTATTCAATGCGGCTATGGTGTAGTGGTAACATACCACCTTCCCAAGGTGTTGTCACGAGTTCGAGTCTCGTTAGCCGCTCTATTTATTTTTTATGACAGGCCCTTTTAGGGCCTATTTTTTTGCCTGTTTGAATTAGACTTTTCATGTTTACGAAAACATAAAAAGTAATCAATTAAAAGAACAAAATGTATTTGGAAAAGTTAAAAGAAGCACAAAAGAAAAATAATTCTTGGGTCTGTATCGGTCTGGACCCACAACCAGACAAATTACCGATTCAGGCGACCCATCTATGGGATGAGCCGGTATTGCCATTTAACAAGGCGATTATCGATGCGACGGCCGATATCGCTTGTGCATTTAAACCGAATTTGGGGTTTTATTTGCAATGGGGTGCCGCAGGTATCATCGCCCTAGAACGAACCGTTCAATATATCCCCAAACATATTCCGATCATTATTGACTGCAAAGCGGGGGATATCGGACACACTCAAATGGCCTGGGCTAAAGGGCTTTTTGACCAATGGGGCGCAGATGCATTTGTCATCAACCCTTATGTCGGCCGGGATGCGATCGAACCGATCATAAAACAATGGCCCGACAAAGGTGTGTACGTGTTAGGTCGAACATCCAATCCATCTGCTCCTGACTTTCAGGGGGATATGGACAATCCTGACGATTTATCGCGAAAAGTGATCACCAAGGTTAACGATTTGCGCCAGCCAGACCATGGAGCGGTCGGCCTAGTGATCGGGGCGACGTGGCCCGAAGAAATGCAAATGGCGCGTGAGGAAGCCCCACACGCACCGTTTTTGATCCCTGGAATCGGGGCCCAAGGTGGCAGCTTAGAAACCTCTGTCAAATATGGCGCAGATTCTGTTGCTGGCCCACTAATTAGCTCATCGCGAGGCATTATCTATGCAGGCAATGGGTATGACTTTGCAGACAAGGCGCGCGCGGCCGCCATTGAATTACGAGACAAGATTAACGCGCTGCGCTAATCGGCTCACTCATTTAACTCATGGAAATAAATCCACTATTTAACTTTGACAATCTAAATATGCCAGAAGAAGTGCGCGGCGTATTGTATGGACAAGATATTCTATCTGTCTCTCAATTTAACAAAGACACACTTGAATATATCTTTACCCGCACAAGAGAGATGCGAGAGATGGTACGCGTCCAAGGAACGGCCGACCTGCTAAAAGGGAAAGTTGCTGCGTTTATCTTTTATGAACCAAGCACCCGTACAAGCTCGTCATTTATTGCGGCCACCCAGCGTTTGGGCGGCGGCATCATCCCGATCACATCTGGCGTTTCCTTTAGCTCTGTCAGCAAAGGGGAAACTTTGGAAGATACGATGCGCGTGCTGCAACAATATGCAGATGTCATCGTTTTACGCCATCCTCAAATCGGTTCAGCAAAACGGGCGGCAGCCGCGGCCGATGTCCCGGTCATCAACGCTGGGGATGGGCCTGGTGAACATCCCACCCAAGCTTTGTTAGACCTATTTACCATCCAAGATGAATTGGGCAAAATCGATGGGTTAAAAATCGCTATGGTTGGAGATTTACGCTACGGCCGGACGGTGCATTCGCTCACCCGCCTGCTGATGCAGTACAACGTCAGCTTACGCTATGTTTCACCCGAAATCTTGCGTTTACCGCTGAATCTGATGAATCAGGTCATCGACGCAAAAATCGATGTACGCGAAACCCATAACATCGCCGATGTCATCTCTGATGTAGACGTCTTGTACATGACTCGAGTACAGAAAGAGCGCTTCACAGATTTAGAGCAATATGAAAGTGTCAAAGGTTACTATGTGCTCAATCAAGAACTGATGGATCAGGCAAAAGAGAAGATGATCGTGATGCATCCCTTGCCACGTGTGGGGGAAATTGACGAAGCGATCGATGATGATCCCCGTTCAGGCTGGTTCCGGCAAGCACAGAACGGGATGTTTGTGCGCATGACCCTGCTGGCTGGGGTCTTAGGTCGCGCTTAAGACATATCATTCAATCAAAACAAAAAAAGGGCGGACCGAGTAAAATCGATCCGCCCTTTTTAGATTGGCAACCGGCTAATAAACTCGGTTGCTATAAAGTTCATCTCTTAGTTTTGAAAATACGAACTGTCTACAGCTGGGATTTCAAAACTAATCGCTGATCCATCAGCCGTTAACCCGCTAAAGGTCCACACTGGAATCAGGTAGTTAGACTGAATAGGAGCATACATATCTTCGGCCTCGTTGTATTGCGGCCAAGAGACCCCATATCCAAACTCGGCAGCTTCAATCGTCACTTGACTCAGATCGATATCACCAAAGCCTGCTCCATCAACCGGAATTGGTGCGATGTCGAGAGAAATAACTTCGTCGTCTTCCAAACCATAGTCGACAAACTCGCTCATGTATTGCCAGTCAAACAGTGGCATGCCAGCCTCTGTCTCACCGACTTGAAATCCGTCAGCAAATAGCTGAAGCCCTTCCGGCAGGTCGGCCGGTGCATTCATCAGTTGTAGTCGGCCGTTTGCTTCAGAGTCGATATAGACGTTATCACCATCGCGGGAAACAGTTCCTTGTACAAAGAGTTGGCTTGAATATGGAATTGATCGTGCGCCATCTGCTACAAAGGTCAGTTGACCAGAACCATGGTCTCTATAAGAGCCAAAGATTTGGAAAACCCCTTCAGGGCTTGTCGCGACGAGCATGCCAACTTCGGCCGGAGCCTCAATTCGCATCCCGTTCACAAAAATAATCGGCAAGCTGTCATCCGCCACCGGATTATAAATTAATGGGTAACCGTATAAATTGGCCGACTGCCCAGCAACACCTTGAGCAAGCCAAACTTGAGGTTCGTCTACTTCAACATCGTTCGCAATCGGATCAATTGGGAAGAATCCACCGTCAAAGTTCCAAAAAGCAGAACCATCAGCCAAGCTGGGCATTAAGTTGGCCCAAGCCGCCTCTGCTGTCAACAATGGATAGTCGCCAATAACAGTGCTTTCAGCGTATACGTCTAAAAATGTGGATCGAATAAACGGTTCACCATTCCCATCAAAATCAAAGTACATGCCCATAACCGGCTGCTTGATCGTTAATCCGTTGTAAATTGGAAAAACCAACACATTACCGAATGGCTCTACAACAAGCTCATATTCAAAGTCTACGTTTAGTTCAGCGATTTTTGCTTCCGTCAGCGCAATTAATTCCGCTTCTGGGTAAGTTTGGCTCAGGTCAAACTCCTCACGAACCACATTCGCCATTGTGTCGATCCATAGAGAACCATCCATCATTGTGATTTGTCTTTCTTCATCAAACCCAACAAAGGGCATCCCTCTAAAACTTCCATCTGAAGCGATTTCCATCTCTTCGATCATGTCTAGAGACAATTGTTCTTGGTACAGTGGACCTGCAAAGCCATTTTGCTGCATCAGCTCTAGAGCGAGCTCGGCCGTCATCGGCCGTCTCATCCGCTCAATCACTTGCAACGTATCCGGCGTTACGGGGAAATCCCCTGCCAGAACAAATTGGGTCTCCGCAAACATTGCGACCGGGTCAATCATCATCGAGCTTTCGACCATATCACCCGCAGCTGAGATAGCGCCAGATTCCGCAATCGCCTCGCCGCCGCCACCCACTGGGCCGGGCGCCCCACCACTGCCCGATCCTGAGGCAGCGAGAGCTGGTAGCTTCCTTAAATCAGATTCAACAACCTCTTCGGCCGCTGTTTCTTCAACGACAGGTGCCTCTGGCTCAGGATACCCTTCCGCCAAGCTAACTTCTTCAGCTTCGGTTGCACTGTCTTCTTCAGCCATTTCCGCTTCAGGGGCTGGATAAGAGTCTGGCTCTTTAACCACCTCAACCTCTTCAGCAATCTTATCTTCGTTAACAACAGGTTTTAAAGCGTCCTCTACTACCGCCTGATCTACTTCGGCAGTTTCCTCGACAAATTGTGGCGAACACGCCATTAAAAATGTGAAGAATAAGGTCAGAATTAAAATTGATTTTTTCTTGAACATTGAACCTCCTACTTGGTTCCTGTAATTGCGCCCAGCCTGTGCAGGACGCTTTTAGTTTAGCGGAAAAGGTCTTAAATCCTTGATTTTTATACCCGCTTGCTTATAAAACGATGATTGTTTGAAAAAAGTTCCATCCGTTGGCCCAAACCGATGTTGTTTTGTAAACTCACAGCGACTAATTTAGAAAAAGGAGTGCAGCGCAATGACCCAATATGTCGCTTCAATTGACCAAGGAACAACAAGTACACGGTGTATGATCTTTAACCATGCAGGGGAACCTGTCGGAATGCACCAAATGGAACATGAGCAGATCATGCCTCAACCAGGCTGGGTGGAACACGATCCACTTGAAATTTGGTCCAACACTGAAAAAGTGATCAAAGCAGCCATCGAATCGGCTGATTTAACGGCGGCCGATATCGTAGCCGTCGGCATTACCAATCAGCGCGAAACAACAATCGTGTGGGATAAAACGACCGGCCAACCGCTGCACAATGCTGTTGTATGGATGGATACGCGCAATGCCGAAGTCGTTGCAGATCTTGTAAAAGATGGCGGACAGGATCGCTTCCGGCCGAAGACCGGACTGCCACTTGCCACTTACTTTTCAGGGCTAAAAATCAAATGGCTGCTAGATCATATTCCTGCGGTACGTCAGGCGGCAGACGCTGGCAACGCTATGTTTGGCAACGTTGACACATGGCTCCTATGGAACCTGACCGGTGGCACAAACGGGGGCGTGTATATCACAGATGTGACCAATGCGTCCCGCACCATGTTGATGAACCTAGATACCCTGTCTTGGAATAGTGACATCGCGGAAACAATGGGAATCCCCATGAGTATGTTGCCGGAAATTCGATCTTCCTCAGAAGTTTATGGCCACACTTTAGCAGACGGCCCATTTGGCGCGAAAATCCCAATTTCAGGCATTTTGGGGGATCAACACGCGGCAACCGTCGGGCAAACCTGCTTCTCGGCCGGAGAGGCCAAAAACACCTACGGCACCGGCTGTTTCATGATTTTAAATACCGGGACCGAAATCGTACAATCGAACAACGGCCTGCTTACCACCGTTTGCTACAAATTTGGCGATCAACCGGCCGTATACGCGTTAGAAGGATCAATCGCCATCGCAGGTGCCTTGGTCCAATGGCTGCGGGACAACCTGAAATTAATTGATGATGCGGCGAAAGTCGAAGATTTAGCCAAAACGGTTGAGGACAACGGCGGCATCTACTTTGTGCCTGCGTTTAGCGGCCTGTATGCCCCCTATTGGCGGGATGATGCCCGCGGTGCCATCGTCGGAATGACTCGCTTTGTTAATCAAGGCCATTTCGCACGGGCTACGCTTGAAGCCACAGCTTTCCAAACGCGTGAAGTTTTAGATGCGATGAATGCGGACTCTGGCGTTGACCTAACGGCGCTAAAAGTAGATGGTGGCATGGTGCAAAACGAGCTGCTGATGCAGTTCCAAGCAGATGTGCTCAATGTTCCGGTCATTCGGCCGACTGTGCCTGAAACAACCTCATTAGGTGCGGCGTATGCGGCCGGGCTAGCGGTTGGTTTCTGGAAAAATACAGATGAAATGCGCAAAAATTGGGGAGAAGACAAACGTTGGACACCCGATAGTGAAAGTAGCGCTTCGACCGATCTATTTAAGATGTGGAAAAAGGCGGTTACCCGCACATTCGATTGGGTCGAATAGCCCTATAAATCGCAAAACGATGATGCTGAGTGCTTCTCAGCATCATCGTCATGAGGAGTTCCGCTTAACCACCATCAATCCTGATTGATAATCTCCCAATATGTCTTGGGGCCTGGGGCCTGACGCAGATTCTCTCGTTTCGACGGGGCCAAATTTCCAAAAACCAGCTTCATCATGTCACCAAGCACGGTTCGATTGTTCTGGTAAAAATTATGCCCCAAAAACGACCCATCAACGGCCGTTGCATCAACCGTATCAACCGAGTCAACAACCAGCGGGTCATTGTCTCTTTCGCCCGCACGTGCAAAGCCATGCAAGAATTGTGACAGCTCAAGCGCTAAGTCGCTCTCATTGATGTAAAGCGTATACCGTTCAGCCTTGCCTGCAAATTTCCTGGCCCGCTGGCTAAACACATCCTTATCTACATCGGGTGATGCGAAGATGACTTGTCCTAGTTTTCCAGCAATCTTCCGATCATCGGCCGTCTGCATCCCCTGAGATAACAAACGATTCCCCATACTGTGAGCCAAAATATGAATTTTGGTGACATTCAGCTCGTTCACAACCATTTCTAAAAAGTCATCAAAGAATGGTTGGCCATGCTTAATATTGGCTTCATCCCCTAAATAACGCAGGGTCCGGGTGTATGATGGCCAGCTATACGTGATCGGAATCCCTTTAAAGCCGATATCTGTGGCGATCTGAGCGGTCAAGCGCAACGCACCACCAAAAGAAACGTTATACCCATGAATATAGATAAGCGCCTCATTCTGTTGGGCATTGGCCAACGATTGGTTGGCACTGGAAACAAAGCCCCCCTTTTCTAAAACATCGAGAGACATCACCAAGACATGCTTCTTAGGATCAGCCTTCTCACGCCAAAATCGACTTGGGGTTTCTAACTCCCCAGCAACGTGGGTTTTGGGCATACTGACATGTGCCAAACCATAGGTAAGCTGATTGCTTCGTCTGCCAGTGAACGATCGCTGTAATTTATACCGTTTATCACGCTTGCGGTTGGTCGCAAAATGAACCGGCACCAAATAATAATCAGGTTCTTCTTCAATTAATTCCGCCGACTCTTGCTCTTCGATTTCAACTTCAAATTCAACTGCAGCAGACTCTTCTTCAAATTCATTATCTATCTCTACAGAAGCCTCGGGCATGGCGACATCAAATTCCGGCAGATGCTCTCCCATAATGCATTGGTAGGCATCCCCGATTAAAGTCATCGCATCTGGATACGGATGAAAGTGATCGACGAGAACATTCAGAAGATAATCATCGGCCGGATCATCCATCCCCTCCATTTTAGCCAAATCGGCCAGAAGCCCCTTTTTCACCTCTGGCCAATCTTGCCCCACCCGCTGGGGCAGATTTTTCCATACAACAGACAATAGCTCCATCATCTGTTCATTTGTGGTCACGTTATCTTCAGCTCGGCTTGATCTCATCTTAGACCTCTTACTAAAATTTTTAATTTTAACAACACATCAATCGTCACATTTAAGCCATTGTCTCAGACTTTTTCAATGTATGCGACCTTGGCTCAAATACCATTCACCTGCACACCATACCCAAGTAAAAGCCTGAAAACATCTTTTTGACAGCTTTTAATAAAAGTTGACAAGATATCGGCTACGTCACGCTCGGCCATGCACCAACTTGAAAAAGCGAGTTGCCCGCGTACCATTTCTCTTCAACTTTGGTTCACAATAAATTTAACGTTCCAATGCCTAATCCTTGTTCCCCTTGTAAGGCATAAATCAAATAAATCTCACCTTGCTCTACAAATATTGCAGGGTCACGCAGCTGGTTAACCGGCTGCATACTTCCCCCACGTTGAGAAGGCTGAATAGGCAGATCGGATCCTTCCCAAATTTTCATCGGCCGATGAACGTCTACCGCCCGCTCATATTGATCCGGCCGCCAATCGCGCCAGTCACCGGTCAGATCAACGGTTGAAAGCAAAATTCGTTCAGGGGAATCCCCTGCTCGGGTCCAAAAAACATGCAGCGTATCCCCCACTTTATACAAAGCGCTATGACGCATATCCTGCCCAAAAACGATTTTTCCGAGTTCAAATGGTTCTAACCCATCTGCAGAATGACAGAAAAAACCTGGCATTGCCAAAGTAAACCAGCTGTTACGATGCTGGAAAGCCCTCAAATAGGAATAACCGACAATCGGTTCACGTGCTTCCCATTTAAGCCCGTCTTTTGATAACGCAATACGGGATCGCTGGCGGCCGTCAGGCAATCGGCCGTGGTAATACATGCGCAACTCTTGACGCACATCATCAACAATCACATCCGGAGAGGCGATATGGGGATAATCACCATCGGTGCCGTTTGCAAACATCTCGGCCGCCTCCGGGTGAACCATCGTCGGGTCTGTGGGCTCTGTCGGAAACCAAGAGTCTGCCAGTGACAACGCACCGGGCCAATGCACGGTCCAAGGGCCAGCAAGGTCGTCCGCATATGCCAAACGAATTGTCTTTCCCTCATGATGCGCAAAATATAAATAATATCTACCGAGTCGGTTTTGTACCCAGTCGGGCACACGAATCAAGCTCGGCCCATTGATGTTTCCTTCAAAACGAGGATCGTCATCAACGTGCAAAATCGGTTTTTCAACGAGATAAGAAAATTTAAACATAATAATTTGCTATCACCCTTCTTATTTTCGCTCAACTATAAAAAAGATACACTTCTAATCTATGTCAGGAATGTTTCAAGGTTTAGACGCGGAAGATTATGACCGCACGTACGATGACAATGAGTTGGTTCAACGTATTTGGTCTTATTTTCAAAAGTATCAGGCTAAATTTAATCGGATTGTTGTCGCAACTATTGTCTTAGCGATCTTAGGGACCGCATTGCCGATCATCATTTATAGGGCGATTGAATCTGCCGCTTATGGTGGTTTACCAACCGATACGATGATTTGGCTGATCGGGGCGGTCTTTACCGCTGGGTTAGCAACCTACTTCGTCAATTGGTATCGTCGGCTACGTTCGGCCGAACTAATTGCAGATGTGGTGCTTGATATGCGTCGCGATGCATTTACGGCCGCAGCAGGGCAAGACATGTCCTTCTACGACGAGTTCTCCTCGAGCCGCATTTTGTCTCGAATTACCAACGATACAGAAGAGTTCAGCCAAATTGTGTTATTGAGCCTAGATGTGATCAATCAGCTGACAGTCGCTATCATTTTGGTCGTCTTATTGTTCACAATCAATGTTCCGCTTACCCTCATGGTGCTGGTCATGGCCCCCCTTGTCATTGTGGCTGCACTCTCATTTCGCAAAGCTGCCCGACGAGTCACTCGGCAATCGGCACGCGTAATGGGTGAGGTCAATCGCTCGATTCAAGAAGCGGTGACCGGTATCAGCGTAGCCAAAAATTTTCGCCAAGAAGGGTTTATCTACAATGAGTTTAAAGAGGTCAATGATCAGTCTTATGCGCTGAATGTTGCTCGTGCTCGGGTTATCGCATCAATTTTCCCAACGCTTAACACGCTAGGCGGTTTAGCGACCGCGTCGCTGCTCTATTTTGGCGGCCGGGCCACCCTAGGCATGGCGTCACTTCTGCCGGTGGTAACGATTGGGGCATGGTCTCTGTTTGTATCGACCGTCGATCGGTTATGGTTCCCGCTCATGAACGGGGCTGCATTCTGGAGCCAGTTTCAACAAGGTCTATCTGCGTGTGAACGTGTCTTTGCACTGATCGATAGCGATAGAGGGGTCAATCAAAAAGACAACAAAATGTTCGATCGTTTAAACGGGGAAATCAAGTTTACAGACGTCACTTTTGGTTACACGGCCGATGATTTGATATTGCCAAGGTTCAACTTAACGATCAAGCCAGGGGAAAGTATCGCCCTTGTTGGCCATACAGGGGCCGGAAAATCATCGATTATCAAACTCGTATCTCGCTTTTATGAATTCCAATCAGGCGAAATTACAATTGATGGTACAGACCTGCGTGAATTAGATCTGGAATCTTATCGGCGCAAACTAGGCATCGTTTCACAGGTCCCGTTTTTATTTGATGGCACCGTTGCAGAAAATATCCGCTATGCTGCCCCAGATGCGACCGATGAAGAGATCATCGGTATGGCGAAGAAAATCGGAAATGGGGATTGGCTTGAAACACTGCCACAAGGAATCGAATCCCCTGTTGGAGAGCGTGGCAGTCAGCTATCAATGGGGCAACGGCAACTCGTTGCCCTCATGCGTGTACTGATTCACAACCCAGAAATTTTCATTTTTGATGAGGCGACCGCCAGCATCGACCCCTTTACAGAATCACAAATTCAAGAAGCGCTCGACCTGATTATGCAAAATACAACCGCAATCGTGATTGCTCACAGGCTATCAACGATTCGGAATGTAGATCGCATCGTCGTATTATCTCAGGGAGAGATGATTGAGGAAGGGTCGCATGATGAGTTGGTTGCGGCCGGGGGGCATTATGCAGAGCTGTACGACACCTACTTTAGGCACCAAAGCCTAGCTTACATTGAAGAGCAAGCCTGGGTGAAATAGGCTTAGGATCGGGATTTAAATACCTTTGAGGGTTATTAACCTTCAGCCCTTATCCGAGCAGCCAATCTAATTGTGACGCTTTTTCGCGATCGAATCTCATGTTTAAGGTCGACGGAAAGTAGTAATAGAGTATCTTTATCCTTATTCAATGGTGCCTTCTACCCATGAAGAGATACACTCGACCTCATCAATCAGCAATGTTCACCAATCTCTTAAATTGAAATAGCGTTTAGGAAGACGATCACATCAACCACACACCATTGATGTCGAGCTGCACTGATCCGCCAAACGGCTTGAATGTTGCTGAACAACCGCACATCAAAAACATTCCTCAAAAACGGGTGCATTACCACCCCTATATACACACAGGACCATTTCATGCATCAACCCATAGTTGTCGGTTTAGCCGCGATCCTCGCCTTGGGTATTAGCGCCCAATGGTTTGCGTGGCGTTTAAAAATACCTTCGATTCTCTTGCTCCTTGTCTTCGGATTTGTTGCTGGCCCAATTACCGGCATATTAGAGCCAGATTTACTATTTGGCGATCTGCTGTTCCCGTTTGTTTCCGTCTCCGTCGCCATCATTTTGTTCGAGGGAGGACTAAGTTTAAAACTAGATGAAGTTCGTGAAGTGGGGCGTGTGGTTTGGCTCTTAATATCTTTAGGAGCTTTAGTTACATGGGGGGTCGCAACGATGGCGGCCGTCTACTTTCTAGATTTTGAGTTTTCGATGGCAGTCCTGCTGGGTGCCGTGGTCGTTGTTACCGGGCCAACGGTGGTTATCCCCTTATTACGCCAGATACGACCGACAACGCAGGTAAGCTCTGTCTTAAAATGGGAAGGTATCCTGATCGACCCTGTGGGTGCGACGCTAGCGGTTTTGGTATTTGAGTGGATTGTTGATAGCAGCCACCATGCTGATTCTGCGGCCATCTCCATTTTGGGTGGTACGATCATTACGCTGCTGGTCGGCATAGGCATCGGGTTCGTATTTGGTTGGCTTCTGATTGAGTTTTTAAGTCGTAAATGGATCGCGGGCTATTTAGAAACGGCCGTCACTGTGATGGTCGTTATTCTCGCCTTTGCCATCTCTAACGAGCTGGTTCTAGAGTCTGGATTAATGGCGGTAACGCTGATGGGCATTATGCTTGCCAATCAGAAAAAGGCGGACATCCACCACATCGTTATGTTTAAAGAGGAGCTCGGGGTGTTGTTGCTTTCGGTGTTATTCATCGTTTTAGCCGCCCGGGTTGATCTAGACGCCATCTTGCTAATAGTTTGGCAAGATATCGCGTTTTTAGCTGTCTTAATCTTTATCGCTCGGCCGATCACCGTTTTCATCTCCTCTATTGGCAGCAATATGCCTTTCAAAGAGCGACTGTTTATGTCATCGATGGCACCGCGCGGCATCGTCGCTGTCTCAGTTGCATCTCTCTTTGCGCTTGAATTACACGAAGCGGGCATCGCCAATGCTGATCAGCTGGTCAACATCACGTTTACCGTTGTCTTTGGCACCGTTTTATTCTATTCGCTAACGGCTCGACCTCTCGCCCGGTCTTTGGGGCTAACACAAAAACAACCTGAAGGAACCTTGATCGTTGGTGCTCATAATTGGGCACGTCAAATCGCATCGATATTGCAGAAGGCCGGAGTCGAAGTTTGGCTCGTAGATACCAACAAGCGACGCATTAGAGATTCTGCAGCGATGGGGCTAGAGGCGTTTGAAGATAGCATTATGTCTGATGCGATCATCGACGTCCTACCGATGGAACGGATCGGCAGGCTTTTAGCTTGTACTGCGAATACAGAACTCAATTCAATAGCAACGCTACGTTTTACTGAATGGTTAGACAACGAGAATGTTTATCAGCTGGTGCCAGCCAGCAAAGGGGTTCCCGTTCCCATCTCTGAGCAGCTGCGTGGCGAAATTTTGTTTAATGATGACTTGACCTTTAATGACATTGAAAAGTTTTATTATCATGGGGCAAAGTTTATCTATATTAAAGAAGATCCTGTAGAAAAGATTAAAAGCAATTCCACCGATCAGTCCTACGCCCATTTGCTTTTCCTCATCACAAGCGACGGCCGCTTAAAGGTTACCAAACGCGACAACCCTTTGGCTCTAGCTCAAGGAGAGTCAGCCATTTATTTAGTTGATTCAATTTTAGGGCAAGCATTAAGTGGGGAAATTACTGCGGCAACACCAATCGATGATATTTAACTCTTGGGGATAAATTTACTTTCATATTTTCTTTTAGCCGTTTAGTATGGTTAAAAATCTACTAGAAGCTGAGAGGAATAATGCCCAACATTCAACTGATACTTGTCGACCCAAAACCGGCCCAATGTGACGCTTGGAAAGCTTGTTTCGAAAACTTGCCCAATGTTCAAATTGTCCGGGGTTACTTTGAACAACTTCCCGAGTTTGATTGCATCGTTAGTGCTGCAAACTCATTTGGTTTGATGGATGGTGGCATTGATCTCGCCATCGTCCAGTTTTTCGGCCGACAAGTCGAAAAAAAGGTTCAACGCCACATACTTGATCACTATTTAGGGGAGCAGCCGATCGGCACATCATTTATCATCGAAACAGGGCACGAACATCATCCTTTCCTGGCGCATACACCGACAATGCGCTCTCCAATGACGGTTCAATATACCGATTACCCTTATTTGGCGATGTGGGCCTTGCTGCTATCTGTAAGACAACACAACCAACAAAACGATAAGAAAATAACGACTATTGCCTGCCCTGGGCTGGGTACAGGCACCGGTAGAGTTGCCCCGAACGAGGCCGCTAGGCAAATGGCTGCAGCCTATCAAAACTTTCTCTATCCGCCCGACCAACTCACATGGCGTTTTGCGGATGACCGGCAGTCACAAATAAAACGAGGTGGAGATTTGGGATATCTGCTTGGCTCAATGCATAAAGGCTCAAAATAAATCTGGCTTGGCGATTTTAAAGCCATAGGTCTGCAAGGCGAAGTTTCATACCCTTGCAAACCTATGATCTCTTAACAAATATTATCTAACCGCAGGTAAATACACCGCTCGGTCAAGAAGCCATGCTTCACCAAAAGCACTTGGCCGTTCCCAAGAGACATCCTCGGTCGCAAACCATGCTAACTTGCCATCCCGTGCACCACCGTCATCGTCATCATTGATATGAATGTCAATGCCAAAACGCCCTCCGTTGCTTCGGTCATATCCCATATAGGCCAATGGAATTTTAATCTCCATACGGTAGCCACCGGAAAGCTGAGTTTGCCCAAATTCAATGCGGTCTGGCAGGTCGGCCGACATACCCCCGGTGTGGGGCTGCCCATCGTTCAAGCGAAATCCTAGCAAATAATCGTTTTGACCATCATAGGCATTCCCGCCACTTAAATCTGCATCGATATATACTTCGACCCCATCATCTTCCCACCAGTTCTCGGCCGAGTCCTGAATCAGCGAATCATCTTGTACCTCTATTAGCAGATAAACGCTTGTGCGATCATAAATGGTCCGAATTTGGGCCGATAAATCACCGGCCGACTGCAGTCCAAACAATTCGTTATTCAAACGATATGGGGAAACCGACCGCCAAATCGGGTCGACATCCCCATCGACCACAGGTGCAGGAGAGGCAAAAGGAATATGAAGCCGACTTGATCGGTTCCCCCCTTCGTTGGACGGGGATGCTTCGATATCAATTTCATCTAATGTTGTCACACAGTCATGTTGCATCAAAGGCACCGCATTACGGTTGTGGGCGATTGGCAAATTTTGATAAACCCCGTTTTCCATCCAACCATGCCAGTTCAGCCAGTAAATCGCTTCAGGGTAATCATTCACAATTTTCTCGAGCATAAATAAATTATCGAAGCTGCCGTCACGCTGATTCAAGGGACCAAGCTCTGTTAAAGCGAACGGTTTGCCCAATGCCAGCATCTGTTCGTAACCGGCCGCATTCAAGTTATCGTCATAGACGTCCAAACCGACAATATCTACATAATCGCCACCTGGATAATAAAAATCTACCGGCTGTTTCCAGCTTTCATTTTGATACGTACTAGCGGCATAAACCCACAACAAATTATCTAACCCTTTGGTCTCCGTAAAATATTGATACATGTGGCGCCATAACGCCGTGTATGGCCCGTTATTGTTCGGATGAATATTTGCCCCCCACCAGAACCAATCACCGTTCATTTCATGAATCGGCCGCCAAAGCACCACAACACCTGCATCTTGCAAATCAGCTAGCCCGGCCGCAACATAGTCCAACTGGCGCAACCATTGTTGCCCGGCAGCTGTATTGGGGTTTAACAGTTCATTCAAATTGGCGTTTGACTGGTCCCACGAATCGCCACCGGTCCAAGGGTTTGGAGCACTCCAAGAAACGCCGACTAACCCACCTGCGTTCCAATGCTCTTTTAGTGGCTGGTTAAAGTTTTCGTAATCCTCTGCATAATCCCAATCGAAATAATCAGCCTCTACAAGCCCCACACGTCTTCCAGATTGGCGCTCTAGCTCAAGGACAAGATCTTGATAACCGGCCGTTGTGCCGTACCCGTGCCCAATATGCTGTCCCGAAACCAAGTCACAACCGTTCTTTTGCGCAGTTAGCCAGTTCAATACATCTTGGCGAGACCGATTGTTTGATGCGGCAAAAATTTGCACACTGCTGATATCGGTTTCAATGGCTTCAAACGGTTGCTCCGGTGCAGCCTCAACTAAGGAGGCGGTTTCGGCCGGGCTAAGTGTTTGAGACGCAAATAAATAAATGAATAAGCCTAATGAAATAATGGTGCCTAAACCTAGCCCCGAGCTTTTTTTTCGATTCCAG
>JAHDEB010000005.1:33626-52444 GCA_020629055.1 Chloroflexota bacterium
GCCTAATGAAATAATGGTGCCTAAACCTAGCCCCGAGCTTTTTTTTCGATTCCAGCTTTTATAATCCATGACAGTTCTCCAAATAAATTTTATAAATATCGATCGATAAAAGTAACAACGTCAAAATCTTTCAATTGGATTCAAAAACAAAAAAGGCCGGTAGATCTCTAGGGATCTACCGGCCTTTATATTTTTTAGATTTCAGGCGTGACTTATAAGCCGAACCAATCCTCTAGTGTATCACGTAGCCCTTCGAAAAAGCCTCGATCTCGCTTGGCAACGCTGGCAGAGCCTAGCTTTTCGCCCAGCTGTTCAAACAGCTCTTCTTGCTCGTTGGTCAACTTTTTCGGGATTGTCACCTGGATAATCGTATGATGGTCACCCCGGCCGTTGCGCCGTGTTTTTGGCACCCCACGCGCCCGCATTGTAAAGCGAGTACCAGGCTGTGTTCCTGGTGGGATCGTTAACTTTTCTTCCCCATCTACAACAGGGATGGTAATTTCATCTCCTAAGGTCGCCTGAGCCACATTAATGTTCATCGAAATATAAACATCATCGCCACGCCGTTCAAAATGTTCGTGCGGCTTCACTTGCAGTACGACGTACAGGTTTCCGGCCGGACCACCGTTGACCCCAGGAGCACCTTCCCCCTGAATCATCACTGGGGTTTCCGCATTGGCACCTGCAGGAATTTTAACACTCAGATTTGAGCTCTTTTGGACCTGCCCTTGCCCCGTACACGTCTTGCAATGCTCTAAAATGCGCTTACCCTGGCCGCGACACGTAGGGCAGGTCGTCACGTTGACGAACTGGCCCAAAATCGAATTTTGCACCCGGCGAACCTCACCAGAACCACTACAATCGCTGCAAGTAACAGGGGTGGTGCCAGGCTGTGCACCAGACCCACCACAATCGTCACACAAAGATGGTTTCACAACTTCGATTTCTTTGGTGGCGCCAAATACCGCATCCATAAATTCGATGCGCATGTCATAGCGTAAGTCACTCCCTTTACGGGGGCCATTGCGTGACCGGCCGCGTGAGCTGCCAGCAAACCCATTTAAAAATTCTTCGAAGATGTCTGCTACATCAAAACCTTGTCCGCCGAAACCTTGTCCGCCGCCCCCAGCACCATTTTCAAACGCCGCATGACCATAACGATCATAAGCCGCCCGCTTTTGTGGGTCGCTTAAGATTTCATTCGCTTCGTTGATTTCGCGGAACTTATCGGCCGCGCCTTCTTCTTTGTTTACATCGGGGTGGTATTGGCGCGCCAACCGGCGGAACGCCTTTTTTAGACCACCCTTATCAACACTGCGATCAACACCTAGTACTTCGTAATAATCACGTTTAGACATAGCATTCAGTTATTAGTCATCAGTAACCGGTCGGCAGTTTATTAATCCTGACCACCGGTTACTAAAAACTAGAAACTCTTATTCTTCAGTAAATTCGCCTTCGATCACATCTTCATCATCGTCGGCAGCGTCACCTTCAGCCGCACCTGCGTCAGCACCACCGGCCGCTGCTTCTTGTTGATACATCGCCGTCCCAATCTCTTGCAACGCCGCGTTCAAATCTTCAACAGCCTTTGTGATCGCTTCTTCATTGTCACTAGCCAAAGCCGCACGAACCGTCGTTGCCAGTTCGGTCAACGTGGTCACTTGGGCTTCCGTTAGCTTCTCTTTATTTTCTTCCGCAAACTTTTCTGCACCGTGTGCGGCCGTTTCAGCCATATTGCGGGTTTCAACACCTTTACGGCGCGCTTCGTCTTCTGAAGCAAACTTTTCTGCATCAGTCACCATTTGATCGATTTCTTCATCGCTCAAACCGCTAGACGGCACAATTTGCATCGCTTGCTCACGGCCGGTCGACTTATCAGATGCGGTGACATTTAGGATTCCGTCCGCATTAATGTCAAAAGAGACTTCGATTTGAGGCACACCACGTGGTGCACCAGGAATCCCATCTAACACAAACTTGCCCAAGCTTTTATTGTCATGGGCCATTGAGCGTTCCCCCTGAAGCACGTGAATCTCAACCTGGGTCTGATTGTCAGATGCTGTTGAAAATACTTGGCTCTTTTTGGCAGGAACAGTTGTGTTTCGC
Organism: Chloroflexota bacterium; assembly: GCA_020629055.1. GTDB lineage: Bacteria > Chloroflexota > Anaerolineae > Promineifilales > Promineifilaceae > WTJY01. The sequence continues at coordinate 35,736 of JAHDEB010000005.1, forward strand.
TCGATGAGCGGAGTAGAAACTCCACCTAGCGTTTCGATGCTCAAGGTCAATGGCGTTACGTCTAACAATAAAACGTCTGTTACATCACCGCCCAAAACACCCGCTTGGATCGCAGCGCCGGTCCCTACCACTTCGTCTGGGTTAACCCCACGATGTGGTTCACGGCCGAAAAATTCTTTAACCGCTTCTTGAATCGCTGGCATACGGGTCATCCCGCCAACCAAAACAATCTGCGTAATTTCGCTTTTATTTAAAGATGCGTCTTTTAATGCCTGACGACATGGGGTAATCGATCGTTCGATCAAGTCAGCAGACAGCTGTTCAAATTTCGCACGGCTTAGGGTCAAATTCAAATGCTTTGGCCCGTTCGAGTCGGCCGTGATATATGGCAAGTTCAACTCAGATTGCATCGTTGTTGAGAGCTCAATTTTCGCTTTTTCGGCCGCCTCACGCAGACGTTGCAGCGCTTGACGATCCTGTCGCAGGTCAATGCCCTCTTCTACCTTAAACTGTTGGGCCGCCCATTCGACAATACGCAAGTCGAAGTCGTCGCCACCCAAGAAAGTGTCACCGTTGGTTGAAAGAACCTCAAACACCCCTTCACTTACATCTAAAATAGAAATGTCAAACGTACCACCGCCCAAGTCATAAACAGCGATTACTTCATCTGTATCGTTACCCAACCCATAAGCCAAAGCTGATGCAGTCGGCTCGTTGACGATACGCATGACTTCTAAACCGGCGATTTTTCCAGCGTCTTTTGTCGCTTGGCGCTGATTATCATCAAAGTAAGCCGGTACAGTAATGACAGCTTGGGTTACCGGTGTGCCTAAAAACGCTTCCGCATCCGCCTTAATTTTTTGCAAAATCATGGCTGCAATTTCTGGTGGCGAATATTCTTTGTCAGCCATGACAAGTCGTACATCGCCGTTGGGTGCACCGGTCACCCCATAAGGGACAAATTCCATCGCCCGTTTGACGGCCGGCTCGTCTACTTTGCGCCCCATAAATCGTTTAGATGAAAATATAGTGTTATCGGCATTTACAACCGCTTGTCGCTTAGCAACCTGCCCCACCAAACGCTCACCCGTTTTCGGATTCACCGCAACAATTGAAGGGAACGTCCGTCCACCTTCTGCACTTGGAATCACGACTGGCTCACCGCCTTCCATTACAGACACAACTGAGTTGGTTGTGCCTAAATCAATACCGATAATTTTTCCCATACTGTTTTCTTTCTACGATTAAAAATCGTGTTTATTGGCCCCGAAGGGCGATAATGTGTTTTGAACACACACGGCTCAAACTAAAACCAAACCGGTTCTAAATTAACCCTTGTGCGCTTTTGATATAAATGAGTTCGAGTAAACTATAGCCCGATCAGCCGATAATCGGCCGAAACTCTATTCCGCTACATATACAAGCGCAGGCCGAATCACGCGGTCACCAATGCGATAACCGCCCTGGAGTTCACGTGTAACAACCCCACTCTCATGCTCGTCAGATGCCTCAGTTGACAATGCTTCATGGATGTTTGGATCAAAAACTTCACCCACAGATGGGATCCGCTCAGCGTTGATACTTTCAATAATCCGATCCATTTTACGCATCACACCACTTAATCCCTCGAACCAGCTATTTTCACCGATTTCGTCAGGAACATTCTCTAATGCACGGTCGAAATCATCCATAACCGGCAAGAGCTTCTTGGCCACTTCGATCGTTGCATTGGTGTAAGACAGCTGGGTTTGGCGATCAAACCGTTTACGCGCATTGGCCAATTCGGCACGGGCACGTTGCCATCCATCTAAATTAGCAGCAGCCTCGGCATTTGCGGCCTCCAACTTCTCTTCAATGGTAAGTTCTCGGGCTTCTTCAACAGTTTCTTCGCTGGTTTCTACTTCTTCAGCCACTTCAGCTTCATTTTCTACTTCGTTTTTGTCTTCTTGGTTCACGATATACCTTTTTTAGCTTGCACACGAAAAGGTGCTTCATCCCTTTTTATTAGACGAAGCACCTTTTTTTAAAATTCAAGTTGTTCTTGTTCAACTGGGAGCGACTTGCTCCTAAATGGTCATCGAGCAATTTGTAAAAGAACAGATCATCCCACAAATACATGAATGGGAAACCGGTCTCTTCCAAACGCCCTTAGTTCGAAACGGTGTTGCCACCGGATAAGAACGATGTATCTACATAATAGTCACTAATAAATTCTGTCATCAATCCGGCCACGTAGCGTACCGCAGAGATATTCCGGCCGTAAGGCATGCGGGTTGGCCCGACAATAGCGACTTCACCCATTAAGTTTGTCCCCACTCCGTAGCGGGACATAATAATGGCGCAATTTTTTAATTCTTCCCATCGGCCGTCTCCGCCAATAGCTACTTGGACCCCATTCGAACTGTTTTCTTCGAACATTGAGCTAATGACACGTGCCAATCGGGAATTCTCTTCGATTAAATGAACCGCAGCTCGGGTCTCATCGTCATCGATAAGGTTGGTAATTCCGGCCCGGTGTACGCGGCTGATCAAACGATTGTCAGAACGGCTGACCGCTTCTAACATCAACCGGCCGACTTCCCGCTCTAAAAGCCAATCGACCCCTTGCAATTTGATTTCAACCTCGGCCGCGCTTGCCCCTTCCATTAGCTTATTTAGCCGTTCGGCCGCTTGTGACAAACGGGGTTGTGGGATGGCTTCAGCCAATTCAAGCATCTGCTGAGAGACTTCACCACCGTTCATGACCAAGATCATCAATACCATGCGACCTTGCGTGGCGATTAGTTGAATGTGTTTGATACGATTTAAGGGGCTGCGTGGGTAGGTGACAAACGAAGCACCAGACGAAGTACGGGCAAGGACGGCCGTAGCGAGTCCCATCCACTGGCTAATTTCAATCCGCGCCTGATGGAACTGATGCTGAATCATCTGTTTTTCAGATTTCGGCAACTCATATTCCCCCAACAAACGCTGCACAAAATAACGATACCCTTTTTCCGTTGGTACTCGGCCGCCAGATGTATGTGGCTGAACCAAATACCCCATCGCGTCAAGATACGAAAGTTCGTTACGTACCGTTGCAGAACTAACAGACAGCTTGAAACGTTCTACCAATGTCTTGGATCCTACAGGGATGCCATCATCGGTAAAAATACGAATCAACAAAGCCAAAATCTGGTCTTGTCTGTCAGTTAAAATGTCGCGACTGGTCTTTTTCATGCGATTATTTTCTAAGCTTAACGGTGTTGCGAAGTTTCAGTTTGGCACTCATGTACAAAGAGTGCCAAACGCCACGTTATGGTAACATGTGCAAATTGGTCGGTCAACCCAATTCAAAGGTTTTTCGTAGAAATCAATTATATTTTTATGGTATTTATTCTCTAGCCACGCTCCCCCTCGGCCGATAGTCCCCTGCCCTGCGAAAAACAAGATGTACACACCCCACACTTAATCCCTTTTTGTTCAGCTTTGGGGTATAAATTAACCACAGCTTTTTGACTCATTTTAAGTAAATCAAGAACTATGTTTATTTTACCCAAGATGTTTGGATCTCTGTTCAACCATGGAGTGACTCTTTGACTATTCGTGCGACTCTAGCGTGGGCTAGGCAACAGATCGAGCCGGCCGATGCGAAATATTTGCTGCAAGAATTACTTGGGGTTTCTGCCGCTTGGCTCATCGCCCATGATGATGAACCCTTAACCAGTGAAATGGAGCAAACCTACCGGCAGTTGGTGGGGCAAGCGGCCGATGACGTACCGATCCCATACCTATTGGGGCGATGCTGGTTTTTCGGCCGACAGTTTTCAGTCTCTCCGGCCGTGCTTATCCCCCGCCCAGAAACAGAGGAGCTGGTTCAATTGGGATTAGAAGCCTTAAAAGGTAAGCGGCAGCAGCAAGTCATTGATGTGGGGACAGGCAGCGGCATTATCGCCATCACCCTTGCCCTCGAAACGGCCGGACAAGAACACACGATTTTGGCGACCGACATATCGGCCGAAGCGCTGATGATTGCCAAGAAAAATAGTGTTGATTTACAGGCCGATCTCACATTTGCGCAAAGCGATCTGCTCAAAGAACAAGCGGGGCCATTTGACCTCATCATCGCGAACTTGCCTTACATCGGTGAAACGGAGAAAAATGTGATGGGGGCCAGCGTCCTAAAACATGAGCCCCATTTGGCCCTATTTAGCCAAAACAATGGATTTGCCCATATCGAAACGCTTTTGCAGCAAGCGAAGAAACGACTATCATCACAGGGAACGATTTTACTAGAGATTGGCTATGCGCAAGGCGAAGAGGGATTGGCACTTTGCCAGCAGGCTTTTCCGGCGGCCAAATGTGAATGTATCACAGACCTAGCCGGACATGATCGAATCCTTCGCATTTCAGCTGAATAGGAACGGCAATTTTCTGAGCAGTTATTCAATTCTCGTTCTTCGGCAAAGAAAACAATCACAAAATCTAAAATCCTAAGTTTTAAGAGTTTCTGATTACCATACATTTACCCGCGTAATTAGGATAGAATACCGGCCGATTTTCAGTATGGTATACACAACTCAAAAACTTTCAGGTTTATCCGACAGCGACATTCAAACAGGCACAGCGTTTCTCAAAGCGGGTGAAACAGTCGTTTTCCCAACAGATACCGTGTATGGTGTCGGGACAAGCGCATTTAGCCAGTCAGGCATCGACAAACTCTATGATGCAAAAATTCGGCCGCTCGACAAAGGGATCCCGATTTTGCTCGCAGATTTGAGTGACCTAGAAAAGGTTGCGATTACTTTCCCACTTGTCGCCAAAGAATTAGCCGAAAAACATTGGCCCGGCCCCCTAACCCTGATCGTCGCCAAGCACCCGGATCTTCCGGCGAATCTTTCCCCAAACGAAGGTGTGGCGGTGCGAATACCCAGCCATGAGCTGTGTCGAAAATTAATTAGGCAAGCTGGCGGAGCAGTCGCTGCCACCAGTGCCAATCTGTCTGGTCAGCCAGCGGCGCAAACTGCGGCCGAAGCTCTAAATCAGCTTGATGGGCGCGTTGCGGCCGTTATCGATGGGGGCACCGCTCCTGGCGGTCAACCCTCCACCATTATTTCATTAATGGGCTCCGAACCGGTTATCGTTCGCGAAGGGCCGATCAAATTATTGTAGTCTTTAGCAGGTTGTGAATGGTACCATTCACAAAACAAAGCGGATTATCCGCCCCATTCGTATTTTTTCCTGATGACATTCTTTCTTCAAGTTGGACTGATCATAGTCGCTTTCATTATTTTTTTAGTCGCCTATAGCCAAATCCGGCAAGGGGGATCACGCGTCTATTCACTAGAACGCGAAGCCGTTTTACGTCGGGCCAGCGCCACGATGTTTGTCGGGGCGATCTTTCTTCTAATGACCATTGTCTGGCTCTATTATTTGAACCCACCCCCTATTTTCATACCGGAAACGGAAGAAGAAATTGCAACACAGGTCGCAGCCATCCCCCCAACAGAAACACCTGCGCCAGGACAGACTGAATTTAATCAACTCCCCTTAATCGAAACGGTTACAACAACCCCGACAATCGATCCTAACCTGCCCACAGCGACCCCGACACCTGTTGTTATTCGGGCGTTTGTAAAAGATACAGGTGGCAATGGGCTGTATATGCGGGATAAACCGGGTGGGGAAACATTGCTTATCTTAGATGAAAACGAATTTGTGACGGTGCTTCAAAGTGAAGGGACACAGCAGTTTGATGGGTTTACTTGGCTCAAAGTCCGAACATTTTTAGGGGATGAGGGCTGGGTGGCCGATGTCTTCCTAGAGATCGAAGGGCAACAATAAGCGGATGGGGTTGTCGCGATGTTGATCGGGATCGACGCCAGCCGGGCAGCGATAAAAAAACGGACGGGGACCGAAGCTTACGCCTTCCATTTAATCGAGCATCTTATTCCGCTAGCCATACATCGTGGGCACCGTGTTCGCCTATATTTTAACCAACCGCCGTCCGAAAATCTGTTTACGAACTCTTTTCAGAACAATCAATTAGAGCAACGGGTGATACCATTTAAACGGATGTGGACCCATGTGCGGCTGGGTGCAGAACTTGCTTTCAATCGGCCGGATCTCTTTTTCACCCCAGCCCATGTCATCCCTTTCACGTGGATGGGGCCCGCCATGGCAACGATCCATGATTTAGGCTACGAGCATTTTCCAGAGGCTCATACGGCCGAACAAGTACGGTATCTACGCTGGAGCACCAAACACAATGCAAAACGCAGTCGCATTATTTTGGCAGATTCCCAATCGACTAAAAACGATCTAACTGAAATTTATGGCACTCAGCCAGAGAAAATCAAGGTCGTCTACCCCGGTATTGATCCACAACTATTGGCCGATGCCCCAACCGCAGAGCCAAAAGTCAGTGATCGGCCGTATCTGCTATTTTTAAGCACCATCCAGCCACGGAAAAATGTTGGCCGAATTATTAGCGCTTTTAGTGCAGTGGCCGGTCGCATCCCACATGATTTGGTGCTGGCGGGGCAAACCGGCTGGCAAGCGGCCGACATTTTGTCTCAAATCAAAGCCCTTTCACCTGCGATACGCTCTCGGGTCATTCTACCTGGGTTTATTCCAGATCATGAAAAGACCGGGTTAATCAAAGGGGCTGCCGCTTTTATCTACCCATCATTAAACGAAGGGTTTGGGTTTCCCCTGCTAGAAGCCAATGCGTGTGGTGTGCCGGTTGTGACCGCCAACACCAGTTCTCTTGCTGAATTGGCGGAAACTGGAGCAGGGCTGATGATTAACCCAGAATCAACGCTTGAGTTAGAAAAGGCGCTTGTTCAAATTATTGAAGATGAAGCATTGCGCGTTAATTTGATCCAGGCCGGACACGAGAACGTCAAACGGTTTAGCTGGCAACAAGCGGCCGAGCAGGTGTTAGCGCTCATGGAACATCAATAAGGGAGGCTAAACTGTGGATAAAAAACCGATAGCGATTGTCACGGGTGCCAGTCGGAAAATTGGGATTGGGGCAGCCATTTCGGTCGCATTGGCCCAAAGTGGCTGGAATGTCGCATTAACCTATTGGCGGCCGTACGACAATGAGATGCCTTGGGGCAGTCAGCACCATGAAACAGAAGAGTTGCTCGCCCTCATCAGACAATTCGATGCCGATGCGATCGGAATCGAGGCTGACTTAGCGGAAACGGATACCCCGGCCGCATTATTCGAACAAGTCAAAAAGCAACTTGGCACACCCGATGCCCTGATCATGTCCCACTGCATGTCGGTTGATAGCGATATTTTTACAACCACAATCGACAGTTTTGACCAGCACTTTGCAATTAATGCGCGTGCTGTATGGCTATTGGTTCGTGAATTTGGAAAATATTTTGATGGTGTTCATGGATCTGGTCGAATCATCAGTATTACCAGCGACCACACGGCCGGAAATCTTCCGTATGGCGCCAGTAAAGGGGCCATGGACCGAATTGTGTTGGCCGCAGCCGAGGAATTCAAGCATTTGGGAATTACGGCGAATGTGATTAATCCAGGGCCGACCGACACCGGCTGGATGGATCAAGAATTGCTAGATTGGGCCCAAAACAGCACCCCACTCGGCCGGGTAGGCACAGCAAAAGATTGTGCAAATCTGGTTCAATTTTTATGTTCGCCTGAAGGGGGATGGGTCAACGGCCAGCTTCTAATGAGTAATGGTGGCATCCAATAAAACAAGCATGGCAGGTTGTTCAACTGAGCAGGCGATAAACTTTTATTGGCAATTTTGTGTTGCCCTTCAAGCAGATTACTCTCGAGCCTATGCGGCTGCCGGGGCTTTCATACGAATCTGCTGAGGGGATGTTTTTGGAAGCCGTTCAATTGTGCCTCGAGCTTCTAAATCCAACTTGACCGATACCGTATACCAAGCAAAAGATCCTTCAAACTTATCACCCAAACGTCGAGCAACTTCATCAGCAAGCTCTTTAAATGGATAGGTTCCGTGATGTTCCAATATTTCTAGGATTGCGTCTCGCACCATATCGTATTTCCACTTGTCGATATTGACCCCCTTTTTTCCCTCTGGGTGCAATGTTAAAAACTTTTCTGACATAAATTACCTCTTTTTGCACTGGCTAAGCTGACAACAGAACTGTATAATAGCACAAATATTCTAATCCTCAATCTCGCTCACCTCCCCTCATCATCACAGCCGCATGCGAGCTAACAAGCCAGTTGCAAACAATTTATGAATGGAAGAAGTCATGCTATTTTAGGCGCAGCCGCTTCGGTACTTGCTCTCGGAATACAAGAGATAGACATCATAGATCAACCCTTGGTCTATGTGCCTGCACTGTTTATGGGCATCATGGGTGGCCTGTTCCCTGATATCGATTCGGCCGAAAATCTGTTCCGAAAATCGTTAAAGTTAAGCAGCGCTCAAACCCGCAGAGACGTGCAGAATGCGACGCTCATGAGGCCGGTGACTATGGTCGTGGCGGTCAGCCGCTTTATCGTAGCCCGCATTCTAAACGTGATTAACTACTTTTTACCCCATAGAGGGCCAACCCATTACGGGGTCAGCGTTATTTTCGTCACATGGCTCGTTTATTGGTTCTGCTCTGCTTGGGGGCTAGATCGCTCTTTGTGGATCACATTTGGTGCTGGCTATTTGTCTCACCTGATTGGGGATGGTGTAACAATTCGGGGCGTACGCTTTCTAGCCCCGATTTACCCTGACTTTATTCACTTAATGCCGCCTAAATTACGTATTCGTGTGGGGACCCAGGCTGAGAGTGTGATGCTAGCCCTGCTGGTAGGCATCTTGTTTTGGATCTACTTATCATATGTTGGGGTTGCGACCTTGAAGGTATAAACCATGACTGAGAAGAAACTTTATTTATACAAAATTGAGCCAACTCGGCCGGAAATGCTCACTGAAGGAGGTACGGCTGAAGAAGATCAAATTATGGGTGAGCATTTTCTATACTTGAAAGACAAAACGGCCGACGGCACCATTTTTCTGGCAGGGCCATCATTCAGGTCAGATGGCAGCGGGATGGGGATAACGATTTTTGAGGCAGCCGATGACCAAGCCGCCGAAGCGTTTATGAACGGTGACCCGGCCGTGCAAAAGGGGATTATGAAAGCTGAGTGGCTTCACTTTCGCCTTTCACTACTTGGAAATATCAATACCGGTCACATCATCAACGATCTACGAGAATCATGATTGCTTATCAATTTCGGCCGATGGAGCGAGCGGTCGCTTTGCAAATCGCTCAGTGGCGCTATGCGCCACCATACGATATTTACAACGCCAGTGAAGTAGAAGAAGCGGCAGACGAATACCTAACGCCCGAATATCATTATTATTCCCTATGGCAAAATGATGACCTCGTCGCTTTCCGCTGTTTTGGCCCCGATGCTCGCGTTCACGGTGGCGACTATTCGGCCGATGCTTTAGATCTTGGGGGTGGAATGCGCCCAGATTTAACCGGAAAAGGGTTGGGGGCCAGCGTCATGCAAGCCTCATTTGAATTTGCAAAAAAGAAATTTAACCCAAGCGCTTTCCGATGCACAGTCGCAGGCTTTAATTTACGCGCTCAAAAAGTCTGTCTAAAAGTTGGGTATCAAGAACTTCAGCGTTTTACTCACCCCAACAACGCAAAAGAGTTTGTTGTGTTTCTTCGTTCCGTCGATTAACTCCGCTACTGAACAGAAATTGTCCAAACATCGATAAAATCTTTGTTTTCAGGACGATGTGTCAGTCGCGCATTGGGTGGAAAGATGTCATAAAGGCCCAGCACAAGCTGATAGCTACCGGCCGGCAGATCGGCCGGTAATAGCAGCCCATGCTGGTCTATAACCAGTTCACCCGCTTGCCAACTGTTTGTTGGTTTTAAATTCCCTACCGGTTCCGCATCTCTCTGAGCAACCAGTTGTCCGTTCACATCCAGCAGTTGAATAAACACCTTGAATCGGCCGTCAATCTCCCCCATCGCCTCCCACTGTAGTGCCAATCCAATGACATCACCTGGGCGAAACGCCGTCCCGCTAAGTTCGACCCAGTTCAAACGAACGTTACTCGGCAACTCGCCATCACCGCCCAAGAGAAATGAGACGTTTGGTTCTAAATCCGGTTGATTTTCATCATCAGGTAAAAACGAACCCAAAACACCGTAGGTGGCCAAACGGACATCCCCATACCAAGCGTCTGTCGACTTAAAAGCAAGTTCGTCCAATGTCCGCTCAACGGTGCGATTGGGATCGAATCCCTCAAACCCCCAAAACAGCCCATACACAAAATTATGCTCAGCCAACACAGCTTCAACTTCTTGCCGTGTTTGATCATCTGGGCGCAACGACTTTGGCATCGGGTAAAGCAGTTGAGGACCGTTTGTACCGGCATACCATGTAAAAACTTCCCACTGATTGGGTGCGTTTAAAATGACGGCCGCATTCTGCCTATTTTCTTGCTGGATGAGGGCCACAATGCTTTTATAGTCATCCCGAAAAGTTTCTGGGTTGTGATACAAATCATCCAATCCTAAACCCAAAAGCAATCCAGAAAACAGAACAAACCAGCCCAAACGTAACGATCGCCAGCCGGGAAAGAGTGTTTTTAACCATTCGGCTCCAAGGAGTATGAGCAGCCAAACGGCCGGGACTGACACGGTCAAAAATTTTCGGTAATTATCGTCTGTCGCCCCAACAAGCTGCATCAGTGCAACCGGCACCAGTAACCATAACAGTGCAGCGGTCACTTTGGGGCTAAAGGCTCGGTGAACGACAGCGAACACACCGGCCAAAAACATCAAGATTATCATGACGTAGAGCCATTGCCCCACATCAAAACGGGCAAAAGGGCCACCCACAAGCCACATGGCGGTGTCCATCAAAAAATCGGCCGGGTTCGAGTTCCCTGCCTGCCGTGTTGAAGACCCGGTACGCAAAAATATCGGCACCCATGGCATGTATGCAGCTAGAGCGATACCGACAGCCAGGAGCCACACCCACCCTTGCTTCCAGATCTGCAGCAAAGGGGAATCATGACGGCCGCCGATAAACATTAAAACGATCAGCCCTTGAAATACAATCACAGCCGGATAGACGTAATGGGTGTAAAGCCCGATGGTGGTTAACAATCCGAAAGCGATGGCAAATCCCCGTTTTTGCGTTTTAAGCCCCATCCATAAAAGCCACGTCGCAACTGTTGCAACGGCGCCAAGCAAAGCGTACATGCGTGCTTCTTGGGCGTAATAGACCAAGGGAGGTGACAGCGCCACAAGCAAACCGGCACCTAAGGCCCCTGATCGCGAAAGCCACAATCGGCCGATGGCGATAACGGCTGCGACCTGCACCAAACCGGCTACCACAGAGAGAAATCGTAGCGAAAAGTCACTTTGCCCAGCTAGCGGCCACCAACCCCTTAATAACAAATAATAAAGCGGTGGATGGACGTCACTCGCCGTCCCTTCGATGATTAATTGGACGCTGCGGCTGCTTAAACTAGCGCTATTCCCTTCATCATTCCAAAAAGATTGGTGATCGAGACGGTAAACGCGCGTACCAAACGCTATCAGTAGCACGGCTAGACACAACCAGCGATACCGGCCGTTTAGCGGCTTGCTACTCACGCCTGCGCCCCCAATCTAAAAATAGCCAAAACAACGTACCTGCCCCCAGCAAAACAAACCAGCGGCGTACCGCTTGCCAAGCGAAAAACAGTTGGCTGGGATAGTCCGCTTCCCCCATACTGGGTAATGTTTCAGCCAAAGCCTCGTAAACGGGCAGTGGGGTAAAATCTGGCTCCATCAGCCTAAAATAGTATTTCGCTTGACTGCGATCTTCACCCGCCTCTTTAAAAAACCAAGTTGCCCCAAGTTCGACCCAAGGCCATTCGGTCAATATTCGTTCATAAGCTTCAACCGCATATTTCGCCTGTTCCGCCTCGCTCACTTGCCCAAAATTTTGGGGCATCCCGTCTGGCACGACGTTCCAACCCAATTCACTAATCCAAATCGGTTTGTGAGCGTCGCCGTTAACTACCATCACGTCTCGTAGTAAAAGATTATGTGGATAGTTGATGACGGTCGGCCGCAAACGCTGATCGGTTGCGCCTGAAAAAAGACCGTACCCTTGCACAGAAAGGACATCGAAACAATCACCACCACCAGACGCATAAATACGTTCTAAATAGATTAAATCATTGAGATCACGATAGTTGAGTGCCACGGTTGGTGCCATCGTCCCCGACAAAATAATCGCATCAGGATCGGCCGCTTTTGCTCGGTTATACCCTTCACACATCAACAAAGAAAATGCTTCTGGGTTAACCCCTTGCTCTCCCCATTCTGGGTAAATGTTCGGTTCGTTCCACAATTGATAATATCGAATGCGCCCTTTATACCGGCTCACAACCGCTTCGACATAGTCCCCGTAATCGCTCAAATTATCAGGAGGAGCCAACGTACCGATCGTATTTGTCATTGCACGGCTCCATGCAGGTGGATTGTCTAATCGGGCCAAAATCTCAATATCGTTCTTTTCTGCCAGCTCTAAAATGTTGTCATACTTTGCCCAAGCATCGATCCCTTCTGGGTAGACGTCCAAATTTCGCTTGTCGATGAAATCCCCTTTAGCGGCGATCTCAATATCTTCCCAAACAAACTGCTGGCGTATCAGCCGAAAACCGGCCGCATTGATCTTTCTCAGGCTTTCATCCCTAACTTCAGGTAGCGCTTCAGTTTGTAAAAATGCATTGACCCCAAATGGTGTGCTAATTCCAGTCGACTGTACGGCAAACGGGGCTAATTTAGGTGCTGGGCGAACAGCGGTGTAAAACCATTGCATCATGCCACGCCCCTGAGCCAGCAGGCTCTCTTCCCCCGTAACTCGATACGGAGTCAGTGCGGGTGGAAATAGGCCGATAATGAGGGTGATCAGTGCGATAAAAAACAGGGTGCGACGAGAAATCATAAGCGGGGATTATAGCAGGTCTAACTCACACGGGCGGCTATTCTTCCCCTTCAAATATCTGATTAAAAAGCCACGCAACACCGACGCCGGGCAAACCACAGGCGATTGTCACAAACATCCAACGCCATACCCCCCAATCGGGTAAGAAGCTTGCCCCTGGCATACCGGTAAAAAACCAGATGTAGCCAACCAAGCCAAATAAAAATCCCCAAAAAATTTTACGCAGACGGCCGCTCATCGGCCGGGTTTCGGATCGTGTTAAATTGCCAACCCATCCTACCCCAAACAAACCCAAAAACAGGCTGCCAAGGTTCTGAAGCTCAGACAAAGTAATATTGATCTGAGGCTCTTCGGTAACCGGAGCCGGAACCGGCGTGGCGGTAGGCGCATCAGTTGGGGATGGTTCTGGGATCGGGGTTGCTGTTGGTATCGGAGACGGTGTTGGGGTGAAGGTAGGCGCAGGGGTCGGGGTCACGACCTCAATTGCAGCGCTATCATTCTCATCGATTTCAATATCAACCTGAGCCGAAGTAATGGCTGCACCCGATTCCGCACGCAAGCGAAACTGGCCAGGGCGATCCTCCAACACATAATCAAAATTCGCCTGTCCATCTATCGTAAAGACCTCTGCAATGACGCTGTAAAAGCCCTGCACCCGATCTTCTTGGGTAAACTGCACTAATGTGCCATCTGGCACAGGGTTACCGTTGTAATCGATGATGACACCTGTGCGCAAACGAAGGGTATCACCTGGGGATAATGCGGTTGGAACATCCCCTTCTTCAGCGTTAATTTCCTCTACCGTAAGCTCAATAACCTGAGAAGGCTGAGCAGAAGTCACTTGATTTAAATCATACCCGACAGATCCGATCGAAATTGGGGAAGCCCCACGAGGTGGAAGTTCGCGAAATAGGATTCGGGCAGCAGCATCGATAAACGCCGTGCCTTGGCTGTACAAACCGTAATATGCGGTGATTCGGCTGGTATCTGTCGCATCTAAATCAAGTGGATACCCTAATGAAAAGACTGTAACGATTCGGCCGCTCAACAAATCTGGCCGATTGGTGAGAAGACGGTTCATCGCATCAGACGATGGGACATCTTCCCGTATCCCCTGGCTAGCAAACACAATCCAGTCAGCATCTTGTAGCGCATCTTGTACCAAAAAGTCAGTCGGGTATAACACCGGCTCCGTAATCGCCTGAGTGACGCTGATAGGCACGGCCGTTGGTGCCAAGATCGGATTAGGTGCATCCAAAAATTCGGCTAAATCGTCAAATGTAAAGCTAGAAATTTGTGATTCATCGACTTGGTTACTCGCATCAGGTCCATAAAGTTTCAAAATCTGGTTTTGTAAACCATCCTGAGCAGGAATTTGCACAGCTTGACATGTGTCACACTGGGTTACGGTACGAGAATCAACGAAAATTACGACAGAGTCATCTCGGTTAGGCGGTCTCGGGAGCGGCTCCGAGTTTTCTTGTGGTAGTGGGGATAGTTGTGCAACCGCATCTAAAGCGATCATGTCCACAAGGCTTGATGCGTTGCCGATATTGTCTTGAGCTGAAACTTCATCAACTAACACGCTAGAGAGTGAAAAGTCGTTGTCATACAGTCGAATTTTGGCAAGTAAAACCCGCAAAGCAGCTTCATCGACACGAGCCTTGAACGTTGAATCGCTCCTGTATTGCTCCACAAACCAATCTAAAGTGTCTTGAACGTTGTTTAATTCTATCTGGGGGTCATTTTCAGCTGAAAAATCGCTAACATACAACAGGTCGTTCCCAGCTAACAGCGCATCACGCGCAATCCGCCGATGTGGAAACGGATCATCATCCGTTGCATAAAAACGCTGAATGGCCGATACACCAAGCTCACCAGAGACAAGCAAACCACCATCCGCTCGCCAATTAGCCAACGGTCCCAATTGCAATAAAGTCTCAATCGCTTGTGCATCAAAACTTAAGGGGGCGGTTCGTTCATCTACATTCCCTTGCAGCCCCTGATACCGCAGGTGAGCGGTCGTAAACCCATCGATTGTTTCAGTTACTCGGGTTTGATCCGTGACCTTAGCAAATGGCAGCAACTCACTCTGTTGAAGGTCAATCAAAGAGGTGAGTACCGTAGCGACTTCACTGTTTAGCGCTCGGTCACTACTACCACTGCCTGGAAAATTTTCCCCGATTACCAACATGCTGCCATCACTACCGTTTTTTACCCCGGTTATAAAGGCAGCACCGAACTCACCTACCCAGTAGGCATTCCCACCAAAACTATCAATTAGCCCAGTTGAAGGAATAGATTGTAACAGCTCAGGTTTTTCAACAACATTTAAAGACGGATTCAGCAGCAAGTTAAACCCTAAGCTACTTAGTTCTGACCCTGCGACCTCTCCCATCAGCTCGCCCATTTGGGGATCCCAGGTGGCACCCAAAGCCATTTGGCTTGGTAGTTCAGTCAGCCCATCCAGTATTTCTGATTGTGCTCCCCCACCATGGTTGGTCCCAACTAAAATTGGCATAGGCACAAACGCCTCGGCCGGCTCTACATCGGGCTGTTCTGGATCTTCTTCTACATCCCCCGAGTCATCTAAAGACGAGGTGTCACCAATACGGCTGCTACGCCCTAAAATGGCTAGCTCCTGTAGACCGTTGGTCAACCTAGCGATCTCGGCCGTGCCATTTTCCCCATCAGAAAAATTATTATTTTCCGCCTTTAAAACAATCCCACCAACATGTGACTCTAAAATTAGTCGGACAATGTCTGAATTTTGCTCAACTTGACTCCCTTCAAATGTAACCAGAAAAAGCTGCCCCACCCGCTCTTCAGGTGTCATCGCATTCAACAACTCACGGGCATCATCCAAGCCAAACAAGTCTTGCTCATCTTGAGCAAAACTCACCGGAATGTAAAAACTACCTGCCATCCATAAAAAAATGACCACAGGTAGTAAAGCCCTGAATCTATTCATGACAATAAGCAGATGGGTTAACCCGAAAGGTCATCCCCCTGCAATCTTCTTCTCCAATAAGATTTTAACCGTAAGCCACGATGATCTGCGAAAATATTTTAGTTTTTGATGACTAATGTAGAAATCTGCTATCAATGATTTCCCGCTAATTCTCCAAGAAGGGAAAAAGCTTGGCAGGGTTATCCCTATAAGAAAGAAACAGCAATATGTCGAGAAAACGAGGTAAAAAGACAGATTTTTTAGTCTACATAATATTATACCTCATTCCCCCCTACTGTGATACCGATATCTGCAAATTCTTGATTAATCATGATGAATGACAAACAGGGGCAAATTTGCATCAAATTAGCAGTTAAACGTGAAATTAACCGAAATTCCATCGGGACTAATACGAATTCTTAACCCTATTTGCAATCAGAAATGATTAAAATCTGGTAAATCAACTTTTTTCCACAAGCAGGATTGGACCAATGCAAGAAAAAACAGATATTCAAGCAATTCAGAACAAAGAGGAAGCCATCTATACCCCCCCAGCCATCATTTATGAAAGTGTAATTTCAACCCGTGCAGGCTCCCCAATCACTTCTGGTTCACCCGTTCCTCCAGCAGACCGAGATGCGATAAATCTTTTCCCTGAAGACTAGGACCAAAGATGGGGCAAATATCCACCCAGTTCAAATTTACTAGGGCTCATGGTGCCTTAAATTAATCTAAGGCACCACGCCTGGTGACGGACTCCCCCACTCCTCAAAATCATCACAGCTACCGGTGTCATAAT
>JAHDEB010000005.1:52544-81742 GCA_020629055.1 Chloroflexota bacterium
CCTGGTGACGGACTCCCCCACTCCTCAAAATCATCACAGCTACCGGTGTCATAATCAAATGGGCGCCGGCGCAATGATGCCCCACTTACGGTAACAGCAGGGCATGTGGGATACCCTTCTACTACTTTTTCGCCATATACCAGCACATCAACCGGCTGGTCGGCCGCATTCCGCAAAAACACGACATCGCCGCTATTTCCTAGCCTTAAAAAGGTTGAAGGATCCCCCCACGCTAAATCATCAACTAACTCGGGCACATCTGGATGAGAGTCTAAAATCTCAAAGTCAGGTAGGCTAAAAAACTGCTCTTCAAATGCCACCGCCTGTTGTGCGACAACCAACACCCCATTGACAGGCAAAATCGTTCCAGTTGGAAAGCGGCGTAGATCAGCATAATCGGCCGGTGTGACCCCATCAGAAACGCTGTACCCGGATAAATCGAACGGCTGCTTATACCCATTACTGATTTCAATAAACTCCGCACCATCGTCCGCCCCAAACGGATTGTAGAGAACTTCGCTAATCAGGGGGTAAGGTACAGGGCCTTCATAACGATTTAGAACGAGAGGCATATAAACCCGGTTCACAAAATCTGATTGAAATAGCGTTGCCAAATAGTCGTAGGCCTCATTTGATTGGACCTGCAAAGCCAATTCCCGGTTTCCTTTTGCTGACTGCTCCGAGCCATTCACACTGCCAACATGAATAAAACCACGGCCGTCAATCTGTGCCAGCACCATCTTATTGTGAATGCCTAAACCGGTGGGGTTACCTAACTGACACTCTAAATCTAGATTCTCTTCGAGGCTAATTTCAGTCAACCATTTACAAACATGCCAATTGCTGGCGGGATGGGTTGTATTATCAAAAAAACTATCCAGCAAAATGCGAACCGTGCTTCCTCTCCGAGCGGCTGTCAAATAGCCGGAAATCCTCAAATTTGGGTCTTCGATCGGGTCCTGATTCCCACCCCAATAAAAGCGCTCATACTGCTGCTGAACCAATAAAGTATCCCCTTCGCCCGCTTCTGAAAGCAGCCCCAAAAGCCCGCTTTCCGGGTTTAAAAAATTTTCAGGTACCTGCACAAGTTCAAAATCGAAATCCCCACGAAAAACGGCCGGTTCTTCAAAATTTACCGTATAAGTGATCCCATTTTCATACGAAACGGGTGAATAGCTGCCCAAGGGAAATCCAAGCGAAGAATCGGTTGGGTACCAATCTAAAATATCATGATGCTGCGCCTGGTTTAAGTCAGCGGCAAACACCGCATTTAAATGGGACACGACACCGGCCGAATCAGTTAACAACACCACACCTCGACGGCCGAATGTCCCATCGTCTTTTCTATCCGCTGGCCAACTATTCGGGCTTAAATTATCACTCCCCACCACTCCGATCTTATTATCTACAACCATGAATTTCGCATGCAAAAAAGTATACCGGTCGAAAATTCGGTTGGCAGAGTCATTATGCATTACAAAGCAATTCCCACCAGACTGTGCCAGTTGGAAACAATTGTATCGTTGAGCATCACTCACCCCACCCGGAGGTGCCCCCTCCAAAAGAATCTTAATTTCTACTCCACGGTCTGCCGCATCTAGCAAGGGGGTCAATAGATCATGGCTTTCAAAAGTATGTGTTTCAATCAAGATGGAACTTTGAGCCTGTTTAATCACAGCGTTTATCGTTTCGTATGCATTGTCGGGAGCGATCGCCACTGTCAAAATCGCCGTCTCTTCAATCTGATACGTTTGGCTAAACTGTTCAGTCTCCCATCCGGGATATTGAACCCGACGGCCAAAGACAGGATCATTCTGATCTTGTCCCCAATCTAAAGTTGAATTGGTATCCGCCAACGGCAATCCGGTTGATATGTCTCTCTTCCGGAACAAAATTTGCCCCTCAGCAGCCCCTAAACTATAAAATTCAAGTGTAGCCCCCGACCACTCATTTCCTGCCGCAAGTACAGAAGGATCACCGCTTTCATAAACGACCCCATCAATAATTTGACCTGTTGAATCGGCTAATAGAACCTCATCCCCTTTATTCGCGAATCCGGGCCAACTGCCGGTCATACGAATCGACGGTGCGCCCGAATCTGCTTGTTCAAAGTCTGGGTATTCTCCAAAGTGTTTTCGAAACTCTGCCCCGTTTCGTGCGATCCAAATCCGCTCAAAAGGGGCCAGAATCGTTCCTTCAGGAAAGGTTAGTTTCAAAAGGTTTTCAGTGGTGTCAGACAACCCCCAGCCGGAAATATCGGCCGGTTTATCTTGCACGTTGATCAACATAACGGCTTCATCCAAGTCATTGACTGCTAATCCATCAGGATAAACTTTTTCAATTAAGACCGTTGACTCAGCGGCCCCAAAAACCGGCCGATCATTAGTTGCAAACAATGCGATTCTCAGCAAAAGCAAAGCGCCTACAATAGAGATCCCTACATGCAGCATGGCAAACTTCTTCATGCTTAACTCCTTTCATTTATAGGATTGATACCTAACAAAAAAGGGCTAGATTTTATAAAAATCTAGCCCTTTTTTGCGTCAGGCACCCACCATTTAATAATTAACGTGTGTATAAGTTTGATTTAACCGCCAACATGTCTTGGCGAACGTTGGGGTTGGTCTCGACCTGCCCCAATATCTTTTCATAACCGTGCAAAACCGTTGTGTGGTCACGGTTGCCTAATTGCAAACCGATCTGCGGGAATGATGCCCCTGTCTCGGTCCGGGCTAAATACATCGCCAATTGACGCGGGTATGAAATCGAACGGCTTCGGCCGGACCCGCAAATCAACTCGCGAGAAACGTCGAAATGATTACAAACCGTATCAATAACCCGAGAGACGTTGATCTTCTCTTGGCGGTTGACCAAATCAGCTAGTGCCATGCTCGCTAAATGCATATCGACCGGTTGACCCGTCAACTGACTGTAAGCGATAACCTTGTTCAGAGCACCTTCAAGTTCACGAATATTGTGACGGACCTGATGGGCGATCATCTCAACCACATTTTGCGGAAAGATAACCCCGTTTTCTTCAGATTTTGTCTTGATAATCGCCATGCGGGTCTCAATGTTTGGCATCTGAATATCAGTCATCAATCCCCATTCGAAACGAGATTGCAAGCGCTCTTGGAGTGTGGCCATCGCTTTTGGCGGCCGGTCGCTTGAAATGACCACTTGTTTGCCACGACTGTGTAAATCGTTAAAGGTATGAAATAGCTCTTCTTGGGTCGACTCTTTACCGGCGATAAATTGAATATCGTCAATCAATAAAACATCGGTCGTCCTATATTTTTCACGGAATTGGCTTGTTTTTTGGCTCCGAATGGCTTGGACCAAGTCGTTTGTAAATGCTTCAGAAGTGACATAACGCACTTTCATCCCATTGTCGGCGCATTTATGCCCTACAGCATGCAGCAAGTGGGTTTTACCCAATCCAACACCACCATAAATAAACAGTGGGTTGTAGCTAGCCCCTGGCTTCTCTGCTACGCCTAAGGCTGCCGCATGAGCTAAGCGATTGCTCTCCCCCACCACAAAGGTCATGAACGTATACCCTAGGCGTAACCCGGTTTTGTTGGCTACATCAACTTCCTTTTTTGAAATAATCGGTTCAGACGCCGGCTCACTGACTTGATAGTCTCCATCGGCATTGGCATTCGCCCCATTACCATTCCGGCCGTTAACATGTCCATTTCCGTTGCTATGACCATTTTTACCATTGCTAGCCCCGTTCTTACCATTCAACTGATGACGCAATCCATCCGCCATAACTTCAAATGAAATTTGATTCTTTGAACCTGTAATCGCATTTAGCGTCCGTAATATCGTGTCTTGCAATCGGTTCTCTAACCAATCACGAGCGTAGTCGTTTCGGACACCAATTACAAAATGACTATCTTCACTACGCATCAGCTGAGCATCTTTCAGCCAAGTATTGAAGGTAGCGCGGGTCATCTGTAATTCTAATTCGCCAAGGGTGGCTTTCCATGCGGATTCAGGTTTAGTCATAAGGCGTTTTCATATTCCAATAGAGAGCAAAATACACCCTAATCGGAGAATAAAAATAGGAACTGCTAAATTTTTATGTTTGGATTGCGTCTGGAAGAAACCTAACCCCCGTTTTACAGAACCACATACGGAAGTCTGTGATTTTGTATTCCCCTTTTCCTAATTCCTAAGGCTACAAAAGTCAGGTGTTTCTCATCTGTTATCGTGGAAGGATTCTAGCAAAGGCAGGGAATAAATACAATGGAATTATGTCAAATAAATCTTAAAAGGTACTATTTTTTAGGATTCACAATTCCAACATATTTGGATTTTTTAACATTTGGATTAGTTCGTATATCGCAGCGGAATTTATGCCTGTTGTCTTGAAACCACCCCCATATCTACTGTAAACTTCCGATTTTTAGCCTTTTCCCCCACATGTTGAACTAATACAACAATTGATTTTTTTTTGTCTCTGAAAAACCGGTTTCGGTTTTGGAAAGAATTCAAAGGCCAGATTACTGTTGGAAACAACCACCAGATTAGCAGATAAAAAAAGACCCCGTTTCCGGGGTCTTCATAAGGTTAACTTTTTGACTAATTGAGGTATTGGCGCAAGTGGCCTGCAAAATTAGGATGACGCAGTTTTCGCAATGCTTCTTTTTCTAGCTGGCGAATGCGCTCGCGTGACAAACCAAACATTTCGCCGACTTCTTTCAAAGTGCGAGACTCACCATCTTGTAAGCCATAGCGTAAACGCAAGATCCGTGCTTCACGTGGAGTCAATTGATCCAAAATTTCGCTAATTTCTTCAGTCAACATCGTTTGTGCGACCGTTTCTGCTGGAGGAGGTGCATCAACATCTTCGATGAAGTCGCCCAACTCAGCATCAGATTCGTCACCAACCGGACGTTCCAAATGAACCGGCTGGCGGCTGGTCCTTAACATCCAACGAACTCGCTCTTCTGGTAGTTCCATCTGCTTAGCGATTTCTTCCGCCGTTGGTTGACGTCCTAATTCTTGTTCTAGTTCTTGAGCAATTTGGTACAACTTGCTAATGCGCCCACCCAAATGAGCCGGAATACGAATTGTACGGCCGTGGTTTGCCAGTGCGCGGGTTACCGCCTGACGAATCCACCAGGTTGCGTAAGTACTGAAACGGTTTCCACGAGTGTAATCGTATTTTTCAACCGCTTTCATTAAGCCTACATTTCCTTCTTGAATCAAATCAAGAAACTGTAGACCGCGTCCACGATATTTTTTAGCGATACTAACAACCAATCGGGTGTTTGCACGGATCAAATGAGCACGGGCCATATCAGCGATGCTGACGCGTAAATTTAGTTCGTCTTTCTGATCTTCAGTTAAATCAGTCGCCATGTTCATTTTCATGACAGCAGCACGCCCTAGTTCAATCTCTTTGGCTAGCTGAACTTCTTCGGCCGCAGATAACAGTGACTGCTGGCCCATTTCGCGGAAATAAAGTCCGACAGAGTCATCAATTGGAACACCGCTTAGGTCGAACAGCGGCGCTTCGTGGGAACTATCACCCTCGTATTGATCAACTTCTGAAGTTAAGTAGGCTAAACTTTCATTTAAAGTCTCTTCATCATCAACAGGTTTGTAATCTTCCGCATTCTCTACGAATACGAGTCCATTTTCTTGTACTTCCTCAACGATTACGTCAAGTATATCAACGTCTTGTTCAACTGCTGGGACAGCCTCAATAATTTGTGCAAACGTCACAAATCCTTGTTCTGAAGCATTGGCAAGAAGTTCTTGCAACCCACTAGTTTCTTCAATTGGATTGATCATATCAGTCATATAAGTTTAGTTCCTCTAATAGTTTGGGATTGGATGTGAATGTATGAAGTAGGTGGAGTGTGTTCCATAGTTTTCGATTAGAAACCCTGTTAAATTCCTAAATACCTGTGCTCATCGCACTGACCCTTTTTACCCCGAAGATTCACAGTCACACCATAAAATATGTAAACTACTTTACTGCTGGCGCAGTCTAGCATAGGAACGTGACAAAAGTCAACCCCCGGTCTAACGTGATATTCATGGTATTTTTAAATCAACTCAAGTAAAGGAATGGTCTTCAATTTTTAGTCAGGCGAAACAGTCTAATTGTATTTTAGATCACATTATGACAACTGTGTAAACACTTCATCAATACCCAGAAGCGGTGTTTTCAGGATTTTGCCTGCCAACTCTATCTCCATACGTAAATCGGCTGGCCAAGGTGCATCATCGGGTGCAGGTTCTAATTTTACCAACCCATTTGGGTCTATTCCCCACCATTCCAATAGCTTGGTTCCAAATTCTGCCCGGCTCATAACCTGGCGGCCAACAACATGCACAATTCCATGGAAATCTAAATCGATTAGCTCTAAACATGCGGCCGAGAGGGTATCAACCCAAACCGGCATACGGATTTGGTTGGTAAAAAGTGTGACCCCCTCACCTTTTTCAATCGATTTCTCAATCCACTCCGTACTACGGTCTTTCTGGCTTAATCCATAAATGAGAGAAGGGCGTACCACCTTCGTTTTTCCATATTCAAGAACCGACTTTTCTGCATTTGCTTTGGCCCACCCGTAAGCATGCGGGGGCGAAACAGGGCTCTCTTCATTATAGGGGGCTTCTGTTCCATCAAATACAACATCTGTTGACATATGGATCAGAGGGATCTGAAATCTAGCCGCATTTAGCACAATATTATTTGCCCCCTCTTCTATAGAAGAGACCATCACTTCTTCGCTGCTGCTGCGATTCGAGGCAGCTAGGTGAATAATAGCGTCTGGTTGATACTCACTCACCAGTTTCATCAAACGAGAGCCATCGCGCACATCAACCTGCACCCCTCGCCCAGGGAATGGATCTTGGGGCATAGTTGAGTTATAGGTGTAACAGACGTCCCATCCCTGCTGTACCACAAACGGAACCATCGCTTGCCCCAAATAACTACTACCACCGGTTATAAACAATTTTCTCATAGGTTGATCGATCTTATTGATTTGATTCTTCGTGGGCTTTTATGTTGTCCATGGCGCTACCGGCCGCCTCGTGGGCAGCAACTTGCTTAGAGCGGCCGATCCCCTCTCCCCAACTTTTGTCTTTTACTTTAACTTGTACTTTAAATCGGCGATTATGATCTGGACCGGTCACTTCAACGACCTCATATTTGGGCGTTTCACCAAATTGAGCTTGAGCCCAAATTTGAAACTCACTACGTGCATCTTTATGCAGGCCGTTTTCTAAAATAAAAGCGAGTTTCGGCTTAACCAAAGTCAACAGGAATTTCTTGGTCTCTAAAAATCCTGCATCTAGGTATGTGGCCCCCATAACCGCTTCAAATGCAGCGCATAATGTAGGTATACGCTGACGTCCCTTATTTTCGATCTCGCCAGACCCCAAACGTAGCGCCTGATCAATACCGATATCCTTCGAAAACTCTGCCAGCGTTTCCGCACGGACCAAGGCCGAGCGTAACGCGGTCATCTCCCCTTCATCCATGTCGGAATATGTGGTAAACAAGTAGTCAGCTACGATTAAGTCAATCACAGCGTCCCCTAAATATTCTAACCGTTCGTTGTCTTCAACAATGTCAGGGTGCTCGTTTAAGTACGAGCGATGCGTTAAAGCGGTCCCCATCAAAGCGAAATCACTGATCGGTATTCCCAACCGATCTTCAAGAGCGAGCAAATCTTCCATTATTTACGATTCTCCGGTTTAAGGTCATATTCAAAAAGGTCGATTCTGAATACGAAGTGATGAAAATCACCGATTCGATCATCGAAATTTGAGTAAGCCATATTGCAAATAGCAACAAACACAGAGAGGGCAACCCACCTAAAGCAGTCATATCAAATAAAGAATGAACTGCCCCCTTTGTACTTATCTTCCCGTTATTTTAATGTAAACTGGAAATATGCCAATAAAAAAGGGTTGTGACTTACTTCACAACCCTTTTGTGTTTAGCTATTTTGGTCGCTTAAAGGCGTCTACTCTGTGTACCTACCTAAAGCGAGCACCGCGTTATGCCCACCAAAGCCAAAGGCGTGGTTCGTGGCCAAATTGAGTTCAGCTTTTCGTGCTCCACCTTCAGAAACATAATCTAAATCACATTCTGGGTCCGCCTCTACCATACTAATGGTTGGTGGGATGATCTGATCACGTAGTGCCAAAGCACAGAAGACGGTTTCAATGGCACCGGTAGCACCCATGCCATGTCCGGTCATCGATTTTGTTGAGCTAACAGCAACCTTGTACGCATGATCACCCAGCGCTTGTTTGATAGCCGTTGTTTCAATGGAGTCGTTCAAACGTGTTCCCGTGCCGTGTGCGTTCATGTAATCGACATCGGTCACCGTCTTGCCAGCCATTGCGATAGCGTTTTTAATCGCTCGCGTTGCACCCGTTCCATTTGAGTCTGGTGCAGTGATATGGTACGCATCACAAGTTTGACCAAAGCCTACAATTTCGCCCAAAATGTTCGCGCCACGCGCTTTGGCATGTTCAAGGGTTTCGATCACTAAGATGCCTGCACCTTCAGCTGCCACAAATCCGTCTCGATCTTTATCAAAAGGGCTTGGGGTTCCTTCGGTTCGTTTAGAAAGCGCTCCAGCTTTTGCGAAAGATGCCATCGTCACACGTGTTACAGGTGCTTCAGTACCACCCACAACCGCAGCGTCTACGATCCCCATACGCACAGCCATAAAGCCATTACCGATCCCATCGGTGCCTGCCGCACAAGCCGTGGTCGTGGTCATCGCAGGCCCTTGTAAGCCATACTCAATCGCGACCATGCCAGCGGCGCCATTCGGCATAATTAGCGTAATTGCAAATGGGCTAACCCGCCGATGCCCTTGCTCCTGCAGGACGTGTTCAGTACCGATCAGCGTTTGTACACCACCGACACCTGTACCCATGTAAACCCCGATACGCTCACGATTTTCATCGGTCACTTTTAGCCCAGATTGTGCCATCGCTTCGGCGGTCGCGACATGCACAAATTGCTGGCAGCGGTCCATGCGCCGAGACTCTTTACGGCCGACTTTTTCTGCGCCATCCCATTCTTTTACCTCACAAACACCACCAATTGGCATATCTGAAATATCTACCTGATAGCTATTGTTCGCAAAGCCGCTCTTTCCGGCTAAGATTGATTCCCAAGATTCCGCGACCGTATGGCCAACGGGTGTCACAGCTCCCATCCCGGTAATTACGACTCGTCTGGGTCCAATATTCATTTCCTCGTTCTCCTCGCAAAGCGGCCAAAGTTAGTTTCTAAGACGTGACCGTTTGAAAATTCCAATTTTTTAGTGAAACTAGTGGATGTTCCCTTGCATAAACACCATTGCCCCCAAAATGGTTATGCAAATTTACAAATTAGGTAAACGCTTAACCCTAAAATTGTGATCTTAGGGAGCATATTCTGCCTTTATCGATTATCGGCCGGTGTCGGAACGTACGAGCCTTCGACCCATACACTCTGATCATGGCTAATCTCTTTTTTCCAAACAGGGACGATCTCTTTCAAGCGATCGATGCCATATCGGGCAGCCTCAAATGCACCCTGATCGCGATGCCCTGCAGCACAAGCCACAAGCGTTGTTGCATCACCAACGGCTAATCGGCCGACACGCTGCACAATCGCAACCCCTTTAACATCGGGAAAACGCTCCCAAATTTCTAAAGCGATTTGCCCCATCCTTTCGATCGCCATCTCTGAATATGACTCGTACTCAAGTTCAATCGTCTCCGGTGGCATCCCGTCTCTACTTGTCGCTCCACGGACCGCACCACTAAACGTTACAACGGCACCGATATCTGGCTGAACAAGGGCCGCATTAATTTCGTTTAGATCAGGAGCCTCTTCAGCCAATGCGAAATAGACAGGATGTGGAAAATCTGATCCCCCACTAACGGGTGGGAACATAGCGATCTCGTCATTTGCTTCGATAGGGGTCTCCATTGTCGCAAATGCGCGGTTTACCGAGACGACAGAAGAATCGACACCAACCGTCATTTCTGGATATTTGCTCTTAATCGCTTCTTTAAGGGACTCGACAGTTGCAGGCGCATCCAGTTCAATTTGGATTTTCGCCTGACCGACTTTATCTCTTAGCGTCGCATACAATCTTATTTCTAGTTCCATAATTTTTTATCCACCCTTCTCTGATTTCTAAGAGGATGACTATTGGCTTTCTGCTTGAAAGTCGTCAGCTCGAAATTCACCGGACTTTCCACCCACTTTATAAACGAGGCGAACGTCTGAGATCTGCATCTCTCGATCCACCGCCTTTGCCATATCATAGATGGTCAAACCGGCCACGGTCACGGCCGTCAATGCTTCCATTTCGACACCTGTTTTACCGCTTACCCGTGCGATCGATTCGATTTCGATACAGCTTTTTTCAACATTAGGCTTACATTCAACCTTAACCTGGTTTAACGCTAAGGGGTGACACAATGGGATTAAGTCAGACGTTTTTTTTGCACCCATGATTCCGGCCAATTGCGCGATGGTAAATACATCGCCCTTTTTTATATTGCCTTCCATAACGAGTGCAAGGGTCTCAGGCTGCATATAAACGGCCCCACGAGCTACCGCAGTGCGCTCAGTCGCCGCTTTTGCACCAACATCAACCATTTTTGCTCGGCCGTCTGAATCTATGTGAGTTAATTTTGCCATCACCAGATTATATCAAACCTCAATATTTTGACTTTCTACACACTCCCCATCTTACAAACCTGAGTTATTAGTACAAATTACTGAATAAAAATATAAAAAATATGCCTTTCGTTTACTTGCGGTCTCCGGTCTTAAACAGTATCCTACACAGATAATTCATCTACTCTATTCGATCTACAAATACCTCATATGACTGGACCGTCAACGAGACAATTAAACAAAAATGAACCGCCTGAGCAATCGAAAAGAAGCAGGTCTCAATTAAAACCTGGGGACATGCTTCAAAACCGCTATAAAATTATGGGGACTTTGGGAGTCGGCGGTTTTAGCTCAGTTTACCAGGCTAGGGACATGCGTTTCGCCGCCGTCACCCGTTTGTGTGCCATCAAAGAAATGGTGACAGTGTCACGTAGCAAGGCGACACAAGAGTTAGCTAAAAAAACTTTTGAGACAGAAGCCAGCATCCTCGCAACGTTAGAACACCCGGCGATCCCTGAGGTTTTTGACTACTTTTCAGAAGGTAATAGCAACTATCTGGTCATGGAATTTATCCGTGGCAAAGATTTAGAAGCTGTTGCCGCTGCTCGCAAAGAGCCAGGGCCTGAGAAAGAAGTTCTCGACTGGGCGCTCCAATTGTGCGAAGTGATGATCTACCTGCATAATCAAAAACCGGAACCGATCGTCTTCCGAGACTTAAAACCGTCTAACTTGATGCTTGATCAGCATAATCGAGTTCGACTCATCGATTTTGGCATCGCTAAGATTTTCCGCGAAGGGGCTCGGGGCACTATGATCGGTACAGAAGGGTATTCACCACCTGAGCAATATCGTGGTGAGTCTAGCCCGGCTGGGGATGTGTACGCCTTAGGTGCCACACTTCATCACCTGCTGACATTACGTGACCCTCGCCTAGAACCCCCTTTCTCTTGGAAAGAACGGCCGGTTCAAGAACTTAATTCAAGTGTCTCCAATGAAATGGCATCGATTATCAATCGCTGCTTGGCCTATAAACCTGCTGACCGGTACCAGAACGCAAGTGAATTAAAAATCGCTTTGGCCCAGCTCAACAAACCGGCCGCGGAAGGAACAGGGCTTTTATGGCCCGGCCGCAATTCGCAGCCGGCCGCGCCCCAGCAAGCCGCGGCTGCAGCCCCTCCCCCCGCATCCCCAAGCGATGCGGCCCCCCAAGCACCAAGACCACCACAACCCTCTGCAGGCGCACCGATTTTCACCGGTGAATTCCCAACCGTCACACCCATTTGGAAATTTAAATGTGAAGATGAGATCCGTTCGAAACCTGCAATTTCAGACGGGTTGGTTTATGTGGGTGCTTATGACAACAATTTATACGCCATCGATGTTGAAAATGGTGAGTTTCGCTGGAAA
This sequence comes from Chloroflexota bacterium, assembly GCA_020629055.1. Lineage (GTDB taxonomy): Bacteria > Chloroflexota > Anaerolineae > Promineifilales > Promineifilaceae > WTJY01. The sequence goes on from JAHDEB010000005.1 coordinate 64,624, forward strand.
TATCCGGCAACAGATGGCATTGGGACTGCACCTGCTGTTCACAAAGACGATGTCTTTATCGGTTCAGCTGACAAGCATTTATACTGCATCAATAGACATAATGGGCGGCTCCGTTGGCGCTATCAAACAGGTGGTGCGATCTACTCGTCACCAACACCGTATGCCAACTATGTCTTTTTCGGGTCAGATGACAGCCACTTACATGCGGTCAACATCTCAACCGGCCGTGCTATTTGGAAAGTCAACGCGCATGGCAACATCCGTTCGTCTCCGTTAGTTACTGACAAAGCGATTATTTTCGGCACAGACGAAGGGTATATTTTTTCAATTGATTCAAAAAGTAAAACAAACTGGCAATTTCAAGCTCGCCGGGCGGTTATTTCTAGCCCTACAATCGCTGAGGGCATGGTATTTGCAGGATCAATGGACAATACCGTCTACGCATTAGACGAAAATTCAGGGTGGGCCGTTTGGCGCTCCCGAACCAACCGTCCCATCATTTCATCCCCTGTTATTCAAGACACAACAGTTTTTATCGGCTCGGCCGATGGAAAGCTGTATGCGTTAGACATTTATAACGGGCGACAAATATGGGCCTGGGAAACCGAAGGTCAAGTTGCATCATCCCCAACGATTTTTGAAGATGCCGTTTACTTCGGGTCTACCGACGGATATGTGTACAGCCTATCAACCAAAAAAGGGCAACTTCGCTGGAAATATAAGACGGGCGGACATGTCATTTCATCTCCGGTCATCTCAAATCGAGTTGTGTATATCGGGTCTTCTGACCATTATTTATACGCACTGCCCGTTTAAGTCTCATGGAAAATCCAATCCTAATAAATATTGAATCCTCAGATGAAGATTCAAATGAAGAGAATTCAAAAACAGAACCTTTAACCCATACACCTTCTGGGGATTCTGAAAAGACCGCTCCTATTAAAGATCTATTTGGCGTGCAGCCTGAGCCTTACATCATTACCGCGCAGCACAGTGATATTGGCGTCAAGCGGCCGCAAAACCAAGACACAATCATGTCGTTAGTTGCCCTTTGTGGCGGCGATGATCCGCTTGTGCCATTTGCGATTTCATTGGTTGCTGATGGGATGGGAGGGCATGCAGATGGAGCCGATGCCAGCCGAGCAGTCGCTAGTTACGTCACTCAAAATTTGTCTAGCCGAATTTTGATTCCTATGATGAAGGATCAAAAAATTCAGGAGTCAGTGCAAGATATGATGCAGCAAGCGGTCTTAGACGCGAGCCGCACCATTCTTATTACAGACAAAAGGCAAATGGGGGGCACAACCTTAACCTGTGGAGTCATTATCAAATCTCGCCTCTATATCGCTCACGTGGGTGATTCACGCGCTTATCTTTATGATGACGTTAGCGGTGAAATGTCGCAGTTAACGGCGGACCACACCTATGTAGAACAGCTACTGCAAGCTGGCGAAATCACGGCGGAAGAAGCGGCCGTTCACCCCAAACGAAACTTGCTATTTCGGGCAATTACCGGTGATGACGTTGAAGTTGACCTCATCACCCGCCCCTTACCGGCACGCGGAACATTTATCGCGTGCAGCGACGGATTATGGGGCAGCATTGACCATGACATCATGACCAAGGTGATCGGTAGCAAAGGGATGAATCTACAGCAAAAATGCGAACAGCTTGTGGCTATGGCGATTCAAGGTGGCACCACCGACAATGTCTCAGTCGTCTTGACGGAATTTAGACTTTAATCAAAATTATGTCAACTAACCAGATCTCCTGTAAAATAAGTGGCATATGATTGAAACAAAACTCTACTCTGAAGATCCCAATCAGAAAAAATTACAGGTTAGTTTCTTGGATTCTGGTAGCCAACTCCAGAAGGTTGATTCAACACAGTTACTTTACCTACTAACCAACATCCACTCACCTGAGAATGTCCGGCCGAAAGACAATATGCCGCTCAACATCTCATTGGTTATTGACAAGTCTACATCGATGAAAGGGGAGCGGATCAACAAAGTTCGTGCCGCAGCTGGGTACATCATAGAAAAGCTTTCAAACAACGATCATATTTCAATCATATCATTTGCAGATCGGGCCGAGGTGATTGTTCCCTCGACTCAACCAACCTCCCCTCGTGATTTATTATCACGTCTGAACGGTATCACCCCATCCGGAGGCACCGAAATTTTTCAAGGGTTAGCCGCTTCATATCGGGAAATCGCAAAAGTTGATTTGAGCCAACATGTCAACCACATTATTTTACTGACCGATGGGCAAACATATGGGGACTCAAAGCTCTGTTTAGAGCTTGCGGCCAAAGCGGCCCAAATTGGGATCGGCATTAGCGGTTTTGGGATTGGGGATGAATGGAATGACAAATTTCTCGATGATCTTGCCAGTTTTTCTGGCGGAGAATCCGGTTATATTCAAGAACCGGAACAAATCCTTCACCTGTTGCGCCAACGGATTCAAAGTTTAGGCAGCCTGTATGCAAGCAATGCCAAAATTCAGTTTAACCTACCGGAGAATTTCGGCGTACGAAAAGTATATAAACTGACGCCGTTTTTCCAGCCGCTTAAACTAAGTGATTCCAATATTGTTGCGGCCGGGGCGATCGAAAGTCGCACTCCGTTGGGTGTTTTGGCAGAAATTGAAGTCTCTGGTTTGAACGACGGCGCTGATTTTACGATTCCGATGGAGCTAAAAGCTCAAATCGCCGATGCGGACCCCCCTTCTTTTTCAATTCAGTTAGAACACCGGGTTAACCCCAGCGAAAATGGGATCAAATCGATGCCTCCAGCTATTGTTCAAGCGGTTCGCATGTTGAACCTGTATCGAATGAATGAAACTATTTGGCAAGAGATGGAAGAAGGGGATTCGGGCACTGTGGCAAAACGTATGGACTTGCTCACACGCCGGTTTGAAGAAGCTGGATTCGATCAATTGGCTAACCAAGTTCGCCACAGTACACGCATGTTGCAAGCGGGAGATGAAATAGAAACAGGCAATCGCCTTGGAATTAAGTATGGCACACGGATGCAGTTAACTTCTGTTCTGCAAAGTGCATTAGGGCAGTCTGAAGGAGAATCTGAATGATTCAGTGTCACGAATGCGGTCAGGAGGAACTTTCTGGCACGATGTTTTGTAGCATCTGCGGCGAATCATTGATGGAACTGGAAGGGCAACAGGCGGTCATGGATGCTCGGCCGGAGCCGGAAGCCCCGTCTTTACTAGGCCAATCAACCGTTTCAACTTCTAATTGGCAAGAAGTTATTTTTGTCATTCCAACTGGCGGCCGGCACATTCGGTTTAAACCGACCAAAGACATTTACATCGGCCGGAGCGATAAAGATAGCCTACACGAACCGGAAGTAAACTTAGAGGAAGATGGCGGTGGGGAACTTGGCGTTTCACGCAATCATGCGGTTATTAAAATTGATGAGCAAGGGGAAGGGATCGCAATTTTAGATTTAAACTCAACAAACGGAACTTTTCTGAATCAGTTCCGCCTGCCACCAGAACTTCCTTATCCTTTAAAAAATGGGGACGAAGTTCAATTTGGCAACTTGCTCGTACATGTTTTCCTAAAATAATTGACCCATTTGGTCGTTTCTCGGGTTTTTTTATCTTAGTAGTTCGTATGAACTCATCTTTTTAATGAAAAACAAATGACAAATTAAGACAATAAAGGCTTATCTGTTTGTCACTACGATATTTTTGGATATTTTGAAAGGAAGTAAGACGTATGTTTTCAGTTACTGTACACATCAATAACGAAGAACCGATTGTCGGTGAAGTCAGCGAATTACCGAAAGGGGATGCTGCTATCATCACCTTGCAAAATCCACGCCGCAGAGACGGGCAGGAAGTTCATTTTTTAGATGAAGAAACTACGAAAATGATTATTCCGTTTCATCGGATCAATTTTATACAAGTTATGCCATCGGCCGAAACTGAGGATGTGATCGGTTTCGTTAGAGAATAGACCTTACTCGGAATAGCTCCCTATTTCGATTTAGATAAGAATTACAGGAAAAAAAATGTTAGAACAGGTACCAGACACACTCGAATCAGGCACACCCAGACTTATTCTGGTTGTAGATGACGAGCCACGTATGATCCGATTCATTCGGATGAACCTTGAATTAGAAGGGTATCAGGTTGTTGAAGCCCGTAACGGATTACAAGCCCTAGAACAGTTACGCCAACATGTCCCTGATTTAATCGTAATGGACGTGATGATGCCGGAGCTAGACGGCTTCGAAACATTACGCATGGTGCGCGAAATATCGACCGTCCCAGTTATTTTATTAACGGTTAAAGCGGATGAAGAAGATAAAATTCGCGGCCTTGAACTTGGCGCTGACGATTACGTCACAAAACCATTTAGCCCACGTGAGCTCAACAGCCGTGTCCATGCGGTCCTACGACGGGCTGAATGGCCAGCACCGGCCCCACGCACCATTTTAGAGATTGACGATCGCCTGTCTGTAGATTTTAATAGACACCAAGTATTGGTAAATAACGAACGTGTTGACCTCCGTCCAACAGAGTATCGATTGTTGAACCATCTTATCCAAAATGCTGGATGGGTTGTGCCACACGAAACGCTTTTGGCAAAAGTGTGGGGATACGAATATCGAGATGAAACCCATTACTTACGACTTTACATCAACTATCTGCGTAAGAAGGTAGAAGAAGATCCCGCTTCCCCAAAGTACATTTTAACCGAGCGAGGCGTTGGTTATCGATTCTTAGATTTCAAAAGCAATGCTGAAGAAAATGCAGAGGAAAGCGTTCAAGAAGCATAAAAGGATCATGAAAAAGTCAGGACTTTCTGTTTTTTGTAGACAGAATGGTTTAACCTGATTAAAATATCTCGAAAGATTGACGTCCAGCCATTAACTGCTGGGCGTCTTTTTTTACCACACTCACAGACCGAAAGGGTACCAATATGACGCTTGGAAAGTCTCCAAACACCGATCGCTACCCCAATAAAAATATGTCCGCTAATGGGGAGGAGTTCTTTGCGATGCTCACCTATCTGCCCCGGCAAGACCTTGAGGAGATTCAAGAGGCTTTCAAATTAGCAGAGGAAGAGCATGCTGGTTTAACGCGCAAGTCGGGTGAACCCTTTATTTGCCACCCGTTGACCGTTGCTTCATATTTGGCGGACTATTATGCAGATACGCCAACCCTGATTGCGGCCCTACTGCATGACGTCGCTGAAGATGCCGATGTGTCGGTTCAAGATATTGAACATCGCTTTGGGTCTGAAGTGAGGCGCATTGTAGATGGAGTCACAAAATTTGATAAGGTAACCGGCCGAGCACGACTAGGGAGAGAGCTTACCAAGCAGGAACTTACAACAGCCACTCACTATAAACTTTTTGAAACAATGACGGCCGATGTCCGCGTGGGGGTCGTTAAAATTTTTGACCGGTTGCACAACATGCGCACCATCGGCCATATGCCCTTCCACAAGCAAGAGGAAAAATCCCGAGAAACCCTACGTGTCTATGCCCCACTGGCCGACCGTTTAGGTATGTGGAAAATTAAAAATGAGCTTGAAACTTTAGCATTTGAAGTCCTTTATCCCACCCGCTTTCGACAGTTTCAAAAAGCGCTCCAAGATCGAAAAGAGCGAAACGAGGAAGATTTTCCATATCTTAAGTACGATATCAAAAATGTCATTAAAGAAGCTGGTCTTCAGTTGGTTAGTTTGGTGGAAGCGCCGACCGATATTTCAGGGGCATTTCGCGTATGGCGCGAAGAGCAAGAGAGCCGTGTGCTATACGGGCCACCCCAGCCGGTAATATTGCTTAAAAACGAAATTGACTGCTACACGGCATTGGGCCACTTGCATGGAAAGTGGCGGCCGGTAGCGGGCAAGTTTGATGATTACATTAGCGCAAGCCGTGAGAACCTTTATCGTTCGTTGCATACGACGATCATCTATAAAGGGCGACGGGTCAAAGTACGGATTCGCACCTTGGACATGCAGCTCGAGTCGCAAAACGGCGTGCTTTCTCGCTGGACTGACACCCGGAATATGCCGATTTGGGCCCAGCAATCAGAAGAGAAAGTCGACAAGCTTTTCAATCAATTCCAAAAAGCATATGGGGATGACGATGATGAGTTTGATGAAAAAGTAAGGCACATCTTAGACGATGTGTTTAATAATCAAATCACCGTTTTTACACCCAATGGTGATGAAATAGAGATTCCACGTGGAGCAACCCCGGTTGATTTCGCCTACCGCATCCATACAGAAGTGGGGCATGGGTGCCGAGGGGTATTGGTTAATTCAGAAAGACAGCCTTTAACGTATGAGCTACAAGATGGGGATTCGATTCTGATCGAAAAAGAGTCTGATACCGCCAAGCCACATCCCCAGTTTGCATGGCTCGATGAGGATCTGGGCTATATTAAAACGCGAACCGGCCGTCAAGGGGTACGACGATGGTTCAAGAAGCTATCAGATCGTATGGCGTGTCAGATCGGCCGCAATATGATTAAAACGGAGCTGCAAACACTTGGGAAGCCATACTTAGACATGGAAGAGGTCTGCAAAATCCTAGATTATCCAACAACCAATGAACTATTTGCCGCAATGGGACGCGCTGATTTACTTATTTCTGAATTTGCGAATCGGCTAATGGCGGGCCTGTGGGAAGCGGATGACCTAAACAGCCAAGCCGGTTATGACTATAAAAACGAATTTCTCTCTAGCCAAGCTGTTTTTTCTAGCGATGGGGATATGTTTATTATCGAGCATTCCGGCGACCGTCAATTAAAGCTATGCCAAGTTTGCAATCCTCGGCCGGGAGATCCGATTATCGGCTCTATTTTGCATAAAGATCAAGTAGTCATTCATGTCAACGGCTGCCGTTTGTTGACCCCAGATACGATGCGGGGTGGGTTCTCACTTAAGTTGCGTTGGGGATCTGAAACCGCCAAGCCGATGCGGGCCGTGACGATGCAAATCTATGCGCACGACCGAGAAGGTTTGCTCAACGATGTCACGAGCCTGTTTAAGCTAGACGAGATCAATATTAACTTTTTGTGGTCAAAAACGGAGCATTACAAGGCGCTGATCATTTTTTCCGCAAATGTGAGTGAAACGCCCCAAGTTGTACGCTTCTTGCATCGGGCTCAGGATCTTCGAAACGTTATTCATGCAGGCTATATGGGGCAGACAAAGTCAGAACACATCATGCCGGAGCACTTTTTTGCAGGGAACCCTGAATGCAACCTCAAAGAGCTAGAAAAGCGCTATTTTGTTGAAATAGGAAAGTAGGGGCAGCTCACTCTATTCGGCCGGTTTTTCCCAATATTTTTCATTCCCACCATCCGCAGCAAAATCGATAATCAATTCGTCTACCATCTCTCTTTTCATATCTTCGTCAATATGAGCATAATAAACACGGGCCTGTAAACGGTAGTTTTCTGCTGGGGTTTTGTCACGCATATGCATCACCATGCGCAAGGTGCGATCTAGCGTTTCGATCACGTTTGACAGTCCGGCCGGTTCTCCCCGGTCATTGGTTAGCCGCAGTTCGATGGTTGGCCGCTCGATAAACGGCGTTAGTTCTAAATCTACAGCCACACGCCGCCCTTCTGGGGCTACTTCGATACGGCCGCGCAAAATGCGCACATCTTCACGATTTTTGGGCGCATCGTCCCGATTGTCAAAAAATTGAATATCCATAGGTAGAATTATAATTGGGGATAGAGGATAGGGACAAGAGATAGCGTTCGAGATCGCTTGCATTGTAACGATTATCAGATGCTAGAAGATCATTTTAACCGCAGCCGTTCTAACTCTTTCCTCGCCTCTACTCCTGATCTTGCTCGATTTTACCGGCTAGGCGGCGTAAACGATGCTCAATCTCTTCTTTTAATGCGAAATCTAGCGCAGGCCGAGACATCACAATTTGATACGCGTGGGCCGACCACAAGCTCGCTTTTTCTAGGTCAACCGCATGCCATTCAAAATATTTGGCGAGTTCGAGATGCGGGAAGGTGTCTTCTATTTGATCGAGCTCCGCCATTTGTTGCCAAAGCGGCATCGCATCTGCCCGTCGATTCTGCTTCTTGAGCATTAGGCTAAGCTCTTTTAGGGCCAACAGGCGCATCTCAACCGGCAGCTCGCTGCCACGGGACAAGATTTCGACAAACAGATTTTCAGCGGCCGTCTGACGTTTTAAGTGCAATTTCCAGCGGGCGATTGAAACGGCGATATAAGGGTTTTCTGGAGGGATTTCGGCCGCCCAATAGTTAACCACTTGTTCGACCAAAGGGACCATGGCCAACATGTCGAGTTCGTTGTGTAGAAACATCCCTTCTAGCGGCCGGGGGTCGCCAGACTGTGCAAACTGATTGTAAAGCCATGGGGCTAGGCGGCCGGGAATCTCACCCGGTGGCCGTTTCATTTTTAGCACGTGCTCGTCTAAATAGCTGAGCGCACGACTGGGCAAATGGCTCCAAATACGGCGTGCGGGTGACAGCAAGTCCAAATGGGGCATTTTAACCAGATCGGGTCGCGTGCCATCGAGCAATCCGGTCAAAATAAAGCGGTTGTCTAGCACCGGCAGGTCAAACGTTTTACCGTTAAAGGTCACGAGGACCTTATAGTTGGCGAATAGCTCCTCAAACGCCTGCAACATCCCCTCTTCGGCGGCCGGTTTGTGCATGAAATATTGTCGCACAACTAGGGCATCCCCTTCAAAAAAGGCGAGTCCGATCATAAACGGCTGCACGCCTGAACCTGCTAAACCGGTTGTTTCAAGGTCGACAAACAGCAAATCACGGCCGGTCATCCCTTGCAAGCGATCATCCCCACAAAATTCGGACGCCGGTGACAGATCAAGATTGGCAACATCAGCCAACACAGTCGGGCCGACTTGATGGCTAAGTGGGAAAACCGCGTCTACTTCAAAAAATGGTTGTGAGTATTGGTCAACGACTCGGCCGTTGGGGAACAGGTCAGCCAGCACCTTGAGCGTATCTACTTTTTCGCGTCTGCCAGAGCCGGAAAAAGGGTCGGCCGGTTTAGGTGCAGGTTTGAGGTTTTTAGCCCCCTTCACCACCCCCATCCGTTTAAGTTTCGCTCTGAAGTCAGACATTTGAATAGCTTATCAGTTTATCAATTGTTCAGCACGTATCGTTTGCACATTGTTAGGCTTTCTCAGGTGATTTAGACAGGTGGATCCGATAATGTATCTACATGGCTGGTCAAAATATCTTTGATTTGCTGATTCAAGGTTACCAAATTGACTTTTGTCTTTTGATCGATAGCACCAAAACGTCGCTCGATATCGGCATCCATATCCGCCTGCACCGTTTCATACACCGCTTGCCCTTCCTTCGTCAAAGAGAGCATAAAAATTCGCCGATCCGCTGCATTTGGTTTTCTAAGCACGAGCCCCTGCTTCTCCATGCTGTAAACCATTCTTGAAAGGCTCGCCCGATCAACAAGCGCCAAATCACTTAATTCTCCCAAGGTCGCATCTGGGTTTTGAAACAGATGTTGCATCACAAAATATCGCACGCTTCGTAGCCCGTGTTGTGACAAAATCTTTTTATTGATGTCGGCATAAATTAAATTTAGGTCCGACATTAATTGATGTAGCTGTTGGTCGATGGTTTGAATCATAATTTTTCCCCTGAGTAAGCACAAGCGAGTGATTCATTGTAACAATCAAACAAACAACTATCAATGTTTGATCTATCAACAATCATCTATTTTGTCTTGACGGGTCAAAAAAATCGAATAACATATTGATATATCAATCAATTGTGTATCAACATTCAACCCTCTCCCAAAATTATGAAAGAACCAACCCCATACGAGCGTAGTAGCTACCATGCGTTAGGCACCCTCAGACTGCATGACGTGCGGTACAACCCCAATGACATCGCCTACTGCAACCCGCTGCCAGACGGCCGGGTACAATTTCGCATCCAGACCGAACACGGGATGGCCAGCGGCCGACTGCTGTTTAACGATGGAGAACTACAAACGCTTGATTTAACCCATCTGCATGACTGCAGCCGCTGGCGCTATTGGGAAGCTATCGTTCAACCAAATGGATCAAAATGTGGCTACAGTTTTCACTTTAAATTAGAGAATGGACAGGTTTACTACTTTGGCGGCCGGGGAATGACCCATGTGGTTGAAACCCGGTTTGAGCTTGATTTAGAGCAGAGACGGCCGGTTTTAACGCCAAAGTGGGCTCAACATGCCCCCATGTATCAGATTTTCCCAGAGCGCTTTCGGAATGGAGACCTGAATCTACCGAAAAATGCAGCGCGCACCCATGCTTGGGGAAGCCAGCCGGAGCCAGGGATGTTTATGGGGGGAGACTTAATCGGCATCACTCAAAAGATCGACTATATTCAAAATTTGGGCATCCGCACAATCTACCTCAATCCTATTTTTCAGTCTGTCTCCAATCATAAATATGACTCCACTGATTTTTATGCGGTTGATGCAGCGTTTGGCGGCAATCAAGCGCTAAAAGATTTGGTCACGGCCGCACACGAGCGTGATATGAAGGTGGTTCTAGATGCCTCGTTTAACCACGCGCACCCGACATTTTTCGCTTTTCAAGATGTCATCAAACATGGAAGAGAATCGGAATATTGGGATTGGTTCACCATTTATGATTGGCCGATTTCGATCGAGTATCGCCCCCACGCCATGACGGCCGACCAGGCCAAAAGCGAAGGGTATCAAAAATATATCGAGTATCTGCTAGAAATTGAGCAACATGCCAACATTCCTTTTATTAAAAAAGATGACGACGGGCCGATGTTCAACCCCAATTACATGGCTTGGTACGACGTGATCAACATGCCGAAGCTAAACCAAAACAACGCCGCATGTCGCCGCTACTTTTTAGACGTGGCGACCCATTGGCTAACTGAATATGATGTCGATGGGTGGCGCATGGATGTGGCTCAATTTGTGCCCGATTCATTTTGGCACGATTTCTATCAGGCGTGCAAAGCGGCCAAACCAGATTGTTATCTATTTGCTGAGATATGGGGAGATACGAGCCATTGGTTGCAGGGCGAAATGTTCGATAGCACGATGAACTATCTATTTCGGGATTTAGCCATCGAATTTTTTGCTGAAGAATCCTTAAGCCCGGCCGACTTGCGAGATGGGTTATTGCGCTTAGATGCGCTCTATGCCCCCCAAATCACAGCGGTTAACCAAAACCTGCTCTCAAGCCACGACGTGCCCCGCTTTTTAAATCTGGCAGGCGAAAACCGGGTCAAGTTCGCTTTAGCCACCGTTTTCCAGATGGCGCTGCCAGGCGCACCGGGCATTTACTATGGGGATGAGGTCGGCATGACCGGCGGAGGCGATCCGATGAATCGACGGGCGTTTAACTGGGACGACGGCAGTTGGGATAAAGAACAACATCGTTTAACCCAAATCCTGCTTCAGCTACGGGAAGATCATCCGGCTTTAAAAGGGGGCAGACTAAGCGTCTTGGCGACTAGCGAATGCGCTTTTGCACTGGGGCGTAACGATGGAAAGAGCGATGTGGTGATTGCAATTAATCGTGGTACAAATGTGCAAACGCTTGCAGTTGAGGCGTTCGGGGCAGTTAAGCTGTTTGAGCTTGGTGGCCCGGCCGAAATTTTGAGCGATAAAATTAGCTTGGCGCCACAATCCGCCATCATTTTGAAACTGTCATAACGTAGCGACGGAGACCGGCAACCCGCCCCACCGTTGGCTATGAACATCTTGCACTATGAAAATATCAAAAGCGGTTATTACAGCGGCCGGAGAGTCGCAGCGCAGTCTGCCGTTGCAACGGGTCATCGACCGGGATGGGGTCGAAAAATCGGTACTTGAAATATTAATCACCGAAGCGACACAAGCCGGGATTAACGACATCGGTGTCGTCATTCATCCGGCCGACGAAGAAGCCTATCAGGCGGTGATCAGCAGTCAGTCAGCCAAAATCACTTTTATTCCACAAGCTAAGCCTTTGGGATATGGGCAAGCGATTTTCTGCGCCAGCCCATTTACAGCCGCAGAGCCTTTTCTGCACCTGGTGGGCGATCACCTGTATGTCAGCCGTGGTCCACAAGGGTGTGCCCAACAATTGGTAGAAATTGCCGAGCGTGAAGCCTGCTCGATTTCGGCCGTTCAAGCGACACGTGAGAGCCACCTGCCACTGTTTGGCACAATTGGTGGCAGCCGATTGCCCAATCAACCCAACTTGTACCGGGTTTCCGATGTACTGGAAAAACCGACCCCGACCTTAGCCGAACAGCATCTCATTGTTTCTGGCTTACGGGCGGGCCATTATTTGTGCTTCTTTGGCATGCACGTGCTCACCCCCAGCCTCATGACGATTTTAGGGGATCAGGTTCAGGCGGCCGGGCCAAATGGCAACGCGACCCTTTCGGCCGCGTTGGCCGTTTTAGGCAAGCAAGAAAAATATTTAGCACTCCAAAAAGAAGACCAACGCTATGATTTGGGTGAGAAGTATGGGCTGCTGGAAGCACAGCTAGCGCTTGCTTTGGCCGGTGATGAACGGGAAGAGGTGTTGGCACGCCTCGTTAATCTACTAGCGAAATAGGTGAGTCTAATGAGTCAAAGAAAAGCTCTACTAATCTTAGATGCGCAGGTCAACATGTTTGACGATGAGTTCCACGTACACGAACGAGAACGCATTTTAAAAACGATTCAATCATTGATCTCAAAAGCACGTGCAGCCGAGACAGCGATTATTTACATTCGAAATGATGGTGGAAAAGGGGAACCAGATGAAGCGGGAACCGCAGGATGGGAAATTCATCCGCAATTGGCGCCATCTGTAAACGATCTAGTTGTCGACAAGACAACCCCAGATGCATTTGAAAATACCAACCTAGCAGCACACTTGGCTAAACTAAATCTTGAAGAACTTATTGTGGTCGGCATGCAAAGCGAAATGTGTGTTCAAACCACGTGTCAAAAGGCGGTCGAACTCGGTTTCAAAGTCGTTCTTGTTCAAGATGGCCACACGACCTTTGATTTTGAGGATGCCGCTGCTGTTGAAACAATTCGAGCTGTTAATCTTGAACTATCAAGAATCGCAAAGGTGAAACCTGCGGAAGAACTATGTCTGAACTGATTGCTATTATCACCTCACCGGACCCTGAAATCCGTAATCGACCTTTGGACAGATATTGCCAGCAGGCGTCTTTGGAGCAACTGCTGCAAGATGCGGCCGATCTTGATCGCTTTCGCCGGGAAAGCAGCAATCTATATGAAAAAGTACGGGCACTGTTTTTCTTGTACGCCATCCACCGCTTCCATTTGCCGACTAAAGGCATATCCCGTTCAAGCAAAATCCCCTTTGAAGGGGTGCAATTAAGGCTTAAACGGCGCTTTGAAGAAGCGATCGATGTCTTCTTGCACGACCATGAAACCTACGGGGCCAGCGATTCAATTTGCAGCGCATTGGGCGACAGCTATCACAATTTAGGGTTCCAGACTTTGGCCGATCAGGTTCGTCGCAGTGTGCGCAGCTCACGCGGCAATCAATGGATGTTTCGCATCGGTCACTCGGCCGACCATCCCCTACGGATTCGGCCGGAATTGGTAAAACGGTCAGACGAAGGGCTTTATCCACTACTACAGGAGCAAACCCCCGTACGGATGGACCTCACCCACTCCGGCTGGTCTGACATATTTTTCTTGGGGATGGACTTTCCCGAAGGGGCGCGGGTGATCAATACCAGCGTCAATTTAGCCGTTAGAGGAGCGGATGGGAGTGACGCGCCCCATCCGGCAAAACCCCCAATCGAGGCGTTCTTCCGTGTTATCGATGAGCCGGTGATCCGCTTAACCAGTGTCGACCTTAATGCAAGCGCAACGATCGATTCGCTAGCAGAGATGTTTGACTATGCGAGAGATTATTTAGGCTTATTAAAAGGGGCGGTCATCGCCAGCGGCTTAATCCCGGCCGGAATCGAAGGGGCCCATCAGCCGCTGAGCGACCTGCTAAACAAAGTCATTGGACCCGGGCTGGGATTTGAAGTGGTCAGCCATGTCAACGGGATTCCAAAGGGGTCCCGCTTGGCCGTCTCGACAAACTTGTTGGCGAGCTTGATTGCGGTCTGCATGCGAGCAACCGGGCAAACGGCATCTTTGACCGGCCCATTACAAGAAAGCGAACGACGCATTGTCGCCAGTCGGGCGATTTTGGGTGAATGGCTCGCCGGTTCTGGGGGGGGATGGCAGGATTCTGGCGGGGTTTGGCCCGGTATGAAGCTGATAACCGCAACCCAACCAACAGAAAACGACCCGGAATACGGCATCAGTCGCGGCCGGTTGATGCCGACGCACAAAATTTTCGACTATGACGATGTATCGGCCGAAACGCGGCAAAAGCTAACCGACAGCCTTGTGCTGGTTCACGGCGGCATGGCCCAAGATGTTGGGCCGGTGCTTGAAATGGTGACCGAGAAATACCTGCTGCGCTCTGAAAAGGAATGGGAAGCGCGCCAAGAAGCGATCGCCCTGCTCGATGAAATGGTTGAGCTTTTGGCAGACGGTGACATTCAGGCGATCGGTGAAGCGACCACGCGAAATTTCTTCCGGCCGATTACAACGATCATTCCGTGGGCGACCAATCTTTTTACCGAGCGAGTCATTCAAAAAGCGCGAGAAAAATTTGGGGAGGATTTTTGGGGATTCTGGATGCTGGGGGGCATGGCGGGTGGCGGCATGGGTTTCTTGTTCGATCCGGCCGTCAAGGGGCAAGCGATGCTCGCCTTGCAAACGATGATGCTCGAGGCCAAAGAAGAGCTTCAGGATGGGGTTCCGTTTGCGATGGACCCGGTCGTCTATGATTTTGAGATCAATGAAATTGGTACAACGGGAGAGCTAAAGGGTTCGAACGAAGCCCTCATGCCGGTCGCCTATTACACCCTAATCCTGCCAGACCTAATTCGCCAAGACAGCCGGGCGTTGTCGGCCGGGCGTCGGGCGGAGCTAGACGCCTTTGCCGCCGCCAGCCGAATCCAACCGGAAATGAACGGTTCAATCGGTGCCCTGTTTGATCAACTATTGCCTAAACGTGGACCAGAAACAGATGGGGCGGCAACCTTACACCAGTTACTGGCCGAAAACGGCTTCGATCAAGATCAACATGAGCAGATTCGATCCGACCTGATCAGCGGCCGCATCGGTATCGCCCAAAATCGGTTGCCGGTAAACGCCCGAATCGAAGATGTTCGGCCGACAGACGTTATAGACCTAGCTGATGAACCCACGGAATCGCTTAAGCAAATGGGTGAAGAGGCACTACGAGCAGGGCGTGTCGCGGTTGTCTCACTGGCAGGTGGTGCGGGTAGCCGCTGGACCCAAGGGGCGGGCGTCGTTAAGTCGCTAAATCCGTTTGTGAAATTGGGAGGCAGCCACCGCAACTTTATTGAAATTCATTTGGCTAAAAGTCGCCAAACGGCCGCGATTTATGGCACAACGATCCCTCATGTCATCACAACGAGTTATCTGACTGAACGGCCGATCGCGGACTTTGCAGCCAAGATATCGGCCGATCCAAAACAGCGGCTAGACTTACACGTGTCATCCGGCCGGAGTGTCGGGCTGCGCCTAGTGCCAACCGCGCGCGACCTCCGTTATGCTTGGGAAGAGATGCCGCAGCAGCTGTTGGATGAGCAAGCCCAAAAGATGCAGGACAGCGCCCATGCGGCCCTGATTGGTTGGGCGCAGGGTGCGGGTGAAGGAAGCGATTACACTGACAATTTGCCCGCTCAGTGTATGCATCCGGTTGGGCATTGGTATGAAGTGCCAAACATGCTTCTAAACGGCACACTGGCCAAATTATTAGCAGACCGGCCGCAGCTTACAACCATCATGATTCACAACATCGACACGGTCGGCGCCAATCTGGATCCGGTTGTGCTGGGCGCGCATTTAAAAGATGAGGCCACACTCACCACAGAAGTGATCAACCGACGCATCGAAGATACCGGTGGCGGTTTGGCCCGCATTGACGGTCAGCTGCGTTTGATCGAAGGGCTCGCATTGCCACGAGAAGAAGTTGAGTATGAGTTAAGCTACTACAATTCAAGCACCACTTGGGTTGAAATCGATCAGCTTTTGGCGTTGTTCGAACTATCACGGGCTGATTTAACCGATGACGCTAAGGTTGCACAGGCGGTACGCAATATGGCGGCCCGAATGCCAACCTACATTACATTAAAAAACGTAAAAAAACGCTGGGGAAAGGGACAAGAAGATATTTTCCCGGTGACCCAATGGGAAAAACTGTGGGGTGATATGACCGCTTTGCCCGATGTTAAAACTGGATTTGTGGTTGTCTCCAGAGAACGGGGGCAGCAGATTAAAGAGGTTAGCCAGTTAGACGGGTGGCTGCGTGACGGCTCGGCCGCATTTGTAGATGGCCTCTGCTTGTGGGAATAGCTTAGATACTGAACGGTCAAAAATAGCTTTGTCAAAATTTCAAAATAAACAACGCTTAGGCAAAATGGGGATCACAATTCTATGGTTAGGGATAATCACCTTTATCATTTTGCGCCCCTTGCCCTTAATTCGCTTGATCTCAGCTTGGAATCAAGGCAAAGTAATCTACACCATTGATACGGACCAAAAATTGATTGCTCTGACAATCGACGACGGCCCTCACCCCGATATCACACCACTAATTTTAGACGTTCTAAAAAAGCATCAGGCGAAAGCAACCTTCTTCTTAATCACAAATAACATTAAAAATAATGAGGATGTCATTCAGAGATTAGTTGATGAAGGTCATGAAATTGGAAATCACATGCGCGACGACAATCGCTCAGTTTATCTGAGCGAATCTGAATTCAATCAGCAGATTCAAGAAGCTGACAAAACCTTGAAACGATATCAACCAGAAATCGCATGGTATCGACCTGGTGCCGGTTTATACAATCAACGGGTCCTTAATTCAGCGACTCAGCTGGGGTACCGCACGGTTTTAGGATCGGTTTACCCGTATGATGCGAGCATATCTGAACAGTCTGGGGGTAAAGGCTTTATCGAGTATTTCATCAAATCTAATTCTCATCCCGGCGGCATCATTATTCTGCATGA
>JAHDEB010000356.1 GCA_020629055.1 Chloroflexota bacterium
GTCAGATGTAAACACAAACGGCCGGATGCCTTCTAAAAATTAACTAGAAAACACCCGGCCGATAAACGCCTGGTACGGGGGCTAGCCCCAAATGACTTGCTTGCTAATAGCCGATCTTCAACTTCGCCTCGGTCAAACTATCTCCCCGGCCGACAATCGTAATATCATCGTTTAATTGCACCCTGGTATAGCCGTTAGGCAAAATCACATTGTCACCTCGGGTCAGGTCCATAAACAACACATCGCTCGGCAGACGTAAGTCACGCAGCAACATCCCATCGATGTCTTTGTTACTCACCGTCACCTGCACCACTTCACGGCCGGAATCCTGCCGCAATAAAATCGAAGTGTTCTGCGGTGCTTTGACCGTTTGCTCCAGCAAATTCACCATGGCCGATGTCGGGTCGATGGTTAATGCACCCATCTCGGCCATTTCGGCCGCATTCGAAAGGTCGTTCGGCCGCACCACCAAGCGGGGAACCCCCGTCTTGTATGCCAGTTCCAACGCCTTCAAATTATCCTCATCATCGCTCAGTAACGTCACAACTGCATCCGTATCACCAGTTAACAGCCCTTTCAACTGCTCACTATCAATCCCGGTAATATGATGCACCAAAATCGAAGGTGAGGTGTCTGAATCAAAATGGGCCACATGGTCCCGATCGGTATCAACCAACGTCACCTGCCATTCTGATGCTTCAAGCTGCTTCGCCAACTCAAGCGACTGCGGTTCAATTCCAAAAATAAGGGCATTGCGTGTAGTGCCAGATATTTGGGCATTGGGCAAATTGCTTTCCCCAACCCGTTTCAAAGCCTCTTTCAAAAACATCGGCCCGACCACTTCGTTGATCACAATCACTGAAATAACCATCGTGGCAAACGCATCCCCCAATGATGGGAATTCGACAGCGACTTCACGAGCCAAACCGAGTGCAATACCGGCCTGTGTAATCAGAGCCAGCCCAGCAAACTTGCTAAACGATGCGGATTCATTGGCCAAACGGCTTCCAACCCATCCACCCACATAAATACCGACAAAACGCACCGCAAATAAGGCGACGGCGATCGGCCAGGTTTGAGCCAAAATATCAAGTTTGATCCCTACCCCTGTTAAGGTGAAAAAGGCGACGTAAACCACCGGACTCACATCATGTAGCAAATGTTCAAAGCGGTTGCGTAAATTTGTAAAATTGGTGATGTAAAAACCACCGATCAACGCCACAAGCAAAGGCTCGATGTGTAATTCAAGCGTGCTGGCTTTTGTATAGTCGGTTAACCAGTGGGATGAGGCAAAAACGGCCCAACCCAGCCCTACAATCAACCCGATTCGCAAAAGATTGGGGATGCGTACCCGTAAAATCGCCTCTAGCAATTTCCCCACAATTAGCCCAGCGACAACGGCCGAGCCTAAATCGATAATTAATAGCGCGGCAAACAGCAGGTTAAAGCCGATACCGGTCAAGATGGCGCTCGCGATGGCTACAGCTACAGCGAATAACACAATAATCAAAACGTCCATCGAGATCGTAACCCCGAGTAATGTGCGGGTGAAGTCACCTTTTGCGCGTAGTTCTTTGATTACCGCAATTGTTGAAGGGGGCGAAAGCGCGAGTAGAATCGTTCCACCCAAGATCGCAACCGCCAGCCGCTCTGAAACCGCCATCCCTTGGGTAAACGGTATAAATTGAGTCAGTACAAACAAGGCGATTCCACCCAGCGGTGCAGCGATCAAAATCACACTGCCCGATATCCAGCTAATGGTGTTTAGTCTGCTCCGAATCTCTTTATAATACAGTTCGCTTCCGGCCACAAAGGCGATAACGGCCAATGAAATATCATCAATAAAGCGAAGGTCTGAAGTCGCCTCTTTAGGCAACATGGCAAATACAAATGGGCCTGCAATAACCCCCACCAATAAATAGCCTGTGATATAGGGCATCCCAACGGCCGAAAACCACTGCCCCACTTTCTTAGCCGAAATCGCTACGAGCGCAAATATCCCCAATGTCATCCAAATTGTCATACTTTTCTCCAAAATAATTGAAAGTGCTGTTATTCTCTCCCAACCTTCCTCCCGTCGGAGGAAGGCGTCTCGCTTAAGCGAGAAGGGAGAAAAGATTCAGAAATCACTTCTCGAAATCAAAAAGGGACCAGTAAAAAAGCGACCGCAAAAAATTGCGTCGCATTATTACTGGTCCCCAGTGCAGCCCGTCAGAATCTGACCCTCTGCTGTGTCTACCAAAAGAGTATGTATTGACCTATTCGGCTAAAAATAAAAAAGGCTGACTCAAAAACCTTAGACTTTTGTCTAAGAGTTCCAAGTCAGCCTATCTAGCAACATTCCGTTTTGTGAAACGTATTTTTGCCAAACCCGCCAAGTTATAATTTTGCTTCTCTTCGCAAATTGTAGCTTGCCAAGCCCAGCGTGTTGGGTGACCCAACCCACGCAATATAACACAGTTGCTGGCCCGGCCAGCCTATCGTTTACACAGCTCTAACTGCCATTGGTCCAATGATAGGACATATGGCTCAGGCAAAAACATTCGAACCTGATTGGAAATTTTTATTCTGTTTTTAGTTAGTAGTAGAATCGTTCAGAACAAGTACCCCCACTTGAAGGAGAAATATGACACGATCCATTGGACAGATTGAAGCTGAACTTACAAAATCAATTATCAAGTTTGAAAAAGAATACATCGGCCGTGGCCCAAGCGATGCCCGCTCCTTCTTTATTCAAGACATGATCTTAATTCGTTTGCAGGGTGTTCTGACACCGGCCGAACGAAAGTTGGCAGAGTCAAGCGATGGGAAAAACCTAGTCAAAGAAACCCGTCGGCAGCTTTTTGAATCTTCTCGGAATCTGATCGAAGAAATGGTCAATCAAATTGTGGGGGTCGAAGTTATTAG
This sequence comes from Chloroflexota bacterium, assembly GCA_020629055.1. Classification (GTDB taxonomy): domain Bacteria; phylum Chloroflexota; class Anaerolineae; order Promineifilales; family Promineifilaceae; genus WTJY01. The sequence continues at coordinate 2,908 of JAHDEB010000356.1, forward strand.
CCTGCATACCGATATGAGCAGCAGAACGGGAGAGCGTGTGGTGGTGCTCACCATGGCAGAGAATCTGCAAGAAAAATTTGGCGGTTAATATCATCTAGGGGAATCTATGCAAGCCGTTCGCACCCCAAAAACAAAAAAGGCCACCCTCTTGAAGAAGGTGACCTTTGCTT
>JAHDEB010000112.1:0-17258 GCA_020629055.1 Chloroflexota bacterium
CGTTGGGCTTAATGCCAACCTTGTTGGCACTTCCTCCCCCACCGGGGGAGGTTAGGAGGGGGTGAAATTTCAACTTTTTGAACCTTTTCTAAGCCTTCATCTTTTTATTTTTTGCATCAAACAAAGGTTCTTTCGCAACGACGGCCGAAAACATCTTGTCAAAGTACTCGATTCGCAGTTCGGTTCCCGGTTTGGTGTACTCGATTGGCAAATAGCCATAAGCGATAACCTTGCCGACAGAATAGCCATAATTTGATGTTGTCACATATCCGATCGATGGCCCTTCCCCGTTGAAAATCGGTTCATAGCCAAAGAGGGTTGCTTCTGGATTATCCAGCGTGATGCAGGTCAACTTTTTCTTTAACCCCTTTTCCTTTTTAGCGATGCACGCCGCTTTGCCGATAAAGTCGGCCGACTTGTTTAGCTTGACCGTCCAGCCAAGCCCCGCTTCATATGGGGAATATTCTGTGTAGACATCAGCCCCCCACAATCGATACCCTTTCTCAAGTCGTAACGAGTCCATCGCCCCCATACCGGCCGCGATCATGCTGAATTCTCGTCCAGCTTGCCAGATCTCATCCCAGACACTTAACGCTGCATCCATCGGTACGTGCAGTTCCCAACCCAGTTCGCCCATGTATGAAATGCGCATCGCATAGACTTTGTGGAAGCCGATTTCGATCCACTGACCGGTGTAGTAAGGGAATGCGTCGTTGTTGAGATCCTCGAAAGTGATTTTTTCCATCACCTTGCGGGCGTTGGGGCCAAACACGCCGATACCGGTAAAGCTATCAGACATATCTGACACATAGACGCCGTCGGCCGGGGCATGTTGCTTCACCCAGTGCAAATCCTGCGGCCGAGTCCCTTCACCCACAAACATCCAGAATTTGTCGGCTGCCATACGCGCAACGGCAAGATCACGTTTGACGCCACCTTTTTCAGTTAGCCAGCAGGTGTAGATGACACTGCCAACCGGTTTATCCATTTCGTTTGAACATAAATAATTTACATACTCAACAGCTTTGGCTCCACCGACCTCGATGATGCTGAGCCCTGTGAGGTCCCATTGAGAAACATTGTTCCGGGTTTCAAGATGCTCTGCTCCTTGAATGGGGGACCAGTGGCGCGCGCCCCAACCGCTCCGTTCTGGAATTTGCTCTTCGTACTTTTCAAGTAGTCGGCCGTTTTCGTTGATCCAGTTGGGCAGTTCTAACCCTGCAAACACGGTCCAATCGGCCGACTGGTCTTTTAGACGTTCGTAAAAAGGAGTCAATCGGACGTTACGAGGCTCGCTTGGGGCTTGGCGCGGATGCACAATGTCATAAATCTCACGATAGTTTTTAATCGTGATGACATCAGTGTACTTTTCAGTTGTTTGGAATGGCAAGAACCGGTTGATGCTTGCTTGGCGAATGTCCCATTCGGTGTCCCCGTAGGTCATCAGCTCGACGGCCGATTTGGCAACCCCGGCCGAATGGGTAATCCAACTGGCGGTGGCTGCCCACACCCCTTTGATCGGTGACTCGCCGATAATCGGCATCCCATCAATCGAGAAGGCGAACATACCATTAAACGCTTTCATCAGCGGCTGTTTGTCCAAATCATTGATGCCTAAGGCTGGCATCAGTTTTTGTACCATTTGCCAAGCCGGCCCCAAATCTTCAGGGGTAAATGGATTCATGGCTGTGTCACCCGGCTTTGTCCCTAAATTGCGTGCTTTAACCATGTGAGGTTTATGCCAATAGCTGCCGATTCCCCATTTGTCCCAATGCTGGCGCACATACAGGGCGCTATCAACTTCTCTAAAGCTGCTGCTCACAATTTCATCATCTTTTTTAGCGGGATCAAAATGGCTCAAAGCCTCGAGTGGCTCAGTGATGACGTACTGGTGTTCAAATGCGTTCAGGGGCAGTTTAAAGCCTAACTTTTCAGAAATGGCGGGGGACCAGATATTGGTACACAGTAAAACTTGCTCTGCTTCAATTCGTGGATGGTCTAGATTCGCGGTTAAGATGGCCGAAACCCGGCCGTTGACGATTTCGATATCCGTCATCGGCGTATTGTGATAGGTTGTAAAACTTCCTTTTGCTGCTTCCTGAGCGTCGCGCACCAATGCACCTGAAACATGTGATCCTGCAACGATCGCCCCTTTCGGCATGTACAATGCGCCCACAAATTGCGTCGGGTCAAGAAAAGGTTGTTTCGTATCGACATACTCTTGCGGGCTCATCAGGTGCGCTTCAACCCCAAACGATTTGGCCGCACCGGCCATCCGCTTGAAATCTTGCCAACGCTCTTGGCTGGTGGCGATATCGCTGCCACCCAGAGCATTATACGTATTTCGATCAGGGCTAAAGTCTTTAAGTGATTTATACAAATCGCTGCTGTAAATGGCGCAGTCGGTCATGAATTTGTTGAGGGCTAAGGCGACAATCCCACCAGGGGCGTGGCTTGTAGAGCCATCGTTTTCAAAAAGTTCCCCTTTATCGAGTAGGGTGATATCGGTCCAGCCTTCTTTTGCGAAATGATAGGCGGCCGCGCAGCCGACCATGCCGCTGCCAACGATAACAAGTTTTTGATTTTTATTATTTGAGACAGTCATAGGAGATTTTGTCCTTTAAAGGTGTATAAATCAGGTGTTTTGAAATTTGTATAGACAAATTTTACGCTATTTCTCTTTTTGGTGCGAAATGGTGAAGGTGCGGGGCACTCCCCACGAAAGATCTGGCTTTCGGAGATAGGTTCAGGGGAGTGCCCCGCACCTGATTGCGAAAAGCTTCGATTTGTAAGATCATCTGCCTGCTTATTAACCTATTTCACCCAAAACTTGAAAATATGCCTAAGCGCCCTGAGTATCGCAAAGGAAACTACTATCACATCTATAATCGCGGTCGAAGCCGCCTCTCAATTTTTCATCATCCAGACGATTATTTTGACGTACTCTCACGAATGCGAAAATATGCTGGTGCGCTCCAACTAAAGATCATTGCTTATGTATTGCTTCCAAACCACTATCATTTTTTGATCCGACAAGATGGCGATCATCGGGCGTCTTTGTTCCCTCAGCGAATTTTTAATGGTTATGGCAAACGATATAATTTGATTTATGAGCATAGCGGCACTATTTTTGAAGGGAATGCAAAGGGGATATGGGTTGATCGAGAGAATTATTTGCTCCATTTATGCAGATACATTCATGCGAATCCGCTTAAACATGGGTTGGTAGATTCGTTAGATGACTGGCCGTACTCAAATTTTCATGAATGGGTAGGTTGCCGGAGTGGGCAATTATGGGATGCTTCTTTCGTCGCTAATAACTTTAAATCGAGCGAAAATTACCAAGACTTTCTGATGGATTACATCGTTTCGAAAATTGAGCCGGATGGATTTGCTGAAGGGCTAGTTTTAGATTAAGTTGTGCTTAAAGTGCAGAGCACTCCCCACGCAATTCCTAACAATGGTAAAGGAACTCAGGAGAGTGTTCTGCACTTCTTGATTGGTTAGAATTGAGCAAATCTAAATAGAAAATATGTTGGGACCCGTTTGCTTGTGATAAAATGAGACCCGTTATGCAAAATCCTGCTAAAAATGAAGAAAAACTCCTTGACCCAGATGAGGTTTTTGAGACCTTAGGGGTCAATTTTATTCAACCACAAATGGCGACCGCCAATCCTGAACGGGAAACAGATTCTGATACCGACATCGCAGTTGATGACGAAACAGATCTTGAGCCACCGTATCGCGTGCTGATTCACAATGACAATATCACTACGTTTGTATTTGTGATCAAAATTTTAACGACGATATTTGAAAAAAATGTCATGTCGGCCGAGCAGATCGCAAACCGGACTCACAGGCATGGGATTGCTGTTGTAGGGACCTATCCTCGATCAATCGCTGAAACCCGCATCAATAAAGTTCACTTTGCTGCTCAACTTGAGGGATATCCGTTAAAGCTAACGATGGAAGCTGCTGAGTAAACTGGTATACTCCCTTCCTCAATAATGGTCGACTTGCTTATTGCAGCCATTGTTAAAACGATTATTCATTCACCCTACGCAGATTTTTACCCGATCCTAAGCGCCCCAGACTCACATGACGATTGAATCTCAAGCGATAGAAGGAAAAAAGAAAAGGAATGGGGCGGCTACAAACTCGGCCGCACGTTTTGGTACCTTTGCCGGGGTCTTCACCCCAAATCTTTTGACGATTTTAGGGTTGATTCTCTTTTTAAGAATCGGCTATATCACCGCCTATGCGGGCTTGTGGCATACGTTGATCATCGTGATGATCGCCAACGGTATCTCACTGCTCACCGGCCTTTCTTTGTCTGCAATCGCGACCAGTATGGAAGTTCGGGCGGGGGGAAACTACTACATCATTTCCCGCTCATTGGGTCTGGAAATCGGCGGTGCCATCGGCATTCCCCTCTTTTTTTCACAAGCGATCTCAGTTGCCTTTTATATTATCGGCTTTACCGAATCGGCTCAGAGCCTGGTTTGGTTTCAACAGTTTGACCCTCGGATCGTTTCAACTGTCATTTGCCTGCTATTTGTAGTCATCGCTTGGATCGGGGCTGATTTTGCGATCAAGATTCAATTTGGAATTTTGGCCGTATTGGCGGCTGCACTTATCTCATTCTTTGCAGGTGGGTGGAATACGATCTCCGAACCGATCTTAAGCCCCGCATACGGAGATGGCATTACATTTTGGGTCGCCTTTGCGATCTTCTTTCCGGCCGTAACCGGTATCACGGTTGGCACAAGCATGTCGGGTGATTTAAAGGATCCAGATAAAAGTATCCCCAATGGAACAATTTGGTCGATTATCGTCACCGCCGTTATTTATGTCGGCGTGGTGATTTGGTTCGCATTCCATGCGCCTGATCGCAACGAGCTCATCACCAACAGTATGGCGATCCAGTCGATCTCGATCTTCCCTCCTCTCATTTTAGGCGGCGTTTGGGCATCAACGCTTTCCTCCGCTTTGGGTAGTATCGTGGCCGCACCCCGCACGCTTCAAGCGATTGGTAAAGACCGGATTGTGCCAAACTGGGTCTCCTCTAATTTAGGACATCCGACAGAGCCACGCACGGCCGTGTTGCTCACCGGAGCAATCGCCTTAATTGTGGTATGGATGGGTGACTTAAACGCGGTGGCTCCGATTATTTCAATGTTCTTCTTGAACACCTATGGGATTACAAACTTTGCGGCCGCGATTGAGAAACTGGTCGATAACCCAAGCTATCGACCCCGCTTTAAGATCCCGTGGTATTTGTCGATGCTTGGCGCATTGGGCTGTTATGGGACCATGTTGCTTATTAATGCAACTTCAACCGTTATCGCCATTGTGCTAACGGTGGGTATCTATTTTTATTTACAACGGCGCGAATTGACCCGCACTTGGGGAGATGTACGAACCGGGATTTGGTTCGCTTTGGCCCGCTTTGCCTTATTGAAACTGGATACTAAAGAAGTCTCTGCAAAGAACTGGCGGCCGAATTTAATGGTGTTTTCAGGACAACCGATCAAACGGTTGCCTTTGGCCGAAACAGCCAATTGGCTCAGCCATGGCAAGGGGATCGTGACCTTTTTCCAACTGATTGAGCAAAGTTTTGAAACAGGACGCAGCGACATCCAGAGTTTGCGCTCAACCGCATTGCGCCATATTAAAAGTTTTATCAACGATAATAATTTAGAGGCGTTTGCAGAGGCCGAAGTCGTTCCAAATTTTAAAGATGCGGCTTTAACCGTAGCCCAAGCGCATGGCATTGGCGGATTGGAATCAAATACGGTTTTACTCGGCTGGAGCGGTACACCCGAAGGCCGTCGAGAGCAAATGAGCCTAGCCCGTGGCCTGAATCGAATCGAAAAGTCAATCATCTTTTTAAATTACAATGATGAGCGTGGGTTTGGAAAACGGGGAAGAATTAATGTGTGGTGGCGTAGTAAGGGCGGTAACGCTGATCTCATGTTGCTCGTCAGCCATATCATTCGCCAGCATCCTTCTTGGGACCAGGCTGAAATTCGTTTAATTCGGGTGGTAGGGGATGAGGGTGCCATGGAAGAGACCTTGGCGCATGAACAGCTTGAGCTAAAAAGAATGCGAGTATCTGCAAAGCCAGAGGTGATTGTCAATCCTGGTTTTGCTAGACCATTCTATGAGGTGATCGCAGAAAACAGCCACTCAGCCGACCTCACAGTGTTAGGTATGAGCTTGCCCAATGATCAGTCGGCCGATGATTATATGGAAAGTCTCCATCAATTGGTTGAATCCGTTGGCACGTCTCTGATTGTTTTAAGTGCCATTGAAAAAATCAAACTATTTAGCGGGAATGAATAGTTTTTTAACTTTACAGCCTTAATGTAAGTTGTTATTTAACTGTGCTAAAATATTTTTCGCACCAAAAAACAGATAAATATCCCCTTCTACAACCTTAACTTCCAAACCAAAATAGGACTTTCGTCAGCTTAGGTTGTAATCAAATCAATATTTGAACCAAATTATAAACTTAATATCGTCAAAATTTTTGTACAATGCCTTGGCTAACATTGTTCAATCATGTTACGCGGGTGGCGGCTTACAAGATCATTAGCAAAATTTATTTGGCAAACAAAGAAAAGAGATTGTTTAAACTAATCAACAACGGAGAAATTTCAATATGCGTGTATTAATAACAGGTGCGGCCGGATTTTTAGGGTCGCATTTAAGTGACCGATTTCTTGCAGAGGGCTATGAAGTTGTCGGAATGGACAACTTATTAACTGGGAACCTTCAGAATATCGAACATCTATTTGGCCACGAACGATTTACATTTGTAAAACATAATGTCTACAACTACATTCACGTGAGCGGGGATTTGGATGCAGTGTTGCATTTCGCATCACCTGCTAGCCCCATTGACTATCTCGAGCATCCAATCCCAACGATGAAAGTAGGTTCGATTGGAACCATGAACGCGCTCGGACTAGCAAAAGCGAAAGGTGCACGGTTTTTATTGGCTTCAACTTCAGAAGTTTATGGTGACCCACAGGTTAACCCACAGCCAGAAACCTATTGGGGACATGTGAATCCGATTGGGCCACGTGGCGTTTATGACGAAGCAAAACGATTCTCCGAAGCAATGACGATGGCATATCATAGGTATCACGGCGTTGAAACTCGCATCGTTCGGATATTTAATACCTATGGTCCTCGCATGCGTTTGCACGACGGCCGTGTAGTTCCAAATTTCATCTACCAAGCATTAACGGGTAAACCGCTAACAGTCTTTGGGGATGGAACTCGGACCCGTTCTTTCCAATTTTATAGCGACTTGGTGGATGGTATTTACCGCTTGTTACACAGTGACGAAGTTTTCCCTGTGAACATCGGTAATCCAAGCGAAATCTCGATTAAGCAGTTTGCTGAAGCGGTTCTAAAGGCGACCGGTAGTAAATCTGAAATTCACTACATCGAGCCAACCGATGATCGCATTACCGACGACCCGAAAGTTCGTCGGCCGGATAACACCCGCGCAATGACATTGCTAGATTGGGAACCAAAAGTTGATTTAGAGACCGGTTTGAAAGAAACGATCGACTATTTTAAAACCCGAATTTAGCCAGTCGGCTTTTGAGCGAAAGATGCTCTTAAGCTTGTAGGAAAAAATGACGCCTTGCCGGTATAATCGGCAAGGCGTTTTTTTTGCGCTCAATTTAATCCCATATGTTTGCACTAGAATCGAAAAATAAAGAAACAGACAGCTACATTCATGTGACACTTCGCTTGTGTCAATCGTATGCTCGTTCGTTGGGATTGCTGGCCTCCGTCTTGCTAGCTGTTTTGCTGGTTCTCTCTCCGATCAATTTGCTCTGGGCTGTTTTTTGGGGTGCGATTTTTTGTGTAGCTGCTTGGGGTGTCATTCGCTACCCCGTGTTGGTTATCCCCGCCGTATTGCTTAGTGCACCGTTGGCCGCTTACGAAGCGCGTGCAGGCTTGCCCATTATCGGCCGTTTGCCCATAGCGACCGGGCAAATTATCTTTTTAGGTGCGGTTTTTGTCTGGCTAATATCTTGGTTGATTCGCAAAGAAAAAACCTTGCCGGTCGCGCGCAGCTTTACATGGTTGTTGGCCTTTACCGGGGTGATGCTGCTGACGGTGCTTTCCGCCCGCTCTACCGCTGACGGTGGTAAAGAAGTGGTAAAGCTGATTCAAATGGGTGTGATGATGCTGATCAGTTTAGATTTGGTGTCTCAAACCACTAGAGATTGGGAACGGCCAGAAAATCGAGTATGGCTTTTGCTGGGCTTTGTTGTGTTGGCCGGGCTTTCACAGGCCGCAATCGGTCTTACTCAGTTCTTGGCGGCCGATGGCCCCCCATCTTTTCAAATTTTAGGCCGTTTTTACCGGGCGTTTGGCACATTTGAGCAACCCAATCCTTATGGTGGTTATATGGCCTGGCAAGCCGTTTTATTGATTGGCGTTTGTTTGCCTCAATTGTGGGCTATCGGGCTGCGTTTCTTGGGACTGTCACATGAAAATGATCGAGAAGATCAGCTCCTTTCATGGCCCATTCTGATTGTATTGTTTGTTGCTACAGGTTTGGTAGCGGGTGGCTTAATCGCCTCTTGGAGCCGAGGCGCATGGTTAGCGGCCGTTGCTGGGTGTGGCGCGATGGCCTTCTTCTTGCCTCGGCAACGTAAATATGGGGTCGCCCTCATATTTGTCGGATTGCTTTCACTCTTCCTTATTTTTCAAGCAGGGCTTTTGCCTGCATCCATTGCAGACCGGCTAGCCAGCTCAACTGAAATCGAATTTTCTGATTTGCGGGACCAAGAAATTAGCCCGACCAATTTTGCCGTGCTTGAGCGCCAGGCATTTTGGCAGGCCGCTTTTGGCATGTTTGAAAGCCGTATTTGGCTGGGTGTGGGGTACGGAAACTATGATGCGGCCTATGCCGATTATTTTGTTGGCCCTTGGGAGCGTTCTCTAGGGCATGCTCATAATTATTACATTAATTTGTTAGCGGAAACCGGCGTTTTAGGCTTAATCGCATACCTTGTGTTTTGGGGTGCAATCGCCTGGCATATAATTCGCGCCTTACCCGGTTTGTCTTTGTCTCAACGAGGCTTAGCCTTAGGGCTAATGGGCATATGGGTTGCTCTCGCGACCCATCATCTGGTAGACAAGCTTTATGTGAATAATAACTGGCTCACACTGGGGGTTTTCTTGGCTCTACAAGAGTTGTTAATTGCCAGAAACGTTATGATCCAGGAAGAGTTTTAAATTTGTTTAAAAAAATCTGCTACTATTTAATTTAAGCTAAAAATCGTTGCCAAATCCTGTTTAAAGGGTAGTTAAATGTTTTGGATAAAACGGTAATAGATGGCGATGCAAAGGATGCATTTAGCCATGAAATAGTGTCTGTGCCCCATAATTCTTATTGTGGGAAATGGAAATTAGAGGAAAAATCAAACTCGATGATTACAACTGTATCAAATGCCGTCGGCCGTTATGGTCCCAATCCAAAAGAAGTTGAACGATTTTTGAAGTTTGCGGTCGTTGGGGTTATTGGAGCCATTATAGACTTTGGATCTTTTAACCTGCTTAGGCAGCCTTTTTTAAACCTTGCTGAGCAAGGGGTCTTTGACCGCTTTGCAAATATTTTTAGTGGCGCTTCATTAGAAACAGCTAGCATCGCCCTTGGAATTGTGACAGGCATTTCATTTGTTCTCGCCTTAATTAGCAATTTTATGTGGAATCGATATTGGACCTATCCAGAATCTCGATCTAAGTCTAAAAGATTGCAAATGACCCAGTTTGCGGCTGTAAATGCGGCCGGGTTTCTGGTACGTCCGCCAGCCTTCGGCTATACACATCAATATTTCGGTTCAATGGTTGAGCGTATCTTGCCGTCATTGGGCACGGAAACCGCCTACTGGTTAGGGGATAACATCTGCTTAGCTGTGATTGTTGGGGTCGTTATGCTGTGGAACTTTTTTGTTAATCGATACTGGACCTATGGTGACGTCGATATTAACAACTCACCATCAACTGAAGGTAGGTAAACGTTCCGTTGCCAAACGTTGGGATTGATGTCACATCTGCATTGACGCAGGGTGGGGGAATCGGCCGGTATACGCGTGAGCTTGTAGGGGCTTTGAGTCAAACCGACTTCGCTGACCAGTTTGATCTTACCTTATTTTCGGCCCAACCACCTGCTCAGCTACCTGTATCCAATCCGCTACCAAGCCATCCTGCAATTAACCACAAACCGGCATTTTTAACTGAGAAATGGCTGTATCGAATTTGGTATCGCTTGCGTTTCCCTTTGCCGGTACAAACATTTACCGGCCGATTAAACCTCTTTCATTCCCCTGATTTTGTACTCCCGCCTCTTGCGGGAAATATCCCATCTCTGTTGACCGTGCATGACCTGTCGTTCTTGCACTACCCGCATACCTTTACACCTGCTTTAGTCAACTATCTCAATAGTGTGGTCCCTTGGTCGGTTGGCCGAGCGACCCATGTCTTGGCTGATTCAATCGCCACTCAAGAAGATTTGATTAATTTATGGCAAGTGCCGGCCGAAAAAATTACCGTTTTATACAGTGGGGTAAACGGCCGGTTTTCGCCGGTTAAAGATCCGGCCGCAATCGACCATCTGCGTTTAAAATACAAACTAGGTGATAACCCATGGATCTTGGCGGTGGGCACTGTACAGCCCCGTAAAAATTACCAGCTGTTGATTCAAGCATTCGCAAAAATTGCAGATCGCTTTCCACATAACTTGGTTATAACCGGTGGTAAAGGATGGCTGTTTGAAGATATTTTGGACGAGGTTCAGGCCCAAGGGCTAGACGGCCGAGTCATATTCACCGGTTTTGTTGATGACGAGGATTTACCCGCCATGTATTCCGGGGCAACGGTTCTCGCTTTCCCTAGCCTTTATGAAGGCTTTGGTTTGCCGATTTTGGAGGCGATGGGATGTGGCACACCGGTTATCAATTCAGACGCTTCTTGTTTGCCAGAAGTGGCCGGTGACGCAACCGTTCAGTTGCCCCCTGAGGGGATTGATCGCTGGGCGGATGGATTAGCTCAAATTTTGGCCGATGATGCCTTGCGGGAACGACTCATCTCAAAAGGGCATGATCAGATTAAGACGTTCACTTGGCAACGCTCAGCCAGGCAACTGCTTTCGATTTACAACAAGCTTCTCGATTTGTAAACGAGCTGTAATCGAGAACGGTCAAAAATCTGCACAAGCTGGCAAGCCTACAACCTGATAAAATATGATTTATGGAAAGTAAAACTGTCTCTGATTCTCGTATTACCCTAGCTCAAGTGATGGGGCCAACCGATGCAAACACCCATGGTAACGTTCATGGTGGCATCATCATGAAGATTTGTGATGAAGCGGGAGCGATGGCGGCCGTGCGGCATGCCGGTCGGTCTGTTGTGACGGTGACGGTCGACAGTATGACCTTCTTATCACCCGTGCACGTGGGCAACCTGATGTTTGTCGATGCGTGTGTGACATGGGTCGGCCGAACCTCGATCGAAACACGGGTAACGGTACGGGCAGAGAACGTGGTGACAGGGGAAGTCACGCATACCAACACCGCCTATTTTGTATATGTCGGCTTAGACAAAGATGGTCGGCCGGTAGAAGTTCCCCGTTTAGAACCTGAAACAGACGAAGAAAAAGAGATTTTTGAAAAAGGATATTTACGTCGCAACTTGCGGCTTCAAATGTCTCAGGCCAATTAACTGTTATGAGTGAATCAACTCTGTTAAAAATACTTCGGGAAGCATCCCCGGCCCGTAAAGTGATTGAGCAAGCCAATCAGTATGATATGGGGTTGGCGGATGGGGAGCCTTTTCCGTTTTTGGCTTTAATCGGCCAGCAAGAGATGAAGCTGGCACTACTTTTATCGATTGTGAATCCAGCGATCGGTGGTGTTCTGTTAATCGGGGCTCGCGGTACGGCGAAAACAACCGCAGTTCGTTCACTTATCGATCTTTTACCAGATGTGACTCATTCGTTGTGCGAAAATGGTTTTAACTGCACAGAAGGGGCGATTGAACAAGATGGATTAAGCGCGGTCTGCAAAAGTTGTGCGACAAAATTTGGCTACCAAGAGAAGTTGACGCGTCAGGAAAAAATGCGCCTGATTGAGCTGCCTTTAAACGCTCGATTAGACGATGTGGTGGGTGGGATCAATGAACGGACCCTAGCGGAAAAAGGGAAAGTGCGCCTAGACAAAGGGCTTTTGGCCCAGGCCGATAATCATCTATTGTATATCGATGAGGTTAATCTGCTCGATGATGTGGTACTGGATGCGATTTTAGATGCATCGGCTCAAGGTTATTACACGGTGCGTCGTGGCCCAAATAATCTAACCTACCGCTCTCGATTTGTGCTTACCGGTTCAATGAACCCGGAAGAAGGGACGCTGCGGCCGCAGATTATGGACCGCTTTGGCTTACGCGTTGTGGTACGCGGTTTAGATGACCCGGAAGAGCGTTTTGAAGCGTATGAGCAATCTTTGCGTTTTCGAAAAGATTCAGAATCACTTTCGGCCGAATTTGCTGCGGCCACGCTTGAGTTAGCGGCCGAAATACAGAAAGCGGCTGACCTATTGCCATCGGTTGAAATTTCGGTCGAGGCGAAAACGGCCGGGCTGGAAATAGTGCGCAAGGCGAAAATTGAATCAGGGCGGGCGGAGATCGCCATGTTCGAGGCGGCCCGTGCCCATGCTGCTGCTGACAGCCGTAATATCGCAACACCGGCCGATGTGCAGGCGGTTGCGCTGCTCGCTTTGCGCCAGAGACAAAGCCCGAAATTGGCTGAATTTTTCGCCACTCAACAAGTAGAAGATGAAAATCTAAAGGGCTTAATCGATTCAGAAAATGAGGCTTAGGGAAAATATGCAACTAGAAAAGGTAAAGAGCAACTCTATTTTCAATGCGGACGGGTCTGACTGGATGATTGCCGGATTTGTGCTGATGCTAGTAGGCTATTTTTTGCCTTGGTTTAAGCTGCCTGCGGCCGGTTTAACCCTCATCGGATTAGACATTAGCGAGTGGCTTAAGTTTTTGCCCCAGTTTGCAACAGGTGAGCTTCCGAATCGGAACATTTTCTATTTGCCCCCCTTATTCTTAGGACTCATGCTAATTCTGTGGTCGATGATGGTTGACCATGAGCGAGGGGCTGCACCACGTCGCAGCTTGTTCATCAGCGCAGCTGGCTGTCTAATCGCTCTAATCGCGGTACCTGCCTTAGAGGTCTTGCCATTAAATGGGGAGAAATTCAATGCGACCGACGAATGGCTTATTCGTTTGGCCTTGATCGGGGTGGTATTTGGGTTGGCGATCATCCGGCCGTGGCTTGCCCGTATTCCTGCATCATGGTTAGCGGGGGGCATTGGGGTACTCGCCTTAATCGGGGCTGTCCTTCCTGCTTGGTTGCTCTACCTGTCGCGCTCTGCCTACATATTTTGGCTACGGTTAACCCCTACGCCAGGGCTTGGCTTCGCCTTACACCTGCTGGGGACGGTTTGTGTGTTATGGGCGGTTGTAGCTCTTTTATTTTTGAAATCTGAAGATGAATAGGCAACAAAAAAGCGGCCGTACGGCCGCTTTTAAAAGTTAAGTTTGATTTAAATTACTATGAAGCTGCGGTTTTTTCAGTTAAATAGGCGATCGCCTCACCAACCGTGGTAATCTTTTGCGCATCGTCGTCAGAAATCTCTCCGCCAAACTCTTCTTCAAATCCCATGATCAACTCAACTAGGTCCAAGGAGTCTGCTTCTAAATCGTTACGAAAATGTGCCGAATCAACGACTTGGTCTTCATCTACACCCAAAAGGTCGACGATGATCGCGCTTACGCGTGTTTTTATATCACTCATTAATATCCTCCACAAATGATTATTAATTATTTGAGGTTGCTAAAACCCGTATTTGGGTGATTGTGCAAATTTGAGATCAGCCGACAATACCAATTTTTGTCTAACTGAGCTAACCTCGCTTGTGAAAACCCACCTATAGCAGGTTAGTTGCGCCTATTATCCAGATTTATTATTTTTTTGCATGTGAAATAAGGAAATATTTCGAAAATCGATATGGCTTAAGGCTGAAATGAGCAGAGTAGAGTAGGCTAAATCGATCAAAAAGAAGGAATGATCTACCAAACCGTGCCCCAATATGTAGCCAATCGCTCCGATAAGGCCGGTAATTAAGGGCCAATTTGGTGACTCCGAGAGCTTTTGTATTAAATTTTTAATCGTTCCCCAAAAAATTAAAATTCCGCTTAAAAGCCCAACCAGACCAAGCCGAGTTGTAAAATCTAAAATGTGATTGTGAGGATGATTTAAGTTTGGTTCTTGCCATGCTCGGGCCAAAATATATTTACCGCGGTATGCATACAGAAAGTTATCTAGTCCATGACCTACCAGCGGCCGATCTTGGATCATCTGTAAGCTCGAAATCCACAAATTAATGCGGAATCCGGCCGTTTGGCTGCTGAGGTTGAGCCGCCCTGCTAATGCCGGTACCTGTAATGCGGCAAAATAAATGATTGAAACGCCGACTACGCCTGCTGCCAACCACGGCCAAACCGGCCGTTGACGCCTTCGCTGATGCAAGAAAAGGATGATGGCTGTTGCGATAGGGAGTCCCAATAAAATGCCGCCACGGCTAAATGAAAGCAGCATCGCTAGAGTGATCACGGTCAAAGTTAATAAAAAAGGCCAGAATCGCTTTACCGTTTGTAATGTTAGACCGTCTCGCCATAAAGTACCGACAAGCCCAGCGAGTAAAATCGGGTAAATCCGGCCGAGATAAAGCGCCACGTTGTTCGGTGATCCATAAATCGAACGCAAGCGTTGCAGCCCACCTTCGGCGGTTATTAGATTGTTGCCAATAAAATATTGCCCCAGCCCGATGAGGGCAACCAGTAGACCACCACCGATAAAAGCCAGCAAAAGCCAGCGTATTTCTTGATCCGCTGGCTTGTTATTGCGCATCATCCAATAAAATAAAATCGGCCCTATGATGACCGTGCGTAATTCATTGGTTGCAACCCCCAAGCGTTCAGTAAAGGGCAATGAGATTAAGGATGCTGCCAGTAGAAGCAAAACGCCCCAATCGGCCGTCGATAGCCCGCTTTCCCACTTGAAATCACCTTTGGACCAGTGGGCAAACCAACTAGGTATCGTCTTTAATAAGATCGCCCCAAACGAGACGACTGTAAAAATTTCAACCGGAGAAAATCGGTACGCTGCGACCGGTTTCTGCAACTGGGGCACATAAAATGGAATGCTGAATGCGATCAATACAAGCCCGAGCATCGGCCGCTGATAGATGACCAAAAACAACAGCAGCAGTGTCAACAGATACACAGGTAGCCACGGTGTGACGTAAAAAACAATAGCGGTCCCAAACAACATCAACAGCTGAGATCCATCTCCCAAACGGCGGAAAGCCCCTTCGGCCGTAGCTCCCCAGGTCAGCCAGCCGGTCAACGAAACAAGCAGCCCTGCTAAACTGGTGAGCAGGAGGTACCCTTTTTCAGTTAATCCGGCGGGTAGGAAGCCAAAAATCCAACGACCAACACCGGCCGGTTTGAAAAAAGCTAAGCCCAATACGCCCAAAATGGCAGCCGCTGCCCATAGCAGACTTCTGATCGTATGTAGCCTCGTTAGGTCGGGTCGATTCGCAACGATGAACCCCTTAAGCGCCCATTGGTCCCAACCACGGAAACCGGTAATCACCATTTCATGCTCTCCGGGAGGCAGGTTTTCGGCGACTAGAATCGTTTCAACTCTATCTTCGTCCGGGCTGTTGGTGTTTAAAACAAGGGCCGAGCCGTATTCGGCCGTGCGTTCATCGGTTGGTAACGCATTGGCAGGCACGCCGTCAATCATAATGTTCAGCCGTGCCCGATAGTTGGCTCGCCTAACTTTTAATCCCACCTCTGTTCCTTGAAAACGAAAGATGACCTGATCAGGATCTTGACCATCAGACTTTTCGCTCATGTCGGCACCAAATTCAGGGGAAAAGCGCCAATCGCCACGCCATTCAGTATGGGACATGTCTGCTGTGGCCGGATAATACCCGGCCCCATTGGCTGCTGAGCTTTGATCAGACATTAGATCGGCCAATTGATCTGATATGCCGGACCCTTTGACCGTAAAGCCTAAGGCGGGATCATTCGGGCCGGTCGTGATCGGATCCCAATGGTGCAAGAACATCCTGGACATCCAAGGCCATTCGGCCGTTGCCCGTATCGCCCCATGCTGTGTAAATATCGCTTGGTCCGCTTGGCTCACACTTTCCCAAGGTGATTTGGGGCCAGCCCAGTCGGCCGGCAGCCCGTTCCAACCCCAGTTTCCACCCCAGATCGGTTTGTGGCCGTCACCCTGTGCCAGCATCACTTCACGCACAAGAATCGGCCGACTAAAGTTAAGCGCATTTTGATCAACCGTACGGTCGGCCGGGTGAGAATTGAACCCATATGGTTTTGTGGCTACCACGTCGAAAGCTTCTGCTACACCGGTGCTGTAAACCGATTGTAGAAAGGGGGCCTCTGCCATATTGATCTGGTTGTTTTCGGTGGTTGGTGCTAGGGGGGCCAGCACGATTTTCGCGTCTGGGTCAGCTGCTCGAATGGTGCTAGATGCCGCTGATAATATGGCTGCGTAGCTTTGAGGATTAATTTCCCCCATTCCCCAGTGGGTCGTGATGTTGGGTTCATCCCAAATAATATAATGCTCAACTTGATCCCCATATCGGCTGGCAAATTCAGCCGCCCATTGGGCAAATGTTTCAGGGTTGATGGGGGCAAATCCATCGGCCGGGTCTCCATCTAGCAGTGGCACAATCGTTAGCGATGGTTGTGTTTGCATCGCCGCAAAATGGGCATCGGGCACGGCCCAGTCGAAATCTGTTGAAAAATAATAGGTTTGTCGCACAGACCGAACGCCAATGCTAGCTATTTCGCTTAAAGTTTCGTCCAGTTCTCTTTGATCATACTGACTTAAATCAACCACCAATCCAAGTTCAAACCCGTTGTCTTGTTCGTTTATAGGCTCATGTACGCTGAATACCCCACGAGTTGTGAAATTGATTTGTCGTTGCAACACACCGGCCGCCAGGCTGCTGAGAATCGCCAAGGTGATTAAGAGCAGAACGACAACCGGGTTGGGTTTAAATGGGGATCGAAGCATATTTGTGGATCGTATCAAAAAAAGAGAACAAGGCCATATGGGT
>JAHDEB010000112.1:17358-18999 GCA_020629055.1 Chloroflexota bacterium
TTAACGGCCCGCACCATAGGGTGCCCATGACGGATGACTAATTCGGCCGTCACTGTCTGTGAGTTGCTGAACGGTGTCCGATTGTAAATCATAGACGAGCAAGTCATCGTCATAGACAAATGCAAGTCTGTGAGGCTCGGCCGCGCTCCAAGTAACCGCCCCCCTTTCGCGTGGAAAAGAGCCAGATAGCCCTTCGGCCGGAAAGATTTGGCGGCCGTTGCTGCCATCTTCATCTGCTAGCCACAATGCGTAGCTGCTTGACAAGCTGTTTTGCGCATTAGTCGCCTGCAACCATGCAAAGGCCTGATTGTTTTGGCCAACTTCGGCCGCCCAAAATGGATAGCTCCAAATGCCGCTATTGGCCTTTAACCGCAGGCTGCTATCGGTGCCACTTTGGGCGATGGGGACGTGCAGGACAGAGGTTTCAAAATTTTCGGCAGCTCCTTCTGTACCCGCATGCCGAGAAAAAGCCAGTAATGTGCCGTCGGCCGACCATGATAAAGGGGGAATCCATACCCAATCAGAGCGTGTGTCATACTCGGTAAAGGTGTGCAAGGTTTGGCGCAAAACCAAATCGTCATCGGCCGAAGCGGGCCTGGTTGCCTGAATGGTACCGATTTCGTTGGCAAAACTGTACCCTATCTGCGACCCATCGGGCGACCATGCATAATCGCCCCCCCACCAGCCAAAAACGGCCGGATAAGGCTGCACAATCTGGCTAAGCGTCTCACTGATAATTTCCCCTTTGTCTAGCTTTGCCAGCCACAAGTCGTTATTTGCTTCCCAGCCGGGTGAAACATTGGTCGGCACGCCGGTTGAAAATGCGATCTCTCCATCGGCACCGTCGGCCGGGTTCCAGCCCGCCCACAGCACATTTTCAGAGATGGGGCCTTTCGGCCGACTGTTTCTGCGGGTGGAGACAAACCATAATGAGTTAAATGAATCAGAGCTTTCATCGTCACTCGCCAAAGTCACCATCAACCATTCCCCATTTGGGGAAAGTGCGAAAACACGACGGTCAGGGACACCGCCCAGCGTGATATTCTGTACATTGCTGCCGGAACCATTCAGGATTTGTGCACCACTCCCATTAATAAATGCCAATCGGCCTTCGAATGCTAAGTCGTTGCTTTGGGCCACTATATCGACCCCGATCATCAGAATTTCTTCGACCGGTTCGTCGATTAAGACGACTTGGGTGACGCGCCGCTCCGTTTCAATCCCATCACGGTATGTAATTGTAACGGTTAACTCTTCAAGCCCATTTTTGCCCGTTTGCACAATAATGGGTGGGTCATCCGCCTGCATCGTTTCATTGCGCACGCTGCGGCGCTCGAAGGGCACACTCCGCTCGATTGTTTCAATCTCTTCATTAATACGAACAATGGTGATGATGCTGTTCGGCACCGCTGGCTCGTAGAGGGGTGGATCAACCAAGTCATTTAAACCTACCTCAATCTCAGCTTCATCTAAAACTTGGCGTATGGTTGTTCCACTAGATGTTATCGGCCGGTCAGATCCATCGGCCCGAATGGTAAAAGTTGAACCCAAGGCGATTGCAGGTTGCTGAACTTGATCTTCGAATTCGATATCAAGCAGGGGAACATCACTGCAGCTGAGCAAAAAAGCGCATATGATGAT
>JAHDEB010000113.1:0-10859 GCA_020629055.1 Chloroflexota bacterium
ATTGAAACTGAGGTGCCGGATCTGATACCACAAACCCCTGCGGCCCGACAGATGCGGTATTCACAACGACCAGTTCATCAACTCCATCCCCGTCTGCATCGGGGATAATGCGATAATTCACGATGGCTTGCCCTGGCTGCACCCGATTGGCAAAACCGGCCGAAGCGACCATGGCGGGCGGCTGATTCAGGGTTGACGTCGTTGTCACAACTTGGGCTCCCAAAAAAGTAACCGCCATCTCATCCCATTCAAACCCGTTCGCATCGGTTATTTCCTGCTGGGTTTTTTCCGAAACGGTCACAGAGGTATTTTCATCCAAAGCATTTTCAGGAAAGATGATCACACTCCCGATTTCACTGGCCAATGAACCGCCCCCTTCACCGATAACTCCGTTGGTCGGCAAGTTTGCAACCACATTTACATCTACAGATTGAGTCGTTGTACCACAGTGACTTGTGGCTGTCGCCGTAAGGGTAAGAGGGCCATCATTAAATTGAGAGGTGTCTAAAAATGCGCTAAATCCATCTTCAGGAGTGGTATCGGTCCCTAATTCAATGTCTCCCGCTTTGAAAGAAACCGATTGAACGGCCGAATAGCTGCTGGCTTGAACCGCAAAATTGGAAACGGCACTAACCGTCCAGCCTGGTTTTGGATTGGTAATGGTGAAATTAGGGCCAGCCAAAGCGATTGCGGTTGGCCCTGCGTGTTGACCACCTTGAGCAAGTGCTCGTCCGCCATTTTCCAGATTCAAGGATGGCAAGTAAGTTGAGTAACAGTCCCCCACTAGATTAGGTGCGCGCTCAATAGAATCTGGCCCAGTTGCAGCCTGCAAATTATTGAATAAGCCTTGGTTGGCAACAAATAAAAGCAGGCAAAGCAGAATACTAGACAGAGACAAGGCACGATTAAATTCGATTTGGCCTTTCATATTTCCTCCTCTCGTCACAGGTCCCTAGACAATGCCAGTGTATAAAATTCAAACACAAATGCAAATTTTATCGGTCATTTTTTATCGGTTCAGTGTGGGTACCGATATGTTTCAGAAACAAAACCAACGCCTCAATCTCTGGATCGGTAAGCGTCAACGAAAATTGCGGTTGCGGGTGGCCAGAACGGATCAGCGTTTCTAAATCAGCGATAGATCCATCATGGAAATAAGGGGCTGTTTGAGAGATGTTGAGCAGGGTCGGAACATCAAATCCACCTTCCCCCCGAATATCCCGTTCATTCAAAGTGCCGACATCGTGCAATGCATCATCAACAACCCCGTTTCCATCCCCGTCTAAACTGCCAGGGGCACCGGTTAATTGACTGATAGTCCAATTGGGGCCGCCGTGACATGCCGGGCACCCCTGTTGAACAAAAACATCTCGACCCGGTTGAAGCTGTGATTCGCTTAACGATTGATTTGTAGGGGGACGAATACCGGTCTGCATAAATTCAGCCAGCGCATCTAAGTCGCTTGATCGCGCCCGGTTAGGAGAGCCTAATAAAGCTGGATCCTGTCCCCCTGCCAAGCCCAACCCATGTTGAATACCGGTAATCGTGTCCTCTACATCATGCAATTCATCTAAAGCGGCCGACCAGTGGAATGGAGCGGTTTCCGCCACATTCCACAACGGCGGCGTTTGCCTTGGCCCATCGGGAAAGACCCAGGTTAAACCATCTGTTCCCCCGGCCGGATGGCAGCTGGCACACGACACCCAAGCCCCGTTGCTTAGTCGCGGATTATTGGCAGCATGAAACAGCTCTTTTCCTCGCAATACGGCAGGTGATAGCGTTTCGGCCGTCACCACAATTTCAGCATGCTGACTTAAATCTTCCAAGTCCAGCACTTTCACAGTTCTAGAAAGATAGGACATCACATACCCCCAACGGCCGTCTGAGCTAATCGCCATCCCTTGAGGGTTTTTTCCAGCAGGCAAAAACCCGATCAAGCTCGGCCGGTCCGGTTGTGAGATATCAATCACTTCAACGATATCACTGCCTGCCAAAACAACATATAGCCTATTGCCATCCGGGGAAGGAACAGCCGAAACAGGGTTATTCACGGGGGATCCAAAAATCTCTTGATCATTTAGCGGCAGGTAGTTGGCAACAGCTTCTTCTAAGTTTGTCATATCAATGACTGTCACAGCCGCAAAAACGGTTGTGGTCAAACCGGCCGGCAAGTCGGGAGCCGCCCGCACATGAGGAACCCAAAGACGATTGCCTGAGGTGGAAATAAAAGCAAGGAGGCTGGGAATCCCCTGCTCATTCGGCTCAAGAATAATCTCTCTTTCAATGCTCAGATCTTCGGCCGAAAGAACAGTGATCTGACCCTGCCGCCCGTCATCTCGCGCCTCTTCTCCACCTTCTTTCAAAAAAGAAAGGTGATGAGATATATAGATCAGACCATCTTGACTATGCGATACTCCATATGGAAAAGTGGAAACGTTTATTCGCTGTGCCACTTCACGAGCCGATAAATCAACAATCGCTAGCTGATCGGCCGTCGCCAAAGTGACATAAGCCAGATCGGCGGCCGAATGAAGCGCCATCGCATAAGGTTCGGGCCCTATATCAATTTCGCTGGTGACCGCTTGCACCTCCCCATCCAACACAAACATCTTCCCCAAAGCCCTGTCTAACAGATAAATTTCATTTCTATTGGGGTGAACAGCAAGGCTCCATGGCTCTTGCCCCACACTAATTTCAACTTTCTTCGCTAGGGGATCTGTCGTTAAAACAGTGACAGATCCTGAATCAGGATTAACCACCCATATCGAACCATCGTGAGGGGAAATGATGATTGGCCCCACCTGATTCTGGGTATAGGTTGTCCTTTGGAAAGAATTAGGAACAAATGGCAACCAGCTTTTATTTGAAAATGAAAGGGATGAGATCGCTTGCGAAGGCCGTCCACTGAAAACCGAAAAGAGCGCAAAGAATATCGAAAAAATAAAGATGCCGATTAGCAGCTTAGCGCCTATCGAATTTTTACCTCTCAGCTTAACCCATCCTCCTGACGTTTTACGCGATTAAAGTTTCCCTTTTACGATAAAGCGTCGCCTGACTTTTCGCGATAAGTTCTCCTGTTTCCCCGTCTTTTACGATGATATCAAATAATCCAATTGGACCATTTAAAGATACTTCTTCAGCCTCTGCGATCAAACATTCACCTAGCTTACCCGCTTTTACAAAATTGATCTTGACCTCTAGCGCCACCGCAACTTGCCCATAGGAGTTCCCTGCGGCCGCAAACGCCAAATCCCCCAAAGAAAATATAAGCCCCCCATGCGTCATGCCATGGAAATTCAAAAATTCCGGTTTTACCTTTAACGAGAAACGGGCATAACCGTCTCGCACCTCTTCCATGACCGCGCCTAAATGGTTCCCCCACGGATCTTTCTCCATATGCGCAACAATCGCTTGGCGTCTTTCTTGGTTGTTATCAGACATGAACTATTTGCTCCTGAATTTTGTTCCAAACACCGGTCATTTGGGCGATGATTGTCCCATCTTGATTGACAATTTCAACCCGGCCGGTCATCGTTCGCCCGCCACCGTCAAAGGTTACCTCAGCGGTCGCGGTCAATGTGTCACCCAGCGGGGCCGGACGGGTATAGGTCATATTTGCATTTAAGGTTGCCCCAGCCACATTCATGCTCATACATGCATACGCTAACGCATGGTCGGCCAGTGAAAAAAGAATCCCACCCTGGCAGACATTGGCGATATTCACCAAATCATCCCGTACCGTGAGGCGATTTACACTCCGGCCGGGGGCAATTTCAATCAGTTCTATCCCCAATAACTCCATCAGCTTTTGATCACCTTCACACAGGCGATCACCCACAGCTTTTGCCAATTCAATTTGATTCATGGTACCAAAATACCGGAAAAAACAGATCGGTCAATAGAAGTGAAACGTTCCAAGTTGAAAGTGACAGGTTGAAGCCCAAACTTGCAAGCTGTCACACCCCATTTTCATAAGCACCTTCTCTCTCAGCTTGAATCTCAGTCTATAATTCAGGATAATTCCCCTTCCGAAATTAATTTATGAAAATACTTGAAGTCCTGACCTATTATCGGCCGCACGTAAGCGGGCTAACCATCTATGTAGAAAGACTGTGCGAGGCCCTTGCAGCTCAAGGTCACGAAGTCACCGTGCTCACCTCTCGCTTCGATCCCTCCCTACCGCTTGAAGAAACGGTACGCGGCGTCAAAATTATTCGAGTACCCGTCGCATTACGCATCTCAAAAGGGGTCATCATGCCAACCTTTGGCGCAAAAGCGACTCGTTGGGCACGCTGGGCAGACGTGATGCACTTACACCTGCCCCAATTTGATGCGCCCGGATTGGCATTGCGCGGCCGGATCTTAGGCCGGCCGGTGGTGCTCACCTATCATTGCGATTTACAGCTGCCGACCGGTGGCTTTAACAGCGCTGTGAACGGGGTGGTCAAAACGATGAACCAGATCGCAGGCACATTGGCAGATGCGGTCGTCACCTACACGCGGGATTACGGCACCCATACCCCTTTCTTGCATCAATATCTAGAAAAAAAGTTACACATCATTCCCCCACCCGTCTCATTGGCACCCTGCTCTGATGAATGTGCCCATGAATTTATGCAAAGAAATCATCTGAAAGGGCGGAAAGTCATCGGCATCTCGGCACGACTCGCAACGGAAAAAGGGGTCGAAGTGCTATTAAACGCTTTGCCCTCCATTCTAAAAGAGCACCCCGATGCGGTTGTGCTGCATGCAGGCCCGTATAAAAACGTACTGGGCGAAGAAGCTTATGCCGCTCGGCTGACCCCTCTTTTTAAAAAATACGCCGCAAACTACCTGCTTTTAGGCACACTACACGGCGAAGAGCTAACCGCCTTTTATAAAAATTTAGACTGCCTTGTTATTTGCAGCCTCAACAGCACTGAAAGCTTTGGCCTGGTACAGATCGAAGCGATGCAAAATGGGGTCCCATCAGTTGCCAGCAACCTGCCCGGCGTACGCCAGTCGGTTACTATGACCGGGATGGGGCAAGTCGTCCCGATCGGTGACCATGAAGCGTTGGCCAAAGCCGTCAACGAAGTTCTCGCAGACAAACCGGCCTTCACCCGTGACCCAGAGCTGATCGGCCGAGCCTTTAGCCCGGACCAAACGGCCGCCGAATATCTCAAACTTTTTACGGCACTGCGCACCAAATCGGCCGATAATACAACCCCGGAACCGCTCCCATACGAAGAGCTCCGCGCTATGCGCGATCATTGGGTTCCAACCGGTAAAATAGATCAAAAATAGTTATTGTTCAGCAGTTTGGTCCAGTTTGACAAAAGGATCTGTGTTCTGCGGAAAAACAAGCTAAAAACTGGGCCAATCTGGCGAAATTAGTTGGGGTGCTGAATAATTACCAAAAATAACCGACGAGCTGATTCCTCAACTCTAACTTTCCGCACAATCTATGGATAATCTTCTCTGGCAACATCTCAAAACACTCCCCGCATTTCGAGCGCTTCT
Source organism: Chloroflexota bacterium (assembly GCA_020629055.1). Lineage (GTDB taxonomy): Bacteria > Chloroflexota > Anaerolineae > Promineifilales > Promineifilaceae > WTJY01. The sequence goes on from JAHDEB010000113.1 coordinate 5,503, forward strand.
TCGCGCCGTCGAAGCTCGTTTTTATCACCAGTTTGATATTCCAGGCCCGGTCTTAGACTTAGGCTGTGGGGACGGGGACTTTGCCGGACATACGTTTAATGAGTTCGGCCGAAAATTAGACGTGGGTATCGACCCGTGGTTAAACCCCTTAACCAAATCGGTGCACCACAATATTTACGGGGATGGGGCCTTACAAGCGATGGGAGACGAGCTTCCCTTCCCGTCTAATCATTTCGGATCGGTGATCAGCAACTCCGTTTTAGAACACATCCCTGAAATTACCGATGTGCTGGTCGAAGCAGGGCGTGTATTAAAACCGGACGGGATCTTTTTAATGACGATGCCCAATCATCGCTTCACAGAAATGATGTGGGGGGCACAGTTCTTCGAAAAATTGGGGCTCAATGGCTTGGCCAATCGCTATCGCAGGCTGTTTAACTTTGTCTCGCGCCATCAACATACCGAACCGGTTGAATGGTGGGCCGAACGGCTAGCCCAAGGGGGCATGGTGGTTGAACGGTGGCAATATTATTTTTCACCGGCCGCTCTGCACACGCTTGAATTTGGCCATGTACAAGGACTACCGGCCGCCATTTCTCATCTATTTACGGGAAAGTGGATCATCGCCCCGACGCGGGAAAATCTAGCCCTCACCGAACGCTGGGTCCGACCCTATTATTTAGAACAAGCTGATTTAGACGGTTGCTACCAATTTATTGTTGCTCGCAAAGTCAGCGATGGCCCGATTGTGACACCCCCGCTGCCACCGGCCCAACCTTATGAAGTGCTCCCCAATGGGGACTTGTTAGGCTCCGATCTCCCTTTAACATCAATCCCGGCCGACAGTATCATTCCGGTCATCCCTGCCCCATCCGCTGTCGAGCAGACTGAAGATTGGGCCGAACCGGCCGCTACTTATGAGTCTGAAACATATCAAGAGAGTCCCAAAACATTTTTAGCTTCGGTTTTGCCCAGCGTAACCGCGCTTTTTGCCATCTTAGTCGGCACATTGCTCAGCATGTTTGCGGTTTTTCTCACCGACGGCCGTGGGGTAGATCGGCCGGGATCAGCCATTATTATTTGGCTTTTGGCGATTTTTGGTGCCGTCTTCGGCCTGACACGATCGGTGCCCAATCTAGAAAGTTTTCCCCAAGCCATCGCCAAACGCCTCACCTTTAAACGGGTCTGGCTCCCCGTTGTGCTCTTTGCCATCGCTTGGCTCATTCGAGCATGGAATCTCACCGGTCATCCATGGATAGTTAGCGGCACAGAGGCCCAATTTGGGTTAGAAAAGGCGTTTATGTCGGCCGGTATTCAAACAAACCCGTTCGGCATAGACGGCTTCACCAACCCGCTGCTCCCGCTATATTTCACCCGTTTTACAGAAAACTTTTTCGGGCCTTCCGCCTTCGCACTACGTATGCTCTCTCCGATTATCGGGGCAGCAACAGTCGCACTAACCTTTGTTGTGGGGCGCCGTCTGTGGGGGCAATTGGCCGGACTTGCGGCCGCCATCCTGCTACTCGGCAATCATACCCACATCCATTTTAGCCGATTGGGTCTCACCAACATTTGGGATCCATTTTTTATGTTGGCCTCCGCCGCCTTGATCGTCTTGGCTTGGCAAAAAAAGAGCCGAATCTCATGGTTGGCGGCCGGTTTAATCAGTGGGGCCGCTTTTTACTTTTTGACCGCTGGCCATCTGCTCGTTGCAATTATCCCGCTGCTCATCGCAACTTTGGCCATAACCGATGAAATTAAAGCGGTTTGGAATCCAGACGAACCGATCCTAGATGGCTTTCCGACGATCCGGTCACTGTTGGCCGGTGTTGGGGTCGGCTTTGTCGTCGCCCTACCCCTCATCGCAAACTATGTCCGTCGCCCCGGCAGTTTCGCGGACCGCTTTATTCGGCAGGGTGTCATTCAAACCAACTGGATCGAAGCCCAGGTGGCCAACACAGGTGCCTCGGCCGGGCGGGTTTGGCTCACCCAGTTCAGCAACGCGCTGTCGTTCTTCTCATTTACGGCCGAGCCTGACTTTTCAACCTACTACGGCAATGACATCGGTCTGATCACTTTGTTACCTAAAATTCTTTTCTTGGTCGGCCTGATCGTTATCCTGCAAAAGCTGCGCAATCATGCCAACCAAATGCTCGTATGGATGTTGCTAATCACCGTCGCGGCCGCAGGGGTGTTAATGACCTACCCCTCCCAATCTCATCGCTACCTAGTGTTGATACCGGTTTTATGCTTGATGGGGGGTATCGGTGCGCAAATGGTAGCCATCCTAACCCGGCGTTGGTTAAAAATTGAAAATGATTTTATGGTGATTCTATGGGTCATCTTGCTTGCAGCCGGGTCGATCATTACCGACATGCGCAGCTACTTCGGCAGTTGGCAAGACAGCCACACATTCACAGACCGCAATACAGAGATCGCCTTTGAAATCGCCAATCACCTAAACACGCTGCCCGATGGAGCGGTTGTTTATCTACAAACCGAGCCTGAGCTCAACTCAACTTTCCCGACAATCGCCTATTTAGCCCCACGCTTTTTTAGAGGCACCAATATTGTAGACCTGCCGATCATGAGCGGAACCCCACCCCAAGCCAACCCATCTGGGCCAACCGTTTTTATTATTTTGCCAGACAGGCAAGACGAAATCGATCTTTTAGACCAGACCTTTCCAAATGGTGTTGAAACTGAGATTTCGGGGTATTTTGCAGACCCACTCTTTACTGTTTTTACGGTGAATTAAAACTTTCTTTAGACCAGACACGTTTTGAAAACCTGTCTGGTCTTTTGGATTCGATCAACGCTGGTCTTCTAACCGTTTAATTTTGCCACCTTCACTACGGGGTGCCGTTCCGGGGGCGATCAAAGTTACCTTTGCCCCAACAAGCAACGACTCTTTCATCTGCTTTTCAATTTCCGCTTGCAGCCCCTTCGCCAAAGGAGAATTCTTCAAACCATCCAAGCCGTCTACCGCCCGGAAGAAATCTTCGCTAACTTCCGGCTGAATTTCCAACGTATCTAAACGATCTTTACGGGATAATATCAGCTTATAATGGGGCGAAAGCTCTTCCATGCCCAACATGGTTGCTTCGATTTGGCTTGGGAAGACGTTCACACCACGGATGATCAACATATCATCGGCCCGGCCGAGAATCCGGCTCATACGGGCATGGGTTCGACCGCACACACATTTTTCAGTTGTAATCGAGCACAGGTCTTTTGTACGATAGCGAATCAAAGGGATCGCCTCTTTGGTTAATGTCGTAATGACCAGCTCGCCAACTTCACCCTCTGCAACTGGATTCCCGGTTTCTGGGTCGATGATTTCACACAGGAAGTGATCTTCCATCAAGTGCATCCCATCTTTCGCTTCGATACATTCATTCGATACGCCAGGCCCCATGATTTCGCTTAGCCCATAAATATTGACCGCATCCGCGTGTAGCTTTTGCTCAATCTCGGCCCGCATCACATCTGTCCAAGGCTCTGCACCCAAAATGAACGAGCGAACGGGCAAGTCGGCCGGATCGATACCGGCCCCCAACAGCGCATCGGCCAAAGTTAAAGAGTAAGACGGAGTGCACGCCATAATATTGGTTTGAAAATCTTGCAGCAAAAGCATTTGCCTGGCTGTATTGCCGCCAGACACAGGGATCGTATTCAACCCCATCAACTCAGCCCCGTAATGCATGCCCAAGCCGCCGGTAAACAAACCGTATCCATATGCGTTTTGAAAAATATCCCCAGGTTTGGCACCGCTTAACCCAAAGCAGCGGGCCACGCATTCGGCCCAAACATCGATGTCGTTCCGCGTGTAGCCAACAACCGTCGGTTTACCCGTTGTACCAGATGAAGCATGGGTCCGTATCACTTGGTTCATCGGCACCGCAAACATCTTGAACGGATAGCTTGCGCGCATCTGCTCTTTGGTTGTGAAGGGCAGCTTGGTCACATCGTCGATCGACTTTACATCGGCCGGGCTAACACCCGCCTCATCAAACGCCTGCTTATAAAAAGGAACCCGATCATACACATAGGCAGCCAGCTTCACCAGCCGCTCACTTTGTAGCGCTTCGATGTCGCCACGGCTCATTGTTTCAATTTCTTCGTTCCAAATCATGTTTAGCTTTTGGCTATTAGCATTTAGCTTTTAGCCAGATATTTAAGCCAATAGCTAAAGGCTAAAAGCTCTGTTTATTGCATCCGCCAACATCGGCACATTGACCTGTTCGATAGGATGTTTGGTATTGGGAAATACCTGGAGCGCACCTTGAGGCAATGTGCGTGCCACCTGCATGCTTTCCTCGATCGTTGAAAGATTATCTCGATCCCCGATGCTAATGACGGTCGGCTGCTGGGTTTCTGCAAAATGGTCAAAACTAGGAGGATTGGCGCCAAAATCGCTCATCATCTCCCTGCTCTTGGCCATATTGTCTTGCCAGTCTATCGCACTGTGTCGTTTTGCCAACATGGCGGCAAACTTTGGCACCTTTTCCAAGATTTTTTCCGGGTTTAAATTCTTGTGCTCTCTTAAAGCGATTTCTGGGGTCCAAACGAATTTAGTCCCCAATGTAAACGTGCCACCAACCCGACCGGGATGAGAATGAGCCAGCCCTAAACCAACCAATCCGCCCAAGCTATGGCCGAACAGATTGGCCTGTTCGATACCGGCTTGATCCAAGTAGTCGAGGATGTTTTCAACAAAATATGGCACTCTAAAAGGCCGGCCGCGATCTGGCCGATCACCATGCCCTTCAAAAGTTAGGGTGTGAGCATCGTGGCCCAACTCGCGCAGCGCATGCGCAAGGGGATCAAGCTGTTCTTTAGCCCCAATCGCGCCGTGAAGAAGAATGATGGGAAGCATCTTTAGCTAGCCTACCCTTCAGTTGCAATCATCGTGGTCAAGATATCACTCGCAAAGCGGGCCGCATCTTTACCCGTCGCCCCCATTTCGGGGCTGCGCAATGCGGTGTTAAACGTCTCTTTGTCTGGAAAGATCATTTCTGCCATTAAATAACAGTCATGTGCACCAGCCAGCTTCTTTTTAAAGCGGGTAATCCGTACAGATTCTAAACCTGGGATTGCATCGACTAATTTCACATGGTTGGCATAATCAGCTTCAAAAGCCTCGATATCGGCCGGTGTTGAATATAAAGCAACAAGTTTCATGGGGTGTCTCCTTTTTCGAACTTACTTAATTGGTGTTACGCACTTTCTCGACAAAGACAAGAAAAGTCGAGGAAGTTTAGACTTTTCTTGTTTAGAGCCCGTAGCGTGAGTGACTTCATTAAAATAATGTTTTCTTCTGGCTTGTCGGGTAAATGGGCCGTTTTTTCTTGCGG
>JAHDEB010000113.1:10959-18953 GCA_020629055.1 Chloroflexota bacterium
TTAAAATAATGTTTTCTTCTGGCTTGTCGGGTAAATGGGCCGTTTTTTCTTGCGGATACTGTCGGTCGCAACCGGCATGTCTGGGCTAAAAAAGCCTAGCATTTCTAAAGCCAATGAATGGTCAAAGATCGGCCCCGCCTGTAACAGCCATTGATTCAAAGCCCGTTTCGTAAATTTAATCGCATGGCGTGGCCCAGTTGCCAAGTCAGTCGCCACCTTCATCGCTTTCGCATGCAGATCATCAGACGGAACGCACAAGCTAACTAGCCCAATTCGTTCCGCTTCGGTTCCGCTCACAAAATCGCTGGTCATTAAATAATATTTAGATTTGGCCATACCGACCAACAGGGGCCACACGATAGCTGCATGATCTCCGGCCGCGACCCCCATACGCACATGCCCATCCGCTAATCGTGCATTCTCGGCCGCAATCGAAATGTCGGCCAACAAAGCCACAACCAATCCCGCCCCGACGGCTGGCCCATTGATGGCGCTAATGATCGGTGTGTCACAATTGATTTGGTTATAGACTAGGGCTCGGGCCTCGTTTAGCGTGTGGATAATTTCATCGTAATCTCCCGCCATCGAGTCAACCCAGTTCAAGTCACCCCCGGCCGAAAATCCTTTACCAGCACCGGTAATCACCGCCACATTTACCTCGGGATCAGCGTCTATCGTCTCCCACAATTCGATCAGCTCTGTATGCATCTTCCGGTTGGCCGCATTCAAAACGTCCGGCCGATTCAGCGTAATCCACAAAATATTCGGTTCCCGCATTTCAAACAGGATGTGCTCGTAATCTGAGTAGTCTAAAGCCATAAGTTATTTATTTAGCAGCGTTTGCAACCTGCCACTCTCCTAATTTCCCTTAAATTCAGGAGCCCGTTTTTCTTTAAATGCGGTCACACCTTCTTTGTAATCGTGTGAATGCCCAGCGACATCTTGCAGGTAAGTTTCATAATCGATCTGTTCATCAAATGAAACTCCTAAAGATTTATTCAAAGCACGTTTGGTCATGCCGATACCCAGGGTGGGTGATGCCGCTAACTTTTTCGCCAAGGCGCGGGCCTCTTCCAAAAATGTATCGTGCGGAAATACCTTATTTACCAAACCGGCTTCGGCCGCTTGTGTGCCGTCTAGCCGCTCGTTGGTAAACAACATTTCGGCCGCGCGAGCTGGCCCGATCAAACGGGGCAACCAATAGCTGACACCGGTATCCGGCGCTAGCCCAATGCCGATAAACGCGGTCAAGAATTTTGCCCGTTCGCTGGCGTAGCGAATGTCACAAGAGAGCGCCAAACCGAGCCCTGCACCGGCACAAGCCCCATTCACAGCGCAAACGACCGGCTTTTCTAATGTTCTGATCGCCATCGCCAAAGGGTTGTAGCTGGTGTTTAAATGTTCACGGAACGAAAAGTCAGGGCCGCGATTGTCAACTTCTGAAAGATCTTGCCCGGCGCAAAACCCTTTTCCGGCACCAGTGATTAAAACAGCGCGTAATTCGGGATCTCGCTTAACCTTTTTAAAGACGGCCAACATCTCTTTGGCAACATCGGTTGTTAGGGCATTAAATAGCTCCGGCCGATTGAGGGTGATTTCGACCACGCCTGAATCGATATCGACTAAAATATTTTCATAACTCATGGGGTTTTTCCTCTAAGAAACTGCTTGATAAATGTTTTTTGGACAGTATTTACAAGATAAGCAAGATAATTAAGCGGGAAAGCATCATCCTGAAAATCCTGTCTATCCTGTAAAAGATGGCTTTTTATCAAACAGTTTCTAAAGCCAGCCGCCAATCGACTAACGCTTCAAAATACCATCTACAAATTGATCTACCGTGGGTGTTAACATCGTCCGATACTGTGTAAACAGCTTCCGGCCGAGCTCGCCGGGCCATTGATCGGGCAACATGCTTAAAGGCAAATTCGGGTCCTTTTGCAATATGGGGAACAGTCGAACTGTCAGCATAAAGCGCTTCACAAAACAGTCGGCCGGGGTCGGTTCAGCCTGTTCAAACTGTTCCAACTCTTGTTCATAAAAACGGCTAAATTCAATGTAATCGCTCGTTAGATCATCAAGGTCCCAACATTGGGAAACCAGCTCTTGGGTCGTGAGCAGACCGTTGTACTCACCAGAAAACAGATGGACCGATTTTTCGATGTGCAGCGATTCTAAAATCGGCCGCAGTTCACCGTGCCGATTGTTGGGTGAAATCCAAAATCCTGGCCCAAGGGAGCCATAGCCTAACCAATTCAGCTGCTTGCGCAAGGTATTGCGCTGCTTGCGCTGCTGCTCGGGCAACGAGTAGGTGATCATATGCCACGCACCGTCCCATTCAGCCAATGCTGTTTCATTGACGCGCAGTGTGCCACCTTGCATGATCTTTGCACCATGTTCGGTCAGGCTAAAGCGGCTATTTCGGCCGTCTTTCGTCACCGTAAACCACCCTTCACGCGCCATACGATTGATGGTTGATCGGGCCGTGTGTTCACCCAATCCAACTAAATCAAGCAGGTACAGCAAATCGCTGAGCCAAATTTCTCCACCTCTCGGTTGAATATATTCGCCAAAAAGGACCAATAACAAAAATTTGGAGTTTGCTTTTTTCTCGTAAAACTGAGGAGCGGTGTTGGTGACAATCATTAAGTTATAATGCAATATTCATACGGACGCATTATTTTTGCATTGCGAAGATTTTACGGGAATTGACCAAGCTGTCAAACTGAAAATTGCGGCCGTGTAAATAACCTGAGCTTCGTTTAAGCGCTTCGATCCCTGTCAGCGTCAGCATGACTGGGATCTTATGCTCAAACAAGTTGATTTCACTTGATATCCCGGTCATTTGGTTCCCGTTTTGACCAGAATCAAGCCCTTTCGCTTTTTAGTCTTCAGGCCAGTTTTCGATTAGCCGTTTAATCTCACCACAGAACTGGTCCGATGTGGCACCGTCCATGATGCGGTGGTCAAAACTAAAGCTAATGTAGCTGCACGGCCGAATGTGCATCCCACCGTCTATCACTTTAACCCGATCTTCAATCATGCCGACCCCCAAAATCCCCGCTTGCGGTTGAAAAATAATCGGTGTACCCGCAATCGAACCGGCCGAACCATGGTTACTAATCGTGAAAGTCCCACCTTGCATATCGCTGGCCGCCAGCTGGCCCGAATGGGCTTTTTCTGACAGGTCCCCAATCGCCCGGGCCAATCCTTTTAGATTGTATTCATCAGCGTGCTGAATCACCGGTGCGTACAAACCGTCCGGTACAGCCACAATGATTCCAAGGTTAATTTCTTTGATTAACTCAATACGATCATCGTGAAACCGGCTGTTGACCACGGGGAATTTTTGCAAGGCTTGAACGGTCGCTAGGGCTAAATAAGCCATATAGGTTAGCTTGACCCCATCGGCCGCAAATTGGTCTTTATGCTTGGCACGATCGGCTTTAACCCGATGAAAATCAAACTCAAAAATCGTCGTCACATGGGGGCTGGTCGCCAAACTGCGTACCATATGCTCACCGATTGAGCGGCGCATTTTTGTAAGCGGGATCTGATTGCCCGGCTGCATATCCGGCTTTTCAACAGGCGCTTGGCTAGAACCATTTTGCCCTTTTACCACGGCAGGTTGAATTCGTGGCTGGGGATTGTGATCCGCTTCTTTTAGAAACGCCAAAACGTCCTTTTTAGTAATCCGGCCGTTTTTGCCGCTCCCCACCAGTTGATCGACATCTAAATGGTGCTCCGCAATCATCCGGCCCACCACGGGGCTAAGGCGCAGCTCTTTTTTAGGCGTTTCAGCAACCGTTTTTAAAACTTGGGGCACCGTGGCGGAAGCATGCTGCACAGGGGTTGAAACCACCGGCAAATCTCCCTCGGCCGGTTTTAGCTTGGCCAACAAATCACCCGGCCGTAAAACGTCCCCTGGCTGAGCCAAAATCTCGGTCATCGTCCCAGCGCTTTCAGCCACAACTTCCATGGTGACCTTATCTGTTTCAACTTCTACAATCGCATCATTCGCATCAACCCATTCCCCTACATTTTTTAACCAGACACCGATCGTGTATTCGACCACATTTTCATCGATTTTGGGCAGCGTAATTTCAGTCATCTTAAAACCCCAGCAGGTCGCTCATCGCCTGCTTGATACGATCTTCAGTCGGGACCACGCCAGCCATCAACGTGGGGCTGTATGGCACCGGCACCGCCGGAGCGGTTACCCGCCGCACAGGGCCGTCTAAGCTTAAAAATGCTTGGTCACTAATCTGGGCAGATATTTCAGCGCCAAATCCCCCACGGCCGATATCTTCATGCACAATCAAACATTTCGACGTTTTTCGTACCGATTCCAACACCATATCTTCATCCCACGGAACCAAAGTTCGCAGGTCGATGACTTCAATCGAACAATCGCCGGTCTCCGCCAGTTTTTCGGCCGCGGCCAAACACAGTTCAACCATCGCCCCCCATGTCACCACGGTAAGATCGCCCCCGATCGCTACTTTTTTACCTTTGCCAAACGGCAAAACAAATTCATCCCCAGGGTAAACGCGTCGGGCCCAGGCCGCGTCGAGCATCGCCCGATGTTCAAAAAAGATGACCGGATCGTTGCCCCGCAAAGCGCCACGGAGCAGACCGGTCGCATCTTCGGCGTTAGACGGCACCGCAACCCGCCAGCCGGGCTGGTGGGCAAATGTCACTTCGCTCGTCACGCTGTGCCACGGATCGCCGATTTTGCGATACCCTCCAGGAATCCGTACGACGATTGGCGCAGCAAAACGATTGTTGGTGCGCCAACGCAAGGTGCCACAATTGTTTAATTGCTCGGTGGCGGGGTCAGCATATTTCCGAAACTGAATCTCTGGAACCGGCATCAGACCGGTCATCGCCATGCCGACAGCCCGGCCGATGATCCCTTCTTCAGACAGGCTCGTGTCAAAAACTCTATTTTCTCCGTGCTTTTTTTGCAGACCCAAAGTCGCCGCATGCACCCCTCCTTTAAAGCCAACATCCTCGCCAAAAACCACCATTCGCTCGTTAATGCTCAGTTCGGAGTCTAGCGTTTGGCGGATCGCATCGATCATATTGATTCGCCCACCGGCTGGCTGAGGTTCATCGGTCCCTTTTGGCAGATAGATATCCTCAGCCTCCAATCCGCCAACTTCGGCCGGGTCAGCCGGGTTGTACCAGATCTGCTCTGTGATGCGGGCCACATCTGCTTCTGGCGTTTGCACCGCTTCTGCGAGTGCGGCCGTTGCATCAGCTTCAGCTTGGGCAGCTAGAGCGATCCAAGCATCTGGCGTCATTAAATCCGGCACCATAAACGCTTTTAATATCGGGATGGGGTCGCGCGCTTCATCTTGCTCACGTTCATCATCGCTTTTATAAGCCTGATTATCATGCCCGGAATGGCCCGAGATACGCTGGCATGTCAGTCTCAGCAACGCTGGCCCCTCACCAGAACGAACATGATCAACCGCCTGTTCAATCAAATTGGCCGTTTCAGGTGGGTTCACCCCATCCCCGTCCCAAATTTTCAAATTTTTAAAAGAGGCGAGGTTGGCGGCGATGTTCCGGCCGGGGGTTTGAAATTCGCTCCCCACAGAAATCCCGTACCCGTTGTCCTCGATCATAAATAAAACCGGTAGTTTTTGCGTCGTTGCAATCGTGAGTGCAGACCAAAATCCGTTGGCCGCCACAGACCCATCTCCACCCAAAATCACAGCGATGCTCCCATCCGCCTCTGTTTCACCCAGCTGCTCAACTCGGTACCGAATCCCTTGGCTCCAGCCAACGGCCGGTGTGTACTGTGCCCCCACATCCCCCGCCATCGGGATAATCGTTGCCCCGTCACGTTTGGGCAAATTAAACACTACCCCCACATCCCGGCCGTCAGAAAGCCCACCCGAGCGGGCCAAGCCAGCTTCAAAAGCTTCTTTGGGCGTTAGGCCAGACCCTAAAACGAACGGCCGTGAGCGATAATAAACAGAACCGGCATCTAACGGATGGGTCATGAGCTGGCTCAAAATCACCTGAGCCATTTCATGCCCTTTGGCAGAAAATTGGTAGTTGACAAACCCTTGGCTTTCTTCCAAATTGTCCATCGCTCGGGACAACAACATCAAGTAAGCGATCCGCTCCCAGTCTCGCTCTTTTCGGCCATTTAGTGCTCCATCTGGTGTCAGTGCGGGATGTACAGTGGGGTTCATACGATTCTCCAATTTATTAATTAGTCAGATTGTTCAATTGAACGACGTTCCGTGGGGACAACGGTTGTTTCTTTGACTTCTTTTAAAACAATACTTGTTTTTAAACGGTCAATCGCCGGGATCGGCATTAAAACATCCATCAAAAAGTAATCTAGATACTCACGGTCATGGGCTACAATCTTAAGCAGGTAGTCGGCCCCTCCCGTTAAACGATGGCATTCAAGTACTTCCGGCATACTGATGATCGCCTCGTCAAAATCCCGAACCTCTTGTCGAATATGGGTCCCCAGGCTGACTTCGACAAAACATAACAGGGTGACCCCCAATTTCTTTCGGTTCAACACCGCTGCATAGGTGTCGATAAAGCCGTTGTCTTCCAGCTTTTTCAGCCGCTTCTGCACCCCCGAAGCAGAAAGGTCGATCGATTCTGCTAGTTCGGTGATCGTCAAACGGGAATTCTCTTGGAGTGAATCTAAAATAATTTTGTCTTTGTCATCAATCTCAATCATAAATGCTCTATTTTTAATTCATTATGCGACGTGGTAAATATCATCGCGGGGATCGACGCTATCGGAATGGGCCTCGCTATCTTCGATCCATTAGTGATCCGATGGAATCAGCCCCGACACAAGATACTTGATTACTACCAAACTTCCTGTTTATTGTGCATATTTTCCACTAAAAGTCAAAGATTAGTCATTTTTTAGTACTCATGCGTCAAGATCAGGAAATGCATGCCAACCATATTCAAGTTTGACAATCAGGTTCAGATCGATATAATGCAAATTCGAAACGGCCGCACAAAATTTGAATTGAATGATCATTTAGGGCTGAAGATCGGTTCACCAAATAGGAAACCAAAAAACGAAAGATTGAATCTTCAGCGGGGCAGGAACGCGCGATAATGACAGAACAAGAGCTAGAAATTGAATTTGAGTCTCGCATCGCCAATGGCGAAAAGATTGAGCCTGGGGATTGGATGCCGGAAAAATACCGCAAACAGCTGATCCGCATGATTTCGCAACACGCGCACAGCGAAGTGATCGGGATGCTACCTGAAGGGAAATGGATTCCGCACGCCCCTAGTCTGCGCCGCAAAATGATCTTGATCGCCAAAGTGCAAGATGAAGCCGGTCACGGGCAATATCTATACCATGCGGCCGAAACTTTGGGCGTGCCGCGCGAAGAGCTTTATCAAGCATTTCTTGACGGCCGCGCGAAATATTCAAGCATTTTCAATTATCCCAGCATGACTTGGGCCGACGTCGGTATGATCGGTTGGCTGGTTGACGGCGCTGCGATCAAAAATCAAACGATGCTGGCCCAATGCTCTTATGGCCCCTATTCGCGCGCGATGGTCCGCATCTGTGCCGAAGAGACGTTCCACCACAAACAGGGTAAAGAGATGGTCTTAAAATATGCGGCCGGCACCGCCAAACAAAAAGAGCTGGTTCAAGACGCGCTCAACCGATATTGGTGGCCATCTTTGATGATGTTGGGGCCGCATGACGCCGAATCGACCAACACGGCCCAACTAACCAAATGGGGGGTCAAAACAAAGTCAAACGATGAAGTGCGCCAAGAATACATCGCAGAAACCGCACCTGAATTGATCGCAGGCGGCCTCACAATCCCCGACCCCGATTTACACCAAGACGAACAAGGGGTGTGGCACCATGGCCCCATCGACTGGGATGAGTTTTGGAACGTTGTTAAAGGGAACGGCCCTTGCAACGCCGAACGGCTGGGTGCCCGCCAGCAGGCCCACGACGACGGCAAATGGGT
>JAHDEB010000357.1 GCA_020629055.1 Chloroflexota bacterium
CCTGCATAACCCGCACTTTACCTTGCACTTTTTGAAAACCAAGCTAATTTAACAAACTAAATGTTTGTTTTAGGCCATAAACAGAGAAAAATCATCAGTTTCATGGGCTTAGATCACCTAAACATTCAAATTGTACGGGAAAAATTGAAAGTTAACAGGAAAACGTAGGGGTTTAACGAAATGAAGGAATTTAATTGGCGCTTCGCATTTTTAATCGGCTTAACAGGAATTGTCGCGAATACGTTTTGGACGATTTTTAATACCTATGTCCCGATTTTTCTGCAACAGGGTAATCCTCTTTGGGAGGGTGTCGTCCAAAATCCAAGGGTCACCGGCTTTGCGCTTGCCCCAACCATGGCTTACTTCATTATGACCTGGGACAACATATTGCATATGTTTTTGACCCCTTGGGCCGGTGCCAAAAGTGACTCAACTTGGACCAGATTCGGCCGACGGAAAACATGGCTCATCATCGGGCTGCCTATCGCCATTATCGGCTTTGTTCTTATCCCGCTTGCCTCCTCATTAACGATGATCATCATCTTTATCATGCTGACAAACATCGGAACCGGCATTTTCCGGGCCCCGATTCGGGCATGGATGGGGGACTTTTTTAACCCAGAAGATCGCTCAAAAGCGGAAGCACCGGTGCATTTACTTGGTGGTGTTGCCGTGGTCATCGTCGCCCTAGTTGGCGGCCGGCTTTTTGACACGATCAATCCGGCCGCACCCTTTATCTTAACCTCCGTCGTCATCGTGATTGCGACCATTCCGATTCTAATTTGGGTGCGAGAAGACAAAGAGCTGATCCCTGAAAGTGAATCTAGCCAAGCAACTGTAAAAGAAGAAGACCGTCCTTCTGTATTAGACATGCTCGGCCGTATGTTTCAACCAGGGTATCGCAGCGTGTTATTCGCCTTCACCGCCACATTTTTATTCCATACGGCACATGCGGCTTATCAAGCAGGTATTTCGTCATTTGGGGTATTTGATCTGGGGATGACGGCCGGCCGTATTTCCCAATTTATCGGGCTTTCAGGCATCGTTTATATCTTGCTGGCTTTCCCCAGCGGCCTGCTTGCCACCCGTTTTAGCCCACGCCGTATCATGCTTGTCGGTATGCTCATTTATGCGCTCAACACGTTTGCGGCTGGGTTTTTCGTCAGTAGTGAACAAGGGATCTTGCTGACGCTTCTCATCGGCGGGGCGGCCTGGTCATTTGTCTTTGTGAATAGTTTGCCGCTGGTTCTTAACAGCGATAAAGGGACCAATTTCGGGGTGTTTACCGGCCTTTACTTTTTAGCGTTTCAGGCGGCAAGTGTGGCAGGGCCATTAATTTCTGGCGCGTTTGTCCAGTTGGCCGGGCAGCAACGAGCGATGTGGTTTGTTGTGGCGATCTGTATGATTTTGGCTTTGGTTTCTCTGACGCAGGTTTCCGGTCAAGATTTTGAAGAGGTGGAAGCGGTTTTAGCCGCTGACTAAACGGGGTGCAAATCCAGAATAAATCGCGGCCAGATTGGGGCAGTTTTCAGCCAAGCTAATTGTGGAATAAAATCGACGAAGCAGATGAGGGGTGGTACCTACTTTTTGTGGAGGAGATAAACCATGTTAACTGATGAGCAATTTATCAAATTGGGCTGGCTATTTTTTATACTATCAGCCGTATGTTTTCTGGTCGTCGGCATACAGACCGGCGACCTTATGACGACCTTTGGGGCGATCTTTTTTCTAGTCGCAAACATCGTGTTTTTGGTGCCTGTCATCCGGAACTCTAAAAAAATCTTCTGAAAACCACCGACCAGATAAATCGAGCGGCTAGACCAAATCCCCAAACGGGCGATTTAGATCGATGATTGGCGAGAATCAGAATGATCTTTTTGCAAACATCTGTAGCGCAGACATTCTTGCCTGCTTACAATCACGGAAACGTTAAACAATGATGATGAAATCACCTTGTTACAAGTTTCCGAAGCGCAAACAGCAATATCTGGTACATGAATTATGAATAAAATCCCGAAAACAATGTCAGCCGCAGTTCTAACCGGACACGGCGGCTACGACAAACTAGAAATCCATCACGATTGGCCGGTCCCCACCCCACAAGCGGGCGAAGTGCTGATTAAAGTTGCCGCCTGCGGCATCAACAACACCGACATCAACACCCGCATCGGTTGGTACGATGATTCAGTTGAAGGGGACAGCTCTAGCCAAGCGGCCGATGGCCTCGACACGGTTGAAGACGATTCAGTTGGCGGCTGGGGAAAAACCGGCATCCAGTTCCCACGCATTCAGGGGGCAGATCCTTGCGGCCGTGTGGTGGCTTTAGGGGATGGGGTATCCCAAGATTGGCTCGGTTCGCGGGTGATCACCGACAACTGGCTAAGAGACTGGAACGATCCTTTGAATTTAAACGACGTCGGCTACTTTGGCAGCGAACGTGACGGCGGGTTCGCCCAATACACAACGATGCCGATCCTCAACGTCGGCAAAATCAACTCAGATTGGAGCGATGAAGAGATTGCAACCCTATCGTGCAGCTACAACACGGCCGAAGGGATGCTTGAACGCTCCGGCGTAACCGACAAAGATACCGTTCTGGTGACCGGTGCCAGCGGCGGCGTCGGCTCGGCCGTGATCCAGCTAGCTAAACGGCGTGGGGCGAAAATCATCGCCCTAACCAGCGCAGGCAAAGCGGATCAAGTGGCAGCACTCGGCCCAGACGCTCTGATTCGACGCGGCCAAGACAACTGGGTTGATGTGATCCGCTCGGTCAACAGTACGGATAAAGTCACCGTCACGGCCGATGTCGTGGGGGGGCCCGTCTTTGCCGATTTAATGAGCGTGTTAGCCCGAGGGGGCCGGTACGTGACATCGGGTGCCATCGGTGGAAAAAAGGTTGAGCTTGATATTAGCCATCTATATCTTTTTGATTGGCAGCTCATCGGCTCAACGATTAATGAGCCGTACGTGTTTAGAAATCTGATCAAGTACGTTGAAAACAATGAGATTAAACCGTTGTTGGCGAAAACTTATCCACTTGAAAA
>JAHDEB010000114.1:0-4639 GCA_020629055.1 Chloroflexota bacterium
TTACAAATAAGCAAACAAAGGGAAGAGATTTCGATCTCTAAATTTTATTATGACAAAATACGACTACGATCTTTTTACCATCGGCGCGGGTTCCGGTGGTGTACGGGCCAGCCGATTTGCAGGTGGGTTTGGTGCCCGGGTAGGCATCGCTGAAGAAAAACAGTTGGGCGGGACTTGTGTGAACGTCGGCTGTGTGCCGAAAAAGCTGTTTGTATACGCGGCCGAGTTTGCCACTGATTTTGCAGATGCGCGCGGTTTTGGTTGGACCGTGGGTGACACAAGCTTTGACTGGAGCACCTTAATTGCCAACAAAAACCAGGAAATCAGCCGTTTGAACGGGATTTACGAATGGCTGCTTTCTAGCAAAGACGTTGATATTCACACCGGCCGGGCAACGCTAATCGATGCGCATACGGTTGAAGTCAATGGGGAACGCTACACGGCCGAAAACATTTTAATCGCCACAGGGGGCAAACCTCGTCGGCCGGACCTGCCGGGTATCGAGCATGCGATTACATCGGACGAGGCGTTTTTTATTGAAGAATTGCCAGAATCTGTTTTGATCGTGGGCGGCGGCTATATCGGGGTTGAATTTGCCGGTATTTTTCATGGATTAGGCGTTGATGTCACCATTGCTCAACGATCGGGCAATATTTTGCGCGGCTTCGATACCGATATCATCGAGCATTTGACAACCGAGTACGACAAAAAAGGGATTAGCATTCAAACTGAAATGCAGCTGGCCGAAATCGAAAAACAAGATGATGGCAAACTGCTGGTGACGATGACCAACGGCAAAACGATCACAACCGACATGGTGATGATGACGGCCGGACGGGTTCCCAACACGCGGGGCATCGGATTAGAAGCTGTCGGTGTTGAGCTCGCCCCCAACGGCATGATTGTGGTAGACGACTATTTACGTACGTCTGTCCCCAACATTTATGCACTAGGCGACATCATCGACAAATATACATTGACCCCAGTGGCAACCGCCCAAGGGATGCAGCTGGCCCGGAATCTGTTTGCTGGCACCAACTACACCATCGACTACGACAATGTGCCGACGGCCGTCTTTAGCCAACCCAATGCTGGAACGGTCGGGCTGACTGAACATGAAGCGCGCGAGCAGTATGACGAAATCGCCATCTATCGTGAATCGTTTAAGCCGATGCGAAATACGCTCAGCGGCAATGAAGAGCGCACGATGATGAAGTTAGTCGTCGATGCAAAGTCTGACAAAGTGTTGGGCGTGCATATGGTTGGCCCTTCGGCCGGTGAAATTATGCAGGGGTTTGCGGTTGCGTTGAAAGCTGGCGCAACGAAAGCGGTCTTTGACTCGACCATTGGCATTCATCCCACCAGCGCTGAAGAATTTGTGACGATGCGGGAACCGGTGAAGCAGGAATAATAAGACTGAGTAAAGGCTCAAGAGATGAAAGTCTGGGCCGATGGCTGACCTTTGGATCGGTCATTGGCCCAGTCTCTAGCTTTTATTCTTCTAAAAATCGCCTAACAGCCTGTGCAATACCGGTTAGATCTTCAATCGACTCAGCCAGCTCTGCATGCCCTTTGCCAACTAAAATCGTCGCAACCCGGTTTTTCGTATGATGTCGATGGGTCTTATCTTCGATATTGCCGTGGTCACTTGAAATCACTAGCAGCCCATTTTCAGCGTCCCATCCCTCAAGCAAGCCCCCATACACTTTATCTAATTTTTCAAGATGCGCTTTCGCCTCTGACAACGGCCCACGATGGCCCAATCGATCGCTGGGCCAATGCTCGAAAAAGCTGAAGCGATAGTCGGCCGCGATTTTTGCAATTTGCTGCCCCGCTTCATGCAGCGTGTACAGCGGTGCATCTGGATAATCAAGAATCGTGCGCCACACTTCACCCGTAAACCCCGGGCTGACCGCCTTTTGCGCCATTAGTTCATCTGGGCCAAACAGCTTGATGCCCGCATTGACCGCCGCCTGTGGCACAGAAGAGTAGAGCCTTTTTCCGCTGTTAATCGCATCAAAATACCCTTGTGGATACGGGGACAGTAGCGCTGCTTTTTCGCCTAATTCTGTGGTTTCACTAAACAAGCTTCCTTTGGCGATCTCGTCCCGCACCGGCTGATTGGGTTTAGGGCCGTAATGCTCCCCAATGGCGGCCGATACATTGCGGCCGGTCAGAATCGCCGCTTGCCCAGTGGCGCTTTGCGGCCGCCCTTCAACGCCTAAACAGGCATCTGTGGGAACCAGTGACGCTTGTTCTGTGGTGCGTCGCCCCCCATCGGCCAAATACCAGCCATCGCCAAACAGGGCGGTCAGCACCGGCAAATCGGCCGTCACAAACGGATTCACTTCAGGATCGGCCGACCCCATGCCAACCCCATCGATAAAAAAGATTAGCGCATGTTTTTTTGTCATAGGGCTTGGGCATCTAGCCAAGAGATCATCGCTTCAAAAATCTCATCTTTGCACAGGTCATTGTGCAGCTCATGCGCACCTTCGTCAAAAGGGATAAACGTTGTTGTTTCTGCGGGCGTTTTGCTGGTAAAAGTTTTGCTCGCCTTAAACGAAATGATTTTGTCGCTATCACCATGCATTTGCAGCAGCGGTATGGGGGGGAATTCGGCCGCACGTTCAAGCAGAATCTGTCCGTTTTTTGTCGCCCCGGTCATAAGCCCGGCCGTCATCGTATGATGATTCAGCGGATCGGCCAGCAATGCTTCGTCTACCGCTGGGTCGCGGCTGAGCAGCCCTGGGGTATGGCCGGTGCTGATGCTGAACTCTGGCCGTAGCCAGCCAAAGACCCACATGAGCGCCTTGGCGATAAAACCCGGATCACGGGCCAGCAATATCCAAGGGCTAGATGCGATGACACCAGCAATCTCCGGCCGACGCTCTAACACATAGCGCAGCACCAAGCCGCCGCCGGTGCTATGGCCGTATAAAAATAGCTTTTCGTCCGGGTAACGGGCAACGGCATCCTCTAGAAAAACATCAACGTCTTCTAAAAATTGTTCATATGATGGGATAAAGCCGCGCGCCCCGGCCGATTTGCCATGCCCCCGACTGTCTAAGGCGAGAACCGTATAGTCGGCCGCCGTTAGCGCTTGGGCCACATGTTCATATCGGCCGGAATGTTCGCCGAATCCATGAATCAAACAAACAATCGCTTTTGGTTTGGGTTGGGTCGTTGTAGTCTCCCAACATTTTGCCTGAAGATGAGTATGATCGGTTGCGATCAGGGGGAATTCTTGACACTGCATGCCAGAATGATAACGCAGACCGAAAGGTGTTCACATTTTATTATGCAAAATGTTATAGGCGCGATTAAATCGGGTGACTTACGCACATTGTTTGCAGGTGTAGGCGGTCGTCGAGTCGTTATAAATCGACTGAAACGGAATCTTTGCTAGAGCGCATTTTGAACCAAACGACGATACCGATGACGGCCGCCAACGTGCTGGCGATGCCGGTGACCAAAACCCATGGGTTTAGATAAATGGCGGGCTTAATCGGTTCGGGTACCGGTTGATCTTCATACATGCGTAAGTCGGTACGAAGAATATGGACAAAATCGGCCGGGGCACGGTAGGGGATAAATGAACGGCTCAAACTGCGGCCGATGTCTAGGAGGATGCGTAGACCGGGGTAGCTGTCTCCGTGCTTGGCCATAATGTCGGCCGAAATATCACGACCTTGATTAAGGGCATCTGCATGGGTAGCTAGGATTTCAGGTAAGGCTTTTATTTTTTCGTTCATTGTTTTGGCAATGGCTAGTACAAAAGGGCATAAATGACCAGCATGTTTAAACGTGGTTCACCCCTTTGTATAGGGTACTGCACGTTAATTGAACTAGGCGGGTATTACGCCGCGCAGTACTAGAAATGACTGTTTTTAAACTGCGTAAAGTTACGCGATACAAGTAAGAACCCACCTCCACCGGATTGGTTGCATCGGAATTTATGTTTCTTTAACTTAAATTACAGTTTTGGGGGGTAAACAGGACCTATGACTCACCGTCTGAGCCACGATTGGTCAGTTTTTTAAATCGATCGAGCAATGTGAGGCGCGCTTCTTTCTCTTGTTGAGACTCTTTTTCATACTCTTCGCGCAGCGCGAGAAGGGTGCGATGGTAAAGTGACTTAATCGCCCCTTCACTTCGTTCCATGATGTCTCCGATCTCTGAATTAGATAGGCGGTCAACAAACTTTAGAATCAGCAGCTCTTGCCGTTCGGCCGGTAAGCGGCGAACCACCTTGAGTAGTGCGTCTCGATCTTGTAAAAGTTGCGTTTCGATTTCAGGGCTCTCTTGCCCTACTTTCCAGTGGGTGATGTCGTCTAAGGCGATGATACGACGACGGCTGCGGTCACGGTGCCAGTTGGCAACCAAGTTGCGCGCAATGCGATACAACCACGCGGAAAACGGTAGTCCTCGGTCGGTGTATCGGGGGATGTGGTTCATCGCTCTAAAAAAGATTTTTGCAGTTAGGTCTTCCGCTTCGGCCACGTCCCCTGTGCGATAGTAAACATAGCTGTAAATCCGATCAACGTATCGGGTATACAGTTCTCCAAAGGCCTCTTTATCGGTTTTCGCCCGCTCAATGAGCTCGGTTTCTTCTAACTCGCTATAACTCATAAACTCA
>JAHDEB010000114.1:4739-18693 GCA_020629055.1 Chloroflexota bacterium
TTTCGCCCGCTCAATGAGCTCGGTTTCTTCTAACTCGCTATAACTCATAAACTCAGATCATCTAGCTTTCGTTGGGTTAAAAAAGGGGTGTCGTGGGGGTTGCATCACAGATTGCAGTATAACAGCAACTTTCATAATCGGCACAAGTTTATGGCAACTCAGCCGTCAGCTTTTTAAGCGTTCCTCATCATTTTTCAGTCTCTACCGCTGGCAAAATCCCAAACGTATCTTTTTGGTGCTGATGTTTGCCCCGGCTGTAAGAAAACGGCCGTTTTTAAACCGAACTTAAACGATTTATCCTCTGTTTCCGTATAGATTTTCATTCTTCTGGGGGTAGTTGAGGTTATAATAACCGGCCGATGATTAAGCAGTACCGGTCATCTGCAAAGCATCGTTATGCTGAGCACACCGTTTGATAAAAATGCAGTCATTCAATCATATCTTTCGTCATCACAATCGATCTTGGCACAGCTTGCTGCTATTGCTCTTCGCCTGTATCAGCTTTACCGGCTGCGGTGTGCAATCGACCCCCAGAGTTGTGACCGCAACCCCAACGCTTGTGCTGTCAGAGCCGGTTGTTACGCTCACCCCGATCCCCACAAGACCGGCCGGAGATATATTGGCACAAATAACCCGCGGGCCGGACAACACTTTTTTAGCCACACACACGCCGATCCCGACGGTGACTCAATCCCCTACAGTTGATATCACCAATACGCCGACCCAAACGATTGAACCGACAGAAACGCTAGACCCCACAATCACCCCATCCCCGACGGTGACCGAGACCCCGTTGCCGACCAACACCCCGACACCAACGGCGACGCCGCAGCTGCCCGATTTGCCCGAAGTTTTGCAGTCCCCATCTATTAGCCAAACGATTCGAGTGCCGATTTTAATGTACCACTATGTGAGTGAACCACCCGAAGATGCGGACAAATATCGGATCAACTTATCGGTGGAGCCTGATCGTTTCCGGGCACAAATGCAGTGGTTAAAAGATCGGGGCTACGAATCGGTTGATCTTTACGATGTGATCGAGGTTTTGGCCAACAGCGGGGAGCCGCTAGAGAAAGTGGTGGTGATTACATTTGACGATGCGTATATCGATAATTATGAAATCGCGTATCCGATCTTAGAAGAATTTGGCTATAAGGGGACCTTTTTTGTACCAACAGAGTTTATTGATTTCGGGTATGAAGGGTACATGACATGGGAGATGATTGAAGAGATGGCGGCGGCCGGGCATCGCTTTGAGTCCCATACAAAAAGCCACCCAGATCTATCGATCCTAAAACGCAACGACCATGTTTGGCAAATCTTAGGGTCGCAAGAAACTTTGGCCGCCCACATCGGCTACAAGCCCCGCTTTTTAGCCTATCCGTCCGGCCGATACAGTGATTTGACGCTAGAGATGGTTGAAACGCTTAGTTTGTGGGGGGCGCTAACCACGCAAGGGGGGACTTGGCGCGGTTTCCATGATCGGTACGAATGGAAGCGGACGCGGGTGAGCTACGGGACAACGCTTAAAGATTTTGAAGTTGTCTTTCGAGAATAATCGGCCTTGTTTTTCGCATTGAGCCAGTGCGCTAAAGCCCATCGGCTATTAACCACGGACTGCGGCCTTAATCTAACCGCCACACATCACGTTTTCGATAAGGTTTAATGATATTTTCGACTCACCTTGTTTTGATATAAAATATCACCATGGCAGAACAAACCCCCTCACAAATGACACACGCAGAAGATCACTACGGGGCTGAGCATCTACCGGATGCACCCCTGTTCGACGCGAGCCATGTCACGGTTCGTTACGGTCAACAGACCGCTTTGGATGATCTTTCGTTTACGCTCAACGTGGGCGAGCGTGTGGCCGTTGTTGGGCCAAACGGCGCAGGTAAAAGTACGCTGTTTAAATTGATTGTGGGTGAAATTCGGCCGGACAACGGTAGCGCCAATCTCTACGGCAGCAATCCGGCCGAGCATCTGTGCGTCGCCTATGTGCCGCAACGGCAGTCTGTTGATTGGAGCTTTCCGGTCACGGTTCAAGATGTGGTCATGATGGGGCGCACGGCCAGAATCGGTCTGTTCCGCTGGGCCAAAAAGCAGGATCGTGATTTTGTTTACCAGAGCCTAGAGCGGGTTAATGCGACCCATCTAATCGACAAACAAATCGGAGAGCTTTCAGGCGGTCAGCAACAGCGGGTCTTTATCGCCCGGGCGTTGGCGCAAGAGGCGGAACTGTTGTTATTAGATGAGCCGCTGGCTGGGCTAGATTTGCCTAGCCAAGAGCAGGTGTTCGAGGTGTTAGAGTCGGTAACGGCGAGCGGCATTACCGCCATAGTGGCAACCCATGATCTAAATATGGCCGCAAGACGGTTTGATCAAGTTTTGCTGCTCAACGGACGACTCATCGCATTGGGCAAACCGGCCGACGTGCTAACGGCCGACAATTTAGTATTGGCCTATGGTGGTCATTTGCACACCCAAGATGGGGTGCTGATCGCCGACACTTGTTGTGATCATTAATCGCCCCCTTTTTTAGATGTCATTTATCCTCGATCCTCTCAATTTTAGCTTCTTCCAGCGCGCTCTCATCGCTGCTTTACTCGTGGGTGTTCTTTGCCCGGTTTTAGGCACCTATGTTGTGCTGCGCGGAATGGCGTTTTTAGGGGATGCATTGGCCCATATCATTTTGCCCGGTGTTGTCATCGCTTTTTTGACCGGCATTCCTTTGGTGATTGGTGCCTTGGTGATGGGTGTTTTGACCGCATTTGGGATCGGGGCGCTCAGTGAGCGAAACGTGCTGCGTGAAGACTCTGCCATCGGCGTGATTTTTGCAGGTGCCTTCGCTTTAGGCATCGCCATGCTGTCAGCCACAGATGGGTATGCGGTTGATTTAACCCATTTTCTGTTTGGCAATCTGCTAGGCGTTTCGACCGCTGATCTATGGACGATGTTTGGGCTAAGCGTGATCGTATTCGGGGTGATCATCTTGTTTTATAAAGAGCTTCTGGTTGTTTCTTTCGACCCGACTTTGGCACGAACCCTTCGCTTGCCCGTCCGCTTTTATGACTACCTGCTGCTCGTGCTGATCGCCGTAACCATTGTGGTGGCTTTAAACGCCGTAGGCATCTCGCTTATGCTGGCGATGATTGTTACCCCGGCCGCGGCCGCATCGTTTTTAACCCGCCGCTTGCAGCCGATGATGTGGATCGGTGCCTTGATCGGTGCCCTATCGGGTGGGATCGGGCTCTACGCGAGCTTCTACCTGAATATCGCGTCTGGACCGGCCGTTGTGCTGGTTGCTACCCTAATTTTTGGACTTGTATTTTTATTCGCCCCCGAACGTGGTGCGGTCTACCGCTGGGTCGGCCGACCATCAATCGTTAGCTCAAAATCGTAAATCGACAATGAACAAGATTCAAATTGAAAACAAACTTTCTCAATATGGCCATCGTCCAACCGCCGCTCGGCTCGAAGTTGTCGAAGCGCTGCTCAATTTTCATGGACACATGACGGCCGATGATCTCTATGAGCATATGCAAAGCACTGGCTCTAGCGTTGGTCGGATGACCGTTTTTCGGACGTTAGATCTGTTGGCCGAAATCGGTGTGGTTCGGCCGACATATCAAGGGAGTGGTGCGGCCCATTTCGTTTTGCTAGAAGACGGGCATCATCACCATTTGGTTTGCATGCGCTGCGCCCAAACGGTTGAATTCGCCGAATGTTCGTTTGCCGAAGATTTAAGCCAACAGCTGGCTGAAAAACACGGGTTCAAGATCGAAGGGCATCTGCTAGAGATTTATGGGGTTTGCAAAAAGTGCCAGGCTGGCTAATCGGGCAAATGCGTTAGCAAGACACATCGACACCGGCACGCCACAGTTCGATAGTTTTTTCAATAAACTCATCCAGGCGCGTGTCGCTTATCGCCAGCGACTTTTTAAAACGCAAACACCCTTTGCCGCAGTTTATCCCTTCTAAAAGGTCCCCCGATGGGTCGATTTTGGCCGTATCACCGACATAGAAACTGACATAGTTTTTTTGAGCATTCAGGTGAAATACGGTGCTGTCGGCCCCATCGCCATAGCTCAGCATTTTATACTGAATCCCTTCAACTAAGTCTGGTGCTTTTGATTGGATAATTTCTCGGATCTCTACAACTTTGGCTCGTCGCCAATCATCCTCAAGTGCAGACATATATTCGGCCGGGGTGGTTACGTTATATTGCATGTGTTTTCTCCATGTTCATCTAAATCAATTGCGGTCAGTCGGTTAAAAAACAGACTTAGCCGGAAAATCATCAGCGTCTATCCCCATAATTTTTGCAAGTGACGGAGCCACCTGATTGGCATCGGCCGTCTGTGCACTTCCACTCGGCACGCTTGGGCCAGCCATGATACACATCCGATCATCTAACGAGCTGCCAGGGCGGAAACCGTGCGTGGCTATCGCTCCCGGTGTGCCGGTCGGTTCGGTCCGATCCCGGCCGTAAAGCCCTTCGAAACTATGTTTTTCCGGGGCGATCAGCAAGTGCAGCTCACCCCGCATTTCGGCCGGGAACATTGTTTGTGGACCCGCTTCAATCCCAAAAGGTTCCACCGCTTCTACAATTTTTGCAAATTCAGCCGGGGTTGCATGCACAACTGCAACCGCCCCTTCACCCGAATAGACGATGTCCGGAACGATATTTTCTAGGTGAATGGCGGTTTCAATCGGCCCAAAGCCATGGTCACCCATCACAGCGATATTCCACTGGTCCGCAACCCCCGCATCTTCAAGCCGCTGCATGATTTTGCCGACCGCCATGTCCGCTTCGATTAGCGTCCAGTCTGACCACGCGCTATCGGTGCCGGTGCCATGAAGCACATGGTCGGGAATGCAAAATTCAGCCCAAATCAGATCAGGTGATTCATCAAGGGGAGCCGCAGCCATTGCCCCAACCCAATCACAAATGATTTGATCACACATCAACATCCACGGTTCGTAGAACCCTTCCATTTGGGCCGGATAGTCGGTGAGCAGCCCATACTTGGCGCACTGATCCAAAAACTGCTGCGTTGGTGGGGCATCGACCACACGTTGCCACGGATGATCGGCCGGGGCCGGTTCAGGGTCACGGGCTCGATTGATCGCCCAGCCATCGACCCAGTTGGGGGGCACCATCAGGTCGCAATCTTCCGGCCGGATCATACCGGCACCGATGCAGGCGGTTTTGCGCCCGGCCGCTTGCGCGCGGGAAAACATCGTCGGGGTGCGAATATCATCTGGGGTAGCATAGCGAAACTTTTGCTGGTCTGAATCCCATGTTTTGTTGCCATAGACGCCGCTTTGGTCGGCCGTGTGGCCGGTCAGCATCGATACACGCCCAGCCAGCGAAACGCCTAACTGTTCCGCGTGCAGCCGCTCGATGCGGAATCCACGTTTTTCTAGCTGCATCAGATGGGGCAGCTGAGTACGAATGCGGGAATAATGATCGGCCGATATGCCATCGACCATGAGGACAATTAGTTTTTGGGTCATAGTTTTATCTTCACTGGTTGGGGCTATACATTCGTTGGAAATAATAACTCAAAACGGAAAATCTTTGTGCGAATGTATCGCCCGGTGGCAGATCACTGGGTTACAGGGATATTTCCATGCCGTGGGCGACACATTTTTACCAAAGATTGCCGTATCCTTTGAGATAATCGAAAAATGTGTACGCCCCTACGAGAACAATTTCATGGTGTTAATCATACAGATTTATATTTTCCAACTCTTTTGTGCGACGAGCCACAAACGCATCTAACTCTTCTTTTATCGCCACGTCAAGAGGTGGTTTTTCATACGCTTTCAGCCACTTTTTCCAAATTTTGTTAGCCCGCACCGTTGTGTCTTCACTACCAGCGATTTCCCAATTATCAAACCGATCACGGTCAGCCAGTTCTGACTGGTAAAACGCATCGCGATACCGTGCCTGCGTATGCGGTGTGCCGAAATGATGACCCCCAGGGCCAACTTCCGCAATCATGTCTAGTGCCAATGATTCTTTGTTGACTTCAAATCCTTCTAGAAACTTAGCAAACATCGCCAAGTTTTCCGCGTCAATCACAAATTTTTCAAACGATGCGGTTAGCCCCGACTCCATCCAGCCGACGGAGTGCATCATGAGGTGGGTGTGGGCCAGCACGCAGGGCCACATGTTCCAGTTTGATTCATAAGCCGATTGGGCATCGACCACAGGGGCATTGGTCAACCCGCCGCTGCCCCGATAGGGCAAGCCATAGTGCTGCGCCATCTGCCCACCCACCAGCAGGGCCCATGCCCCTTCCGGTGTCCCAAAGCTGGGGCTACCGCTTTTCAGGTCGGTGTTGGTGGTAAAGCCCCCATAAATAACCGGTGCCCCCGGCCGGACCAGCTGTGTTAGCACGACCCCGGCTAAGGCTTCGGCGTTTTGTTGTGCAAAAGCGGCCGCCATCGTCACCGGACTGTTGGCCCCTGCCAAAATAAACGGGGTAATAAAGGTAATCTGCCCTGCCCGGGCATAGGTTATTAGGCCGCCCAACATTCGATCATCAAACCGAAGCGGGCTGTTGACGTTGATGACATCTCCCATCACCGGATCAGGGGTTTCTCCGTTTGGTGGGTTTATGGCATCGTCCCCAAAAACAATGCGAGACATTTCAAGATTGTCGGCCGTGATGATGCGGCCGTGCGCGGCTTCGCTCAGGACTTTATCGGTTAGCTCGATACCTCGGCTAAGCCGTACCAAATGGCGCAAACTAACCGGCACATCATGGGCCGTCACCTGTTCCCATGGGCCAAAGTGCAGCAGCGGACAAACATGGGTCAGCTTGAGCAAATTTTCGTAATCTTCAAGCATCCCCGGCCGACGGCCGCGATCTAAGTCGCTGGCATAAACCATCCCCCCGCAGGGGGCAAAGGTTAGGCTGTTGCCACCGATGACAACATTATGGGCCGGGTTTCTGGCTCGCCAAGTAAATTGAGAGGGGGCTGTTTCTAGGGCTTGTGCGACAAGGCCGCGATCGATCCAAACATGTTCGGTAGATCGATCTATTTTTGCACCGGCCGCTTCCCAAATATCGAGCGCTTCCTCATCCATAAAATCAACCCCGATATTTTCGAGGATGTTCATCGAGGCTTCATGCAGGTCGTTTAGCTGTTGGGGTGAAAGGATGTGGTAGGGGGACCAGTTGTTCTGGGGTTGCTTGAAAGGCTGTGCGAGGATACCACCGGCCGGGCGCGATGGTCGGTTCCGAGATCTTCTTTTGGACATAAGGGTATGTCAAGTTTAACTAAACCGAGAACGGTTATACAACCAAACGAACCACACCTATAAAAAGACTTCGAAATTATTCTAAGACAGATTTCTTTGAATAGTCCCGAAGTCTTTTAGGGTGTAATAACTGCTATTTGGTTGAAAAACCGCTGGGTATAAATACGGTCGGAAAGATTTTATCTAAGCCGATATTTTGCTCGTATTTTTCAATTCGGCCAAATAGCTTTTGGACTTTTTGTTCCACACCATCGTAATCTAGTAAATCAAAAATCGCCGTATCGCGTAAATTGCCATTTAAATCTGGCACTTGGCGATATTTTTCAATCCCTTTGCGCAATTTCTTGCGCCCCTCGATACCGAGGTTTTTTAGGGCGATATCAACGACGTCGCGTAAATGCTCGCGCGGGCCGTAGACGCTTGCGGCCGCAACGACTTCTGCAAACTTGTCGTAGTCGGGGATGAGATTACCGGCCGGCATTGCAAAGAATTGGATGACATCTTGCATCGCCTCGAGTGCTTGGGCCGGATAGTAATAGAGATAAAGTCTGGCCCCTTCCATGAAGAAATTGTAGTGTGCCGCTTCATCGATGGCGATGATTTGGGACGCATGGGCTAGAACCGGATCTGCATCATTTTTAAAGGTCGGGTCATCTGATTTGCCTTGGGCGATAAGGCCTGAATTGAGATAGTTGACCTGCGTTGCCCGCTCTTGAATGACCGTGTACATGATCATGTGAATCGGGCTGTCCCAAGGAAGTTCCCAAGTTTTGCTGCGCAATGCTTCTTTATAATTTTCGATCCATTCCGGGCTTCTAAATTGAGAAAAGAGGAGGGCATTTTCCCAAAGGTCAGAATGCTTTTCTTCTTCAGATCCCCAACGGATATGAAAGTGAGAGCGGCCGTAGCTTTTACGCACAACCTGCAAAAGGGTCAAAACATAGTCTGGCACATACTGCTCTACGGCAAAGAATCCTTCAAGGATCGTATTGAGTTCTGCGGAATGGTCTGTCCGCATATTTTTCCAATCGATTGTTGTATTAGGATTCCAGTTTCGGGTAGCCTGAGAACGGGAAACGTACCAGCGGTAAAGTCCGAGGAAGGCTCTTTCGATTAAGGTGTCTTTTTCTTGGTTGCTTAGCAAACCTGGGGCCGTTGACGAACGAATACCGTCTATTTCCCCCATCAGTGAACGATTTGATGTATCCAAAATGATCTCCAGCGTGTATTTAAATATTCTTTTTCCCGATCAAGTATGCCGTCTTTGAACAATCGGATTTTATGTTGCGATCATTCCATAGCAAGACTCTCTTAAAGAGTGTGCCAAACCCACTGACATTTGTATAGGAAAGTACACCACTTTTGTAAGTATTGTTAGGCATCAAAACTATTTTCTCATTATATCCTTTTGCGATGAGCAGCCGGTTTTATGGCCTCACGCAGTGATTTATGGTCGCCATCTTTGTCTAAAATGCTACCTGTCGATATAAATGGTTAAAATTTTGACCCGAGTGGTTGTAAGCTGAAACCGAATATTGAATAAATAGTTTCGTGAACAAGTTAAGTTATCACTAAACGCGTCTCTTCTCATTTTTTAACCATGAAAAAAAACTTTAAAGTAATTGTAATTGGGTTAGGTGGATTGGGTAGTGCAGCCGCCTATTGGCTTTCTCGCCGTCTGGGGTCAGACGTGTTAGGGCTAGAGCAGTTTGAAATCGGCCATCTAAACGGCGGGTCACAAGATCACTCTCGCATTATCCGGCTAAGTTACCACAACGAAAACTATGTAGAGCTAGCCAAATTGGCCTATGATGCTTGGGACGAACTGGAGCAAGATGCTGAAGAAAAGCTGATTGTAAAAACGGGCGGTATTGACCTTAGTCCTGCCAACGCGCTGATCCCCATCTCTGATTACACTGAAAGCATGACCGCTTGTGGGGTGCCGTATGAAATGCTCGATGCGAAAGAAGCGATGTATCGCTGGCCCCAATGGAAGCTGACCGATGATATTCAGGTGCTTTATCAAGAAGAGAGCGGCATCGCCCCGGCCGCCAAAGCGATGGCGGCCCATCTGCGCATGGCACGCGCCCATGGTGCGGTGCTAAAAGACAATGTACCGGTCACCGGTATCACCCCGATCGGGGACGAGGTTGAGGTGACGGCCGGTGGGGAAACCTATCGCTGCGAACAGCTTGTGATCGCCTCTGGGGCATGGTCGAATACTGCGCTGGGTTATTTGGGTGAAGGGGTCAATCTGACCGTGACCAAAGAGCAAGTCGTCTATTACGACACCCCGAACGTCGCTGATTTTATGCCCGACCGCTTTCCTATTTGGATCTGGATGACGGAGCCCTGTTTTTATGGGTTCCCCGTTTATGGTGAGAATGGACCTAAAGCGAGCCAAGATGCGGGTGGTCAAGAAACGACAGCCGACACACGCACCTTTGAGCCGGACCTCCCGATGTTAGAACGCATCAACAATTTCGTTAAACAGTATTTGCCGGCCGCGTATGGTCCGCCGATTTTAACCAAAACGTGCCTGTACGCGATGCCACCTGACCGAGACTTTGTGATTGCAAAGCTGCCCGATCAGCCAAACATTCAGGTTGGGATCGGTGCCGGGCATGCGTTTAAATATTCGTCGCAGATCGGCCGTATGCTCAGCGAGCTGGCGCTGGACGGCACCACGCCGCATGATATCTCACCGTTTAGCTATACCCGGCCGATTTTGTTTGAAGAAAACCCTGAAAAGAGTTTTATGGTTTAGGGGGCATGTCTCTGCAAGGAGAATTTAACATGACCAGCGAAAGATGGGGGTCATACTCAGTTAAAGATCATACCGATCTAAAAACATTAATCCCAGAGCTGTTACTTTATGATCGGCTGGTCATGCCAGTTCCAGCCAGCCGAGGCGAGAAAGCTCGTTGGTCTTATAACAAATGGGATCCAGATTTGCTTTACAAGCGGGTAGAGCAGATGGGTGATCTGGTTATAGAAAAACCGTGGGACGAATATCGGCAGTCCGTTTTTCAAACAAGGCTAAGCGATCTAGAGGCTGTTCGTCATGATGCTGAATGGGTGGGTAAAGACCCTAAAAAAGAATTAGGTTACGAAATGACTCGTATGATCCTTGCCCAAGAAGATCAGATTGAGTTACCCGAAGGTGTTCATCATGTCGACGTGGTTGCCGCCTTTCAGGCGGAGTCAGAATTTTTGGCCGAATATAATGTTCAACTCGGCCGGCATGAAGCTGAATCGTCCGCACAAGCGATCCTTTTTCGTCACCAGTTGGCGATACCTGACTTAGACAATATCGAAGAAAGTTTTCAACTAACGATCGATTTAGCCAAAGACGGGGAGTTTCGGAAAAAAAGACAGGCATTTTATGATTGGCAACGGCAGGTGATCGATAAAGGGTATAAACCACAAGCGGCCGTAGAGGAAATGAAAACGTTGGTCGAGGAATACAATCAGGTTGTTCAACGAGCCACAAATCGATTTTATCTACGCAGTGGGTTTACCTTGTCGGGGATCGCATTAGGGTTAGCCGGATCTGTTTTATTTAACCCGGTTGCATTGTCTGTTGCTGCACTCGCTCTCGTTGAATTTACTGTCCTTGATCGAAAACCGGAGATTCCAATTGGCCCCGCAGCGATGTTTCATGCGGCCGAATCTCAATTGGGCTTACACTTTATCGAATAAAAACAAGCTCCAAGTTGCCACATTTGGAGTCTAATTGCTCTCAACGCGAAGAGAATATTAATATGCTACATTTTAGACCATTCAACTTTACTGATTCAGATTATCAAACGATCTACAACATCTACAAAACACTGTGGCCAGACAGTAGCGCAACGCTAGACGGGATCAAAAGTAGCGATCAGCGCACCCAAGGGGAAAAGTATGACTTTTCGCGACTGCTGGCTGAGTGGGACGGCCAGGTGGTTGGCTACGGACAGCGCAGTCGCACCGTGTGGAGCGCAACACCCGATCAATACTTTGTCTCGTTTAGCACGTTGCCCGACTATCGAAATAAAGGAATTGGAACCGCATTTTTTGATCAGACTGAGGATGATTTAAAGGTAAACAAAAATGCGGCCAGCCTGCTTACTTACACCCGTGATACACAGCCGCAATCTGTTTCATTTTTAGAGAACCGAGGCTATAGCGTCATTGAGCGCATTACCAATTCAGAGATCGACCTGTCACAGTTTGATGTTGAGAAATATGCCCCTTTGCGCCAAAAGCTTGCTGCGGAAGGGATCGAAATCCGGCCGCTTTCTGATCTGATGGACGACGAGGAGCGGTATCTAGACAAGCTTGAAGCGCTGCATTGGGTATTGGCCAACGATGAGCCACATGCAGAACCACCCAAGCGCAGGACCCCTCAAGAGATAAAAGAGATGTATATCAGCACGCCTCACTTTTACCCGGAAGGTTGGTTTATTGCGACGGATGGGGACGAGTTTGTCGGATGGAGCGCCATCTTGATCCATCAAGGTGAAGCGGAGAGGATGGAAACCGGTATTACGGTTATCGACCGATCGTATCGCCGTCGGGGTCTGGCAACCGCTATGAAAGTGGCTGGTTTCGAGCATGCGTTGGCGTTGGGTCGGCCGCTTATCCAAACTGAAAATGAGGAGACCAACCCGATGCTAGATTTGAACAAAAGTCTGGGATTTCGGCCGATCTACCAAGGGTTGGATTTTAAGAAGGTGTTGGGTTAATCGCGGCCGGTTTGCTGGGCTATTGTTTTAGTTTGTTTGGGGGTTGAGGGTTAGGTGTTGAAAGCTCTAATGTACGAATGGCCTTGCGTTTAAAATGGTTGACTCACAGTGGCTGGCCAGTTATATGTTATCCATTGAATTTTGAAGTGATACGATTGCTTTTTAGTTTAGGAAATCAAATGCTACGACCCTGTTCCTGTCTCTTTTAGGTTCGTTGCGTTTCCCACAACTTCCATCATTCTTTGTGCCAACCGTCTAAAGTTATTTAGATTTGAGCCATCGGCTTTCAACTTGCGCTCGTAAAATGCAGAGACCGTTTTTTCGTGAAAGCTGATTAAGCGTACAGAGGGTTCATTGCTTACAAAGCTAAACGGTCGATTGTTTTCTAAAAACCTTTTTATCTCGTCTGGGTCAGCACCCTTGTAAAAACATATGAATTCCGTGGGGAAAAGCCAGCCGGGAAAATAATCCTTGATAAGTTGTTTGTAATCATGATTTCTCCCCCAGGCTGACTTCAAAATATGCACATGCTGTACCGTTTTGTGAATGAGTAGAATGCTTGGCACCGTTTGGAAATTAAATTCGGCCGCAGTTCCGACCATCGGTATTAATTTGGGCTGAGTTCGATGATACTCAAAAATAATTATTCGGCCGAGATCTTCTTCGCCAAACATAACATGTTGGAACCCCTTTGGAGGCAACTCGATCACATTGAGTGATTGGGTCAATAATGCTTCAATCTCATCATGCTCTTGGCTAAATTCTAACCCATGCTCGGCCGCTAAAACGGCTAAGTCAACCGTTCGTAAATCCTTCTGTTCTTGGCGGCGAAGCCAGCGATTAAATGCCTCGGGTAGCACTTTTCGATGCTCCGCAATAATTAAAAACGTGCCAAAAATGGTTAAAAATGCGGCAATTGTTTTCTCTGACCCAGATTCAGTGGAAATTAATCCGAAAATTGAGATTAAGGTAAGTGGAATGGCGATACCTGTTGGAGTTATTTTTTTGTTATTAATTCTCATGCGCTTTTTGATTGCTTTATTCTGAGCTTGGTTCTTTTTGCCTAAGGTCAGAATCACTCCCATAAATGCTCAATAGAATGGTGGCTAAATCTACGTGCTCATGGAAGTCGGCTCCATCTGCTCGTAAGATTTTGTTGAAGAAGGCGGCGGCTAAATTTTGATTAAAGCTTATTATCTGGAGAGAATCGTTTTTCATATAAAGCTCAAGCTGGTCATTGTCTTTTAAAAATTGAGCAGCCCCCTGCCTATTATCTTTTGTGCATAAACAGTAAAACTGATCGGAAGCCAGCCAACTAGGAAAATGACCGGCCGGTAGCTTGTGCAAGTATCCTCGGTATTTTGGGTTTGAGAATTCATTTTGCTTTAGGGTGATCTGTTCTTCTAAGCTTTGGCGAATAAGTAAAAACTCTGGGGTCCTTTGAATGTCAGATATTATCCCGACACCGGCCTGAATTTGCTGAGCAATGTTTGTTTGATCTGTCAATAATTTTTTTGAACAATCAAACAGAAAATATCGTCCATATGCGGCATTTCGAACAATGAAATTACTAAAATCTTTGTCAATATTTTTGATAGCATCGACGAGGGAAGCAACTTGGGTAGATAGTTCTTCACTTTCCTCAAAAAAGTCATAAGCTCGCTCAGCCGCTAATAGGTTTAAATCAATCGATCGTAACTCCTGATGCTCTTGCTGAACCAGCCAGGAACTGAAGTCAAAGTGAAGCAATTTACGTCCCAATAATAAGGCCATCCCGAGGACAAAAATCGCAATCTTGAATCGAGTCGTTGGGACAATGACAAGCAGATACAGCCAGAGCAGTGGTAGAAAAAAAATGATGAGTTCAGAATTGTCTTCTTGGTTCATTCAGAGTTTGCTTCCTCATCTTTCAATAGCCTAATCTGATCGGCCGGGTCATTCCCCGTCA
>JAHDEB010000115.1 GCA_020629055.1 Chloroflexota bacterium
TGTATTAAAAAGACCTTTCAAGTTTTTTGACTTGAAAGGTCTGGTTGTTATTTAAGCTGAGTCAGATCTGATCTAACCGTTTAAAAACGTTTCTAGGTTCGCTTTGCTGATGCGGTAGGCGCTACCGATTTTGCGTGCTTTGAGCTCGCCTGACTCGATAACGGCCATAATGTCGGCCTCGGTCACCTGCACAATTTCAGCTGCTTGGGCCGGGGTCATCACCGCTGGCATTTCGCTGCCACCACTGCTTTCAGCTGGAGCTGCTGCAGATTCTGTTGTACCGGCCGCGGCTTGAGCAGCCGCCATCTGTTGCTGGTTCATCATTTGCTGCTGTTGTTGCTGCATCATCTGTTGATTTTGCAACGCGCCCATGCCCATTGCGCCGATGCCCAATCCGGCTAAACCATCTGCACCCCCTGGATTGTCGGCCGCAGCACGTAAAGCGTCCGCTTGTTGCATTTGGGTGTAGCTGGTGCCATAACCCATTTTTGTGACGACTTCTAAAGAATTAGGATGCAGTGCGATGCGAATGTTGAAATCAACCAGTGAGAGGCCGATCGCATCAAACTCCGCTTGCAGCATGCCAACAAGTAGCTCGTTTAGATCTTTAGAGAAAGACTGCAAGTCGGCCGGACCTAAGTTTTTAGCTTGAGCCAATTCGCTCAGCTTGTCTTGCATCATCACCCCAAGCATCGGGTCAAGACGATCTTTTAATTGGGGTGAACGGACACTGTCACGAAACGCGTCCATCGCTGTTAAGAAACGCCATGGATCTGTGACTTTCATCACGTAGGTTCCGTTGCCAACCATTGCACTGGCACCTGGGCCGCGCCCAGCATGTTCAATCACAATCGGGTTTGCGGTTCCCCATTTCATGGTGATGTCGGTCGTTTTGACGAAGAAGACATCGGCCGTGAAGACATTTTTACCGCTGAAAACCCCTTTTACAAGGCGGTCAAGCAGAGGAAGATTCTCTGTGGTAAGGGTATGACGCCCTTGGGCCAAGGTGCCAAGAGACTCACCACCACGCACAAATAAAGCAACTTCGCCCGGATTGACAATACATTGTGAGCCCAAGCGAATATCACCGGGGCCACCTTGAGGTACTTTTTGAACGACCTCGTCACGAAGCCATCTTTCCACCATTACACGATCTAAAATGCGTGCCATATTTTTCTCCTCTTTTGCAAGTAGTCGGCTAAATGGGCTGAAAGTTTGGGGTATTCAGCCCTTCACCACTAGTCACTAAATTAAGCTATCCCGCTAATAATTTCATTGCGTGATGCGAACTCACTATTTGCATCTTTTAAAACTGAATCAAGTTCGGTGATCGTTGCGCCGATGTGGGTCCCGTCGCTTACGGCCGATTGTAGGGCTTTTACATGATCCCCAACTTGGTCTACATAGGCGAGCATGGAGCTATCGAACATGTAAATTTGGTCAAGTACCGCTTCATCTACTTTGTTCGCATCGAAAAATCCTGAATAGCCGCTGGGTGCATCTTTGATTTTTCCGATCAGTCCCATAAGCCGATTGTCCGCTCGGCCGATCGGTTCTGCGTGATCGATGGCCAAAATAATATCGGCCGAAAGGGCTTCGCTAATTCCGCCTAATTCAAGACGAACCGCTTCGAGGCGGCCGCTGATTGTGTTGCGCAATTCCCGGTCTGACTCCCGCCGTTCTTTTTTATCTAAATAACCAGAAAAGCCTGGCAGTTTGCGCGCAAGTCTTTCAAGTCGGCTCATGATGCCGTCATCTGTTTCTTTTGATACGGTTTCATTCTCGAAGATGTCGTTTTCGTTTTCCATTTTTTCTCTCTTCCCCTTTTTTCTGGGGATAAGCTCATCTCATCTCACCTCGATTCCGATCGAGGGCAGGTTTGATTTTTTGATTATATTTGATGTTGGGTGTCTGGACCAGAAGCAAAAGTGATTGTTCAGTTTGCTTTGGTTAATCGAGCCAGCGGCTAACAATTGAATTTAACTCACCAGATTGCTCTAGACCAACTAAAATGCGATCAAGCTCTCTTTGGAGCGCACCATCGTCTTTACGGGTCACAATCGCATACGGTTCCACGGTGACCGGATTTGGTGCCAAGACAAGGCCGGAATGGGCCTGTGCATACAGCTTGGCGTTGACCTGATCGATAATTGCACCATCTGTCTCACCTTGAAGAACGGTCCACATCGCATCGTCTGGGGTTGGGAAGGTTTTGATGACGAGATCGCGCACACGATTTTGAGCACTAATGGCGGCAACATGCCCGGCCGAGCCGGTTTCGACACTCAGCGTTTTCCCTTCAAAGTCGGCCAGTTCGGTGGCCTCATTTTGATCTTCACGTAAAACCAAAAATTGCCCAGCATTGAAATAAGGCTCTGAATAGGAGAAATCTTTTGTCTTTGTCACATCGACAATCAAGGCTGAAAGCAAAATGTCACACCGGCCGATCTGCAAAGCATCGTAAAGCCCGTCGTAGCCAAACAAAACAAACTCCACCCGTACGCCCAATTCTCGGCCGATCGCTTCGGCTAAATCAACGTCGATGCCGTGCAACCCTCCGTCTCCATTTTCAAATGGAGGAAATGTAGGATCAAGTCCGACCCGGATGACCCCATCCGCTTGAATGCGATCTAATGTCTGGTTATCGCCACGACAGCCGAATAAAGCGATCCCAATCAGGCAGAGCCAAGCCAGCCAGCCCAGCTGATTCATGAACCTTCTTTGGATCGATGTCATTCGGAAGAGACCCCGGCCGCCTGCTGTAGCGCGGTGTAAATCGGCTTTTCAATAAATTCCGGTGTGACCAAGGAATAGGCATCCATGTAGCTTTTTGTTGGGGCAGGGGTGCGGAACATCCAAATTGCGGCCGATTCGACCCAAGGGGAATTCTTTTGCACCAGCTCGATTGAATTCAGCGTGTATTCAATCCGCTGCCCTGGCCGAACGGCTCGTGTCCAGCGTGGATGATCGTTCCAACCCATTTCCGTAATAAAGACGGGGCCATCATCGCCATATTCAAGCATAATGTCCCGATAAAGTTCATATCGACGAAAATTAAGCAGGTCGGGTGCAGGCTCTGTTTCAGGTGGGAATTTGAACCCGTATGTATGCACCGCAAGCCCATCCATGTGATCAGCAGCACCGGCCGCGTACATCTCTTCTAAATAAATTAGATCGTTTAACCCCCACGGAGACCCTTTTGGCTCTAAAGTTGGGGCTAGCGCACCGCCTAAAATCAAAACGTCCGGGTTTACGGCTGTAACCGCTTGTTTGGTTTGCGCTAATAGGGCCGTATAGTCGGCCGCACTCGTTGGCTCGTATCCCCATTCAAACGCTAAATTGGGTTCGTTCCATACAATGATGGCGCTTACTTTGCCTTGATATCGTTCTGCAAACTGGGCTGTAAACGAGGCGAAATCAGCATAACTTTCTCTCCCCAAATAATTTAAGGTTGTCTCTTCAGGGCGAGCCCATTCTGGGGTCAGGCCGATTCGAGCGATGACATTTAGCCCTTGTGCATGGGCGTGCTCAATCACAAGATCGGGGTGTTGCCACGCGACTTGGCCACTATCATCTTGATAGTAGGCCCAAGGGAAAAATTCAACGATTGTGGTTGCCCCCATTTCACGTACTAGCTCTAGGCTTCGTTTGATTTTCCACTCTTCGACTTCATCCGTTAGCCTTGTATGTACGCCTAGAATCGGTATGTTGCTGTCAACCGTTTGGGGTGGGCCGACTACGACAAGATCCGGGGCTGGCTTGATCGATAGCAGAATCGAAGCCACGAAAAGCAGGCGAATAATGTTTTTGATCATGCCGCGTTTAATTGATTTAGATAAAACTCTGACCACCAGTCGAAGTGGGCCACAATCGCACGGATTCGGTCAATGGTTGGCGCGGTTCGACCCGGCATCGGGATCGGGGGCTCACCGGGTGGCATCAGCCCAAGCCTGCCGAGAATATCGTGCTGTAAACGCAGATTAAGCAGCCTGTTTTGCATGTCATGAATTAGTTTTTGGTCATTTTCATTTGATTGGATCCCGGTGAACATCCGTTGGCCTAAAGCGGTTACCTGCCAATAAGTGGCACTCGCGGCCGCATTGCGGATCAACCGCTGCTGATCGAAATTAAGCTCTCGAAGCAGTTCGCGTCCCCATAAAAGCTGGTAGCTGGCTAGGCGTGCGGCCATTAAATCCTGTACCTGCACGGCACGCTGAAACTGTTTGGGTGTACAAACCTGAATCTCTGTGGCAGAGCGTGAGTCCATGATCGGTTTTAAATTTGCCGGGTTAACCTGGGTCAGCGTGTTTTGCACGTCGTGCGTCACCAATATTAGTTGATCTAATTTTAAGTAAATGGCTACCGGTTTTGGGAAATCGATTGGGATTTTGTCAAGATCAGGAATGTTGTTGGGGTCAAAAGAGTGGCTGCGCTCATCAAACCAATTTTCGCTAATTAATTCGCTCAAGTGCTGAATGTTGCTTCTCGTGGGGGCCGCTTTTAGTAGGGATTGCAAGCGTAATGTTTCGGGTGGGGTTTTAAATAAATCGGCCGAAACAAACATCAGTTGCTGGGCCACCCAGCCGATTTCAATGCTGCTTTTTGAGCCGGTCCTGCTGACTGCCTCTTGGTTTGCATTGCTTCGCCAGCCCAACGTGGCGATCCGTTTAGCCAAAATCGGCCGTAACGCAAGGAATCTGTCCCAACTTTTTTTCGTGACTACAGTTAATTTTACAGCGTCACGATGGGATTGATGAAAGTTAGAAATTGTCAATCGAACCGTGTGCATATCGAAACTGTCTGTAAAAACAGCGATAAAATTAAGAGGCCCTGTATCATGCGCGGCTGGTATTTCGGGGTGTCCGTGCCAAGATAGTCCAAATAGGTACCCGCCTGCACAAGAGTTGGTTAGAAACTCGTGGTATGATTCGTTGATGCTGTGCTTAGACATTAACATTAGTATGAGTATAGCTTTTGTTTGCTTCTCGTTCTACCACCGGTTGTCATGGGTGAGTATAATTTGACGAGTCAGTAATAAGTAAATGGTAGCAGGTCCCGCCGTTTTAGCCTTCTAAACTCAGCTTAAAATTGTTGTAACTATTCAGAATGACT
Source organism: Chloroflexota bacterium (assembly GCA_020629055.1). Lineage (GTDB taxonomy): Bacteria > Chloroflexota > Anaerolineae > Promineifilales > Promineifilaceae > WTJY01. The sequence continues at coordinate 5,113 of JAHDEB010000115.1, forward strand.
CATATTTTCCCAGATTTGAGCCATTTTTTAGCGAGACCGTGCCGTTTGATACCCCAACCTGGTTCAACCTTCACCGATACCGAATTATTGTAGAAGGGGCTTGGTTTCGCCACATTTCTCAAAAATAATTATCCTTCAGTCTGACATTGTTAAATCAGATTATTTTACAGATTGCTTTATGCGTGTACTCATCACGGGCGCTGCCGGTTTTGCTGGCTCTCACTTAGTTAATCATCTACGCCAACTTGGGCAAACGGTTTTTGGACTCATTCGCCCAGCAAACTTTGACCCTCAAAGAGAATATCCATTTCTTCCCGTCATGGGTGATCTGCTCGACCCAGAATCACTGTTGCGGGCGATTGAGGAATCTGAGGCAAATGTGATTTACCATTTGGCAGGCCAAGCAGACGTTGGCTTATCTTGGCGGGAGCCGGCCAACACGATTATGGTGAATACGGTAGGAACCGTGAATATTTTAGAGGCGGCGTTGGCCGGAAAAGTCGAAACGTTGATTGCCGTCACAACGGCCGAGCTTTATGGTCCACAGCCACGAGAAAAAATGCCGATTAATGCCCGTAGTCGGCCGAACCCCTGGCACCCGTATGCGGTCAGCAAATTGGCGGCCGGCAGTTTGCTCAACATCTATCAACGTCGTTATCCTGAGATGAGGATTATCGAAGCGCGTCCGTTTAATCATATCGGTCCGCGACAATCTACCGGATTTGTGGTGCCGGACTTTGCAAGTCAGATGGCCAAAATTCGGGCCGAATTGATTCCACCAAAGCTTTTGGTCGGCAATTTAGATGCTGAGCGGGATTTTACAGATGTCCGTGATGTGGTTCGAGCTTATGCACTGTTGGCGGAAAAAGGCCGGCCGGGTGAAACCTATCATATCTGTTCCGGTCAACCGGTTTCGATATCCACGATTCTAAACATTTTGGCCGAGTTAGCTGATGTTTCCCTTGAAATCGAATACGATCCAGAGCGCATGCGGCCGTCAGACACCCCGGTTCTATACGGCTCATTTCACAAGCTGCGCAAAGATACAGGCTGGTCTCCCAAGATCCACCTGCGTCAGTCACTGTCTGAAGTGTTGGCTGAATGGGACCAAAAAGTTCGAGGTGAAAGCTAATGGCCCGCAAACCGCGTAAGCGACTTGATGTCGCTTTAACCGAGCTGGGATTGGCTGATTCGATTGGTAAGGCGGCTGGTTTGATCATGGCTCGCGAAGTTACCGTCAATGGTCAAATTGTGGATCAAGCGGGGAGTGCGGTGCAGCCGGCCGACGAAATCGCCTTAGTCAATGTCATGCCTTGGGTTAGCCGGGGCGGGTATAAGCTTTCGGGTGCATTTGACGCCTTTGGTGTTGATCCTGCTGGCCGGGTTTGTGCAGATGTTGGGGTTTGTACCGGTGGTTTTACTGACGTCCTTTTGCAGTCGGGCGCGAGTAAAGTTTTTGCCATCGACGTCGGATATGGTCAGCTCGATTGGAAATTACGCCAAGACGATCGTGTTCACGTGATGGAGCGGACCAATGCCCGGTATGTTGAATCCCTAGAACAGCCGGTCAGCTTGGTTGTCATCGATGTCTCATTTATATCATTGCGTACGATTTTGAAAGCGGTGCAAAAATGGATGGATAGGGATTACCGGCCGGCGGCCGAAGTGGTCGCTTTGATTAAGCCACAGTTTGAGGCAAGTCGATCTCAAATTGAAAAAGGTGGTGTAATAAAAGACGACGACGTGCGGCAAGAGATTGTTGTTAGCGTTGTCGAATGGATGCAGGCAAATGGCTGGGCGGTTTGCGGCTTAGTAAAATCATCTATTCAAGGTGCAGATGGTAATATTGAATTTCTGGTTCACCTAAAATCGAATGAGGCGGGCGCAGATTTAGCATTACTGGATGAAAGTGCCGGTCAAACGGCCGAGGCATGGTACCGAGGTACGAGTGGCCAAAATGGGTGATCGTGTATACTTGCGCTGCATCAAGCCAGCGTACATCCTATTGAATTGCACATCGCAAAAAATATCTATTTAATAAATGATTGGGACCTATTAAGTGTAGCTATGCGGCTGCTGATTTATCGGCCGTAAGCTAAACCTTCAGGCTGGTTAGTAAACTAGAGAATAATGGAAGCACAAGTAACGAAATTGGATATAGCTAGACAAGAGATGCTTGTCAATAAACTTCGGGCCGTTTTGGGGCGGATGGAGATTGCAACGATGCTTTCTTCAGAGGCGATGGTCTGGGCTGATGATCGAGGGGTTGTCCAGTGGTGTAATAGCGCTTTCGAAGACATGATCAACACGCCGCGCTATGAAATTTTGGGGGGTGATTTGGTGAGCTTGTTGCACCTCTATAAAGGGAAGAAAATGGTGCAGGGGAATGATCATCCCGTAAATTCTGCCCTTATCAGCAAAACTCATAAGATCGAACAGTATTTGTGCCAATTGGGTGACTCACGGACCCATCTAGAAATTGCACAAGCACCTACAATTGATGGGAATGACCAAACCAATGTGGTTTTGGTATTGCGTGAAGTCAACAAGTCCGCACCGATGAACCTACCAAAAGATGTTTTAGAAACGGCCGTGACCGATCGTTTAAAAACATTGACCTATGAAAATATGGAATTGGAGCGGAAGGTTGAAACCCTGAGCCAAGAGCTGGAAGAGCAACGCTTTAAGGCGATGGATACGATGGAGTCAGGTTACAGGGCAAAAAGCGCGTTCTTGGCCAATATGACTCACGAATTCCGCACGCCGATCAGTGCCATTATGGGGTATGCCGACATCCTGACCCGTGAAGTTAAAAATATGGGCCATGAAGATTGGGCCCGAGATTTAGCAGAGATTCGCAAAGCGTCTAATCAGCTCTTTTTTATGATAAGCCAGCTGTTAGATATGGCTGCTATCGAAGAAGATCAGTCAGCCTTGACACTATCCGAGGTTGAAATCTCATCTCTCATGCGTGAAGTCAAGTCATCTGTTTTGGAGCAAATTGCTGAGCAAGACAACCAGCTCATCGTCAAAGTTGCCCCGGAAGTGGACGTAATGCTAACCGATGTCGCTAAAGTGCGAAAAGTATTGGTACACCTGTTGGGCAATGCGGCGAAATTTACAGTTGGCGGAGACGTAAAGCTAGACATCACTCAAATTATGCGAGACGAGGTGAAGTATATTCGTTTTGTGGTCAGTGACACCGGCGTCGGGATGAACCCAGACCAAGTTGAACGTATATTTGATCCATTTACCCAAGAAGATGAGTCGTTGACGCGTTCGTTCGAAGGAACTGGGCTAGGTCTTTATATTTCAAGTCAGTTTGTCACTAAAATGATGGGGGAGATTTCTGTTTTGCGCAGTGAGCCTGGAGTTGGGACTGAATTTGAGGTGATTTTGCCAAAGGAAATTGTGCTTTCCTAATCTAAAAAGCCAAAATTTGGTATCTGCTATTTCGTGAAAATAATAAGAAGGGAGACTCAACACAGCTAAAGTAGCAGACACTTCGTATGCTACTTAAAATTTTGTGTTTTTACTAGTTCGCCTGCCTCATTATAAACCTGCCAAGTGCCTTTTTTCTTGCCGTGTTCGAAGCGACCTTCATCCCAAAGCTGACCGTTGGAATGGTATCGGGTCCATGCACCGTGTTTTTGTCCTTCATCGTCAAAGCCACCGGTTGCCCGTGGCTCACCAGTCTTGAAGAACCATTCCCATCGGCCCACAATCTTTCCATTTTTGTAATGGCCGGAAGACTGCATTTGACCATTGTTGAGAAAGTACTTCCACTGTCCTGACTTCTCTCCGTTGTCGAATTCACCTTGACAAGAGACACGGCCATTTTTGAAGTACAGCTCGAAGGGGCCGTTTTTGGGATTACCATTTTCATCGATTCCTGAGGGGTCTTTCATCAGGTCACGCTCCTTTTGAACTATTTGTTGGGTGGGGATGATTGTTGCAGAAAGCCGCTATTATCTTTAGGCGACTGGAGGCTGAGTAGGTTTTAACCAACCAACGAACCGTTGTCATCAATCATCATGGTATAGGAATTTAGGCAAAATGCCGAATTATTCTGTCTAATCGGGTGTGTTTACTTTCTATGTCATGTGAAATATATGGGGTAGGGGCCAGGCATTCACATAGCAATGTTTTCAGTTGGAATCAACTATCTGTGAATGTCTTGCCCCGAATTGGCAACAAATTAACGTTTGTAAACATATATTTTCATGCCGGGGCAAGACATTCGCTGTGAAATGAACCAAGATCAAATTGATTCAGTGCGAACGCCTGGCCCCTACCATCAAGGTCTATCGTTACACAGAAAGTAATCGCACCCCTGCCTAAACAACGTTTTCCAAAGTCAGTTACTTGTTTGCGCAAGCTTTTGGCATACGTCCACAAAATCTAGCCACTAGAAAGACTGACAAGGCACAGCGGCCTGCTGGCTAAAAAAGCACATTACTCACGCCCTTTTAATTCTGTCAACATGACGGCAAATACATTTTGGTCGAGTTTGTTATAGCTCGCGGCCGGGGCTTCAGCCCATGCCATAATTTGCTCTCCGCTGATTTCATCCTCTGTAACCATAATAAACCCCCAAATTTCCTGCCCTGATGAGGCGATGTAGCTGAAGTCTTTACGGGACCAAATTCGATCTTTGATCGCAAGGCGGAATATCGTTGTCTCCTCAAACCCGGTGACCCCTTGGGCGGCCGCACCTGCTAGTTTGCTTACTTGTTCCGCAATGGGGGTCTCGGTGGCTGTCTCAGTGCGAAAAGCGATAAAGATGTTTGTGTCCCAACCGGCATAAAACCGCTGCCAGCCACGCCGTTCAGTTTGTTTAAAATCGGCCGGATTGGGGACCGCAATATTTTCTAGATTGATGGTGGGCCACTTGCCAGGGAAAAGCCCTTCACCAACCGGCCGAAAATCCCAAGTGTTGACCAGATTACGGCCGATTTCAATCGTTTGAGCCTCATTTTCGCGAAGCCCGTCTAAATCAATCAAATAGCCTTGGTCGCCCGAAACAAACGTGTAAAACAGGCCGGTATGCTCCCCTCCATCTGCATCGGTGTAACCGTATGCGGTCTCAAGTGCATCAAGACCTGCAATTTGAAGCGAGTCCTCATACAGTTGGTCTACATCGCCAAAATTTTCAAACGCTTGTGCCTGTAATTGCTGGGCTGTGAGCCCGGCTGCTTTATCAAACACGGTCACTTGGAACGTAGTGGTGCCGTCCTGATTGCTGGTAAACAGCAGCTGGTCGCGCCATTTTGGCTGATACCATTCGGCCGGATACGTAAACTGAAACCCGGTGTATGGATCTAGAAACGAGCGTCTGTCTAACGCCGTTTGAACGAGCGATACATCGATCAATTCTCGGTTCGATTTATCTGCTATCCCTTTGGCTTCAAAGCCAACTTTGTAGTCGCCGTCTGGTAAAGGGCGCCATTCATACCCCAGTTGCGAAGCACCATTTAGCGTAAGCCGAGTGCCCGGCTCACGTTCGAGTCCGTCATTGGTCAAAACCCAATTAAATGGAGTAAACGTGTCTCCCGGTCGGGCTGAGATCTCGTACGGGGTGCCATCGGGGGTAAACGCCCAAGCTTGAATGGAAAGACGGCTGTCTGTATTAAAGACCAAGCTGATTTCAGTTTCGATGCCACTGTTTTGATCGGTTAAGATGCCGCTGGCCGTCCGCTGATTGCCACTACCATCAGGCGTCGTGGCCCATAAGATCACAAATTGCCCTTGGCTAAAATCATCTTTCAACCATGTGACCCGGCTGTCCCAGATGAAAAAATCTTCATGCAAGCCATCTTGCCATTCATAGAGTGCACTGCCGTCAACAAGCCGTTGAGGTTCAGGCACAAGTGGGTCCACTTCAAATAGCTTCAAACGCTCTTCGCCCGCATCGTTCAGTTCTGTCTGGCCGACGAGTAAATCAACGCCGGAAATGTCTAGTCCACTCACTTGAAAGCCGAGCCAAAGCGGGTTGTTTTGCCCATAGCTGATCGATTGCCCATCGTCTTGTGATTCTGTCCCAGACTTAGAGGGCTCTTGAATGATGGAGATTTCAGGGGGGGCATTCCGCTCGCTGTCTCTCGCGGCCGCGTGATAGTTGCTTAGAAAGCGCTCCCAGGCTGGATTCGCCGTTTCATTGGCATAGCTGCGATCCAGATTTCTGCCGCTGTTGGGGAAGTAGAGTGAAATGCCTGACGCATGGGGCAACCCCCTTCCGCTGTCGTTCAAAATAACGGCCGAATCGACCGCTGTGCTGACATCGACGGCCAAGGCTGAAATTTGCAGATCTGAACTTTGCGCCGCTAGAATTTTAGCGAAGTGGCTCAGGTCTATCGCCCCGTAACGTTCAGCATTTAACCCGTACGCTTTGGCGTAGATTTCTGTCCCGGCCCGTGCAGGGGCCACGATGCTGGTTGCCAAGTTGATATCTGTTGAAAGTTCGTCGGTTAAACGATTTAGCGCTTCGCTGACGTTGCTGATTGCGTCTAAGTCAATTGCGGCCATTGTGACAAAATCTGTTGGTGCTTCGGTCGAGTAGTAGTTGATAAAGCTTTCGGTTGCGAGTCGGGCCGCATCTTTGCCATTCGATTTGGGGTTTTCGCTCAGCTGGTTCAACCATTGCGTGTAGGGCCATCCGGCCGCTGGGGTGAGTTCTTCAGATGCGGCGGCTGCCTGTGCGTATGGGGCCAATGTTTGGTAGACGTCTAGCTGTCCCATTAAGCAGGCATCAAAGCCCACCATATCAAATTTAAACCCCTCTTTATCCTGAATTCCGGCCGCCAAGCCACGTTCTAGCTCATCCAAGGTTAGTTGATCGTTGTCGGTGTCATCTTCTGCGATGCCGGACCAGCCGACGCCATGATCCCAAACAACCAGGGCGGTACGATTGGCTGGATAATTGGTTAAGCCCCAGCGTAAAAAGTCTGCCAAGACCGATGGATCCCCCATGTTCAGTTCCCCGATTTCGGCCAGAACTTCGCTATTGACCGTGTTTGTGTCCTCATCCTGCGAAATTTTATAGCGGCGGGTATCGCTCCAAGGTTTGTCGGCCGCTCGGTCCCACTGAACAATGACTTGAATATTGTCACCGAGCTGGGCCGCCTCCATCTGGTTTATATTAAATACAGAAGCTGCATCTAAACTGTTGTCGGCCGCCATATAGATTAAGATCGTCCAATCAGGCAAAGTCGGGTCAATTGTGGGGGTGAGCGTCGGTGGGGTGATGGTTGGCGTTAAGGTCGCGGGAGCGATCGGGGTGAGGGTCGGCCCGGCCGGTTGGTCGGCGGGGTCCGCTAGCGTAGGCAGTTGGGCCGGTGTTGCTTCGCTATTTTGCAAGCCGGAAAAGTCAAAGTCTGTGCAGCTGGACAGGATGATTAAGGCCAGAAGCAGAAATGAAAAAAGACCATTCTTGGAATTGATTTGCGGCTTTTCTAAATGACTCATAGTGATCAATGATTTGAAGGGGCAGGATGGATAGCAGCGATGGTTAGTTGGCCGGTGTGGCTTTAGATTTTAAAGTTGTAACTGTTTAAGCTCGAGTCGATATTTCTCAATTTGTTCTTTTAAAGATCCAGCGACTTCGTCCCACCAATTTTCACCATCATTTTTATCAATCGTTTGCGCTTTGCGCCATAGTTTGGCCGTGGTTTCTTCTCGCAATGACTTGAGCTGGATCGTGACTTTTCGCCTTCTTTGGCGGCAGCGGCGTAGCTGACCCTGCAGTTTGCGCGCCGCAGCAGAATATTTATCGGTTTCGGCCGCTTTTGCCAACTTGGCCGCTGTTTTCGGGTCCGGTTCCCCAGCTAAATCGCGTAACGCTTGGGTATCACGTTTAGAATAAGCTTCGTTGACCGCCGCCATCATCGAAGTTGCATAGCTTTTTTGCAACGATCCTTCTGCCAGATCGGGATGGTGTTTGCGGGCCAATTCTCGGTAAAGGCGACGGACATGCTTTTCATCTTTAGTGTTGATGTCGTAGGGGAGAGATGCCTCCTCCATTAAGTCGTCTAGTGGTATCTCGTCGTCTAGGTCGATGCCTTCATTCTCGAGCCACTTTTCTTCATCAAAAAGCTCACCCATTTCGGCCGCCTGTTTTTGCATACGTCGGCGAATCAAGATCAATTGTTTTTCTGTGTACAGTTCGATGATTTGATCGACCCACGGCCCAAGTTTTAGGCGGCAGTGCATGCGAAAAGCGTTGACGGCCGCTTGTTCTTCACCCAGGATCGCCTCAACTTGGCGCAGCTCTTCTTGAGCTACTTTCATCTCTTCCTGCAGCTGGCGCAGATGCTGGTCGGCCGATTTTATGGTGACAAGGGAACGCTGGTTCATCGATTTAGCCCGCTGATCTTCTAGATCAGCGGGGATGGGTTATTTAAACTCAAATACAGCGATCAGCGGATTGTGATCTGATGCTCTAAATGGTGAGGTGTCTCCACTTTCTGGGAGCGGGTAGTCTGCACTAATCGGTAGTGCGATGATGTCTGTCAGGCTGTTGAAAAGACTCTCAGAAACCAAGATGTGATCAAGCGACTGGGCGACACCTTCAAAAATATAGGTGTATACCGGATAAGTTGGCGAAAAGCCGTTTAGCTTTTCGTAAATATGGACCAACTCTTCTTCGAGCCTATCAAGCGGTGGGGTTGCCCTAAATGAATTAAGGTCACCGAGCACCACGACGTGTAAATCTGGGTTCTCAGCGAGCAGTTCGGCCGCAATATTTGCATTCCAGTCCGCTTGTGCCGTCCTGCGAGGCAGGGTTGCGATTTCACCACCACCTAAAGAGGTAAAGTGGTTGTTGATTAAAGCAAAGGTTTGTTCGCCCTGATCGGTGCTGACCACAGCTTGTAATAAGAGTGGTTCACGGCTGAGGGTGCCATCAGCATCACCACGCTGTTCGAGCGAAGTGACCGTCACACGATCTAGCCGGGTCATATATGCGACGTCGATCCCTCGGCCGTCTGACCCTTCGATCAGGTGAGGCTCATATTCTGGGCCACCGTCTGCAATGATTTGCTCTGCCAACTCCTCGAGTACTTTGATATTTTCAACTTCTTGCAAGGCGACCAACTCAGGATAACCCATCGCAGCGAAACCGGCCGAAAGTTTGGCCAGTTTTTGCTGATACTCAATGGGTGATGGGGCGGGAGGAGACGAAGGATGGGGGTCAAAAATGTCGAAGAAGTTTTCGACGTTGAAGGTTGCGATGGCGACTTGATTGTTGCTGCGTGCTGGTGCGGGCTGCAATATTTTTTCAGCGTAAGTCGATGGTTCAATAATGATATCGGCCGGGCGAATCGGTTCGATTTTGTAATTACCATAGGTATAAGCCAGTGTTCCGACTAAGCTTGAAACAACATCGCCGGTTGAAATTGAAAGAGGCAGCTGCTCCCCAGATTCATACTCCGCTTCCGAACCGTCATCAACAAAAATGATCGCATCTGAGATAGGATCGCTTGAATCTCGGAAAATGAGCGGCGCATCTGAATTTAGATGATCGATCAAACTGAGCGGATAAAGTGGGGCCTCACCAAAACGATTGGTCGGGCCAACCGCGACGGCGTAACCATCTAGAGTGACAAGCATCCCTTCACGGGCTTCAAAATAGCTTAAAATATCTCCACTCGTTGGTGGGGTCAGGGCAAGTGGGGTCAGCGTGTCTAAAAGATCGGTGGCGCTGATGACGGTGATCGCTTCTGACTCTGTCATATTGATCGCCGTTTGGCCGCTGTTCTCGCTGATTTCCCCAAAGACATGTACTTGCATGCCGGTTGTTAGGGTTTTTGGCAATGTGGCGTCTTCAATGTTGACAAATATCGCGTCTGATGTTGCGATATTTTGGTCACCTGACTGACTTTGGATGTAAAAGCCATTTAGTTCTGGGAAGATGCCGGTGATGATGCCGGATGTGGTTTCCGTTTTGCCGATGTATGGAGATTTCTCTCCTGACCCTTGAATGGCCCAAATCGGTAAAATACCATTGGTAAATACCATCTGCACTTCAGACTCCACCGGGTCACTGATTTGATTTGATGTAGCGGTTGCAGGGAAGAAGATGACCGGTTGATCATTGCCGGCCGCCTGCCCAGGTTCGCTCAAGTTAACCGACATATTGAGCATGACTGATTGCCCGGGTTCCAGTTGTGGAATGAGCCAATTGATAATTTCACGGGTGGCGGTTACCCCATCGTCAACGATGACCGTTTCAATATCACCATCCGGCCGGGGGGCGCTGACAAAGATATCGGTTTGAGTCTCGCTGGTATAGTTGGTAATTTTAATCTGGACATCGATCGGACTCACAGACACGGCCGCAGGCGCCAGCGTTTCAACCAACAGGGTTTCAGGCCATATACGACTCAAATCTGTTTGAACCCGTGGATTTAACCGAATATTGTTGTCCCAAGATTCAATGATACCGGTCACAACAAAATCCTCGCCCTCTTCTAAATCTAACACCGACATGTCAGTCAGCTTGTCGATATAAACGGCAAGTTTGTTCCCTTCCGGGTCGATTAAATCAACTTCAAAGCTGTAGTTAAATTCAGCCACGCGGCTTACTGTTCCAGCCACACTTACCAAATTGCCTACCCAAGCCTCGTTTTCAGCTGCATCTAGCAAGCTAACCTCTGTTGGGGCAAATGTCTGCTCAGCTTTTTCGATGACTTCTATTTGGGTTGCAAAGTCTGTTGGAATTACTTCTAAAGAGCTGCGATAAAGCTCGGTTTTTCCGGTAACTCGAACTCTGTCCCCTAAAGAAACAGATACGTCCCCTTTGCCGCCTGGGACAAAGATTTGGACCCCGCCGGTTTCGTCTTCGATATAAAATTTGGTACCCGATGACCCTGCATAAAAGCCATCTGTGTACATCGTAGCGATCCCTTCAACCGTCACTGTCTCATCGATGATGTTACGGGCGATACCGATCGGTAGGATACCTTCAACCATAAGAGGGGCGGCCGGGATACATGTTTCCACGCCGTTTACCAGCGCTTTGCTGCCACGAAAGATCGCTGTTTGCAACGTGTTAGGCGCTTTTAGGGTGATAATTTGGGTTTCGGTGAGCGGCGCTTCAAATTCTTGATAGATAGGGACACCGAATGGCTCGTTCCCTCCGGCCGAAAATCCGGCCGGGATTAGAATCGCGAGTGATTCAACGGCGGATGGGTCACTAAGGCGAACTGTGATCGTGAAATCACCACCGGGCGAAGCGGCAGGTGGCATTTCGATTTGTATTCCCGAATCAGCTGGGGAACAGCCTGGAATCGGCGGGTCTGTACGGGGTGCAAACAGATCGAAGTTGCTGTCCCCCGTAAATGGAGGTTGGAGCTGACGCACCAAGGTTTGCCCACGGGGTAGTTTGGGGGCTGGTGTGCCGCTGTACGAGCCGGCCGGCATTTCCCCCCAACCCACAAGGTCTACGGTGACACCGTCTGCGTCGATCAAGGCTAAGCTGCCTTTGTTAAATATTTGAGCTTGGAAGTGGGCATCGGCCGCAGCTGAAAACGCTTCACCTTCACGCGTGAGTAGGTAAAACCCAGAAACAAACGGAGTGTAATCGGACCAGCTGTAAAGCAATGTCGATTCGTCGTTTGGGCGCGCCTGGTACATAAGGCTGTACCCGCTCAGATCAACTTCCGCTCCGCTGTTGTTGTAAAGAGCGATGTAGTCGTGATTGTTATTGCCAGACACGCCTGCCAATATGTGCGAAATCAACACTGTTTTTGCGTTTGGATCAGCCATTTCCGGCTCTGCTGTCGGGGTTGGCTCTTGCTCGGCCGGTTCTTCAGTGGGGGCCGGCATGGAAGTTGAAAGTTCTGCTTCAGCTTCAGTTGTGTCGTCTGCCTCAGAAGCAGCATCCTGTGTTGATTCACCATCGCTTTCACCTTCAATTAAAGGTGCATCAGGTGCGGGTGGATTGTTTTCATCTTGCTGCTGTTGGCAGCCAATCAGGAAGATGACGATGAGGAGATAGAGGGCAAACGGTTGAAATCGATTATTTATAATTTTCATTTGAAAGAGTTTTACCAGATCGAGTGAATACGTCTAAATTTTAACGGATAATGCGTATAAGTCTTTAATATTTTAGAAATTGATCGGCCGTCGTTAAACAAAATAGTAAAACCGATCTTAAACGCTCTGAAAATTTCCCGTAGTCATTTAACTGCGGAAGGTTTACGAGAAAGACTAAACTTATGAACCAAAAAGCGATTCCAGCAATTGCAGCCGATTTTGTCGGCGTACTCTTGCTTATTTTTGTCAGCGTCCCCTTATTGTCGCCTCTGCTTAAAACGCCAACGATACGCGGTGGGTCAATATTATTCCTCCTCTTTATTTTGGTGGGGTTGGGGCTGAACCGGATTAAGCGGCTTGAGAGTCAAGATCGATTTAGACCAAACTGGCTGAAAACTTTGGATTTTAGCAATCATCAGCCCACTTTGATCTTTCTCGCAATCGCAATTATTTTTGTTTTTGTTTTAGCGCAGGCGGATCTCAATGATTTGTGGGGGGATACTGTAGACCTGTTTGAGAATACGGGTGAAGTGCATGAGGGGGAGATGACGCTTTACATTACTTTTGGACCGATATTTATCTGGCTCATGGCTGGGGCGCTGTTTTTCGCTGGATTTGTGCTTAAGACAGAGAAGGTGATCGAAACAGATGCGGCCGCCTATCGTTGGACCGAGTTTGTCGGTTTACTCCTCATCAACGCTTTGCTCGGTCTATTTGGATTGTTTTTGGCCGGTTGGTTGGGGCGTACTTTGCCTGCTGCTGGTTCAACGGTCGTTTTTCTAAGTTTAAGCATTTTCTTGGGACTGATGTTTTTCCCGATACGCGGCCGTCACACTTTGAGGCACCCGCTGCCGATCACTATCATTTCTTTTGTGCTTTATCTGATTTTTACCGCTATTTGGGTTTTGTAAGATTGAATCGGCTGTAATTTGCAGGGTGTGTAAAACTTGATGAATCCTTGCTGTAATCTTGGTAAACTTTCTTTGATTTAATTTCAGCAGGATGATTTCAACTGGTCCTCGTGACCCTATTTTTGGAGAAACTTTAATGGAAGGCAATATTTTTCTAATCCTAACCAGCATACTAATCTTGATCCCAACTGTTATCGCAATGCGCGAGCGGTATAACCGATTCAAAGATTAAAGTTAGCGTGCAGGCACATTTAATCTAAAACAGTCGGAATTTGTGGCGTACAGTCATGATCGTTTCCGTTGAGTTTATTTTGCCTCTCAATAAAATATTTTTTGTAATTGTTCAGCACCTTTCAAAATGTCGGGAAAATCGTAGGGGTGAAAGAAGCGGCGGCAAATTTATGCGGCCCCTACAACGTTTGATCCCGATTCTTACACCCCACTGAACTATTTTTTTTAAGCAGATCTTTTGGTCTGCTTTTTTGTTTTCAATTTCTCACGGGTGAAGACTTTTGCTTTAGATGAAAGCCAATTTGTATTTTAAGAAGGCCCTGAGTTATTACAGCCCCATTAAGGGGGAGGCCTAGTTGGGAAAGCTTTGA
>JAHDEB010000358.1 GCA_020629055.1 Chloroflexota bacterium
GAAAAAGGATGGGGTGAAATGCATCCTTGGTCTGGCGAACGACCTGGGTTCGATGGGTTTGTGATGCTTTACACCCCTGTGACAATGGAAGAGCTTGAGGTGACGTTTCAATTGATTGTTGAATCCTACAACCACGTAACAGGGGAAACATTTCAAGCATCAGATTTTGAGTAATTGCTCTTAATCGTTTTATTTCCAAAACTCAACGTCGAATAAAATGGCACTTTTCAGGGAATTTTTGGTACTTTGATTGCCTAACCTTCGCCAATCTATTGAGATAGTCGGGTAAAACAGTATCATGAGGAATCAGGCCGATGGAACTCTCCATCGGCCTGATTCCCCAAAGTCTGATGCCACTGCACAACCCTAAAGACGAAGTTGAAACATTTAATTGGTCAGCGGCCAATAAAGAACCTATCGGTTAACAAAAGAAGGAATTAAATTCGTATGGAAAAGAAAGAACAAGCAGGTCCTGTTGTCGCAGGAAATTCACCCATTCCCACTGAACTAGAAAAAGATAACGAGTATTACTTTTGCCGCTGCGGCCGGTCAAAATCACAGCCATTTTGTGATGGGTCCCACGCTGGAACCGAATTTACGCCACTGCCGTTTACCGCAGATGCGTCTGAAACCGCCTACCTGTGCGCTTGCAAGCATACGGGCAATGCTCCATTTTGCGACGGAACCCACAAGCAATTCTCGGCCGAGGATGTCGGGCACGCTGGGCCGGGGAAACAGGCTGCTGCGAACTCAGCATCTGTAAATAAACAGCCAGAGCCGGTGCCAACCCCAGAAGAGCCAAATGTTGCTTTTATACACCAGCTAGCAAGAGAAGGGTTAAGCAAACTGGGGCATCATGGGCCGATGACCGCCATGGGTGTGCCGCGTGACAAGCTGCCCAAGTGGGACGACATTCAAATCATGACCGCCCAGCTAGCGACCCAACCCTTAATGGACAATCATCCTGTTAGCACCAAGCTCACCATTGGCCCCCGTGCCAAAAAACCGTTACAGCTTGATATTCCGCTTTTTGTGTCTGACATGAGCTTTGGCTCGCTGTCAGAAGAGGCAAAAGTTTCTCTGGCCCGTGGCGCTGAACTGGCTGGCACCGGGATTTGCTCTGGCGAAGGGGGCATGTTGCCAGAAGAGCAGGCTGAAAACAGCCGCTATTTCTATGAACTGGCGAGTGCGATGTTCGGCTTTGAAGAATCTCTGTTAACACGGGTGCAAGCGTTCCATTTTAAAGGCGGGCAAGGTGCCAAGACCGGCACAGGCGGCCATCTGCCGGGCAATAAAAACCAAGGAAAGATTTCTCAAGTGAGGGGCATACCGGAAGGGCAACCGGCAATCTCTCCACCGACGTTTCGCGATCTTAAATCGGCCGATGATTTCCGCCGTTTTGCAGATCGCGTTCGTGAGATCACCGGTGGCATTCCGATCGGGTTTAAGCTCAGCGCCAACCACATCGAAAAAGATATGCAGTTTGCTATAGACGCAAGCGCTGATTACATCATTTTAGACGGCCGTGGTGGTGGAACCGGGGCGGCGCCATCTTTATTCCGTGACCATATCAGTGTGCCGACGATACCGGCCTTGGCACGTGGTCGTCGATTCTTAGACGAAAAAGGGCTGTCGGGTGAAATCACCTTGATTGCAACAGGCGGTCTGCGAACCCCGGCCGATTTTGTTAAAGCGCTGGCCCTTGGTGCCGATGGCATTGCGATCTCGAACTCAGCCATCCAAGCGATCGGCTGTGTGGGGGCCCGTATGTGCAACACCAACAATTGCCCTTCTGGGATTGCAACGCAAAAGCCGGAGCTGCGGGCGCGGCTCAACGTTCAGGTTGCGGCCGAACGATTGGCCCGCTTCTTCGAAGCATCGTCTGAACTGATGCAGGTGATGGCTCGCGCATGTGGCCATGATGATATGGCGAAGTTTAATATTGACGATATCGGAACATGGAATCGAGAGTTAGCAGATTTATCCGGCGTTGCCTACACCGGATACAGACAGTAAGCAGCCCCTGCTTAATCTTGACAACGTGCTAAATAAGCCAAAAACGCCACAAAGTTTGTGGCGTTTTTGCTATAGGGTCTTCTGTTCGTAAAACCTTGAATTTAGTTGTTCAGCGCTGGCAAATAGATGCTGTGTCGAAAAGCGACAGGATTGTTCCCAAAGACATTAATCGGGAAACGGGGTTGAACCTGATCGACTTCATCCTCTTGACCAACCCCGTACCAAGCCGCAAACCCGGTTGAAGAAGTACAGCCTGCACGGAAGATGCCACCTGTGGCAAAAAGCCCTGCATTCGGTGAACCACTGGGTTGGACAGCCAAGCCTCTAACCGAGTTGGTACGCAACAAGTCGGTTGTGCGAACAATGCCACAACCCAGAGCGGACCAACGGTTGGTGTTTAGATCAAGACGCGCCACGTTAAAGGCCGGGATGCCGCCCACCTCTGAGAATGCCCCGGCGATAAACAGTTCGGCCATCCAGCGAATGCCAGCGGTGTCCGTCCCAACGGGCAATACCGCGCGTGCCATATTGTTCCCCCAGCTGCTGGAACGTCCCGCCGGCATAGATCCCATCGGGGCCGGTTTCGGCCGTGATCACATCAAAGCTAAACCCGACACAGCAGGTCACGCCGGGCGATCCAAAACGCTCGTCCCAGAGGCCATCATTAAAGTCTTGCGCAGAAACAGAAACAAAAACCGAAACGGTCAATAAAGCAAAAAGCAGCTTGAAGAGATGAGTACGTTGAATGAGCATGATCCACCTTTTTTCCTTTAAATTGGACGTTGCAGTTAGGTCCATTTCCCTGCAAGCATGGTATCACAGCAGTCAGTATGGCAAAAAACAGTTCTGATAAGCCGGTCTCACTTTTTACAACGATCTCACCGTGTAAGATTTATGACTGCAATCACAAAGGGGCAGATCAGTAAATCATTGATCTGCCCCTTCAATCTACCAAACTAATCTCT
>JAHDEB010000116.1:0-1700 GCA_020629055.1 Chloroflexota bacterium
AATGTTCAAACTACTCCGCCTATCAGTGATCTTTCCTATCAGCGTCCTAAAAATCTAGAACACGCATAGGCAAGAACGCTGAATTTAAATTGATTTTGGCCGAACTGTTTTTTACTAAAAAGCCTTGCCATGCTGCTATTTCCGCTCGATAAATCGATTTAATCGAGATAAACTATCCCCAATCTATTGTTGAGGAAACCATGACAAACCTACCTTCAGACGAAAAATTTATCGAGGTCTCTGGCGGTTCTATCTACACCAAGCGATGGACACCCAGCGAACTCATCTACCATGAACCCGTCATCTTACTGCATGACTCATTGGGCTGCGTTGCACTTTGGCGAGACTTTCCAGAAAAACTAGCTACCAATCTTCACCGGCCGGTGATCGCCTATGATCGGCTTGGTTTTGGTCAATCTTCGGCACGCGAAGCAATCCCATCCCCCAACTTTGTCACCGAAGAAGCGGAACTGTTTTTTCCAGCCATCAAGCAAGGATTAGGGCTAGAAAAATTTATTTTGCTCGGTCATAGCGTCGGGGGTGGCATGGCGGTTGAAATCGCGGCCCGAGACCGAGATTGCATCGCCGTCATCACCGAAGCGGCACAAGCGTTTGTAGAGGATAAAACGGCCGAAGGGATTCGAACCGCCAAAGCGATGTTCGAGCTACCGGGGCAACTTGACCGCCTGACCAAATACCATGGGGAAAAAACGGAATGGGTCTTAAAAGCTTGGACAGAAGTTTGGCTTTCAGATGCGTTTTCAACCTGGAGCCTAGAACCCAGTATCAGCGCTGTTTCTTGCCCCCTTCTCGCCATCCACGGAGAAAACGACGAATATGGCTCCCAAGCGTTCCCGGAATTTCTCACTCAAAGATCTGGAGGGGAGTCAAGAATGGTAATGTTGGCCGATTGTGGCCACATCCCCCACAAAGAGAAGCTGTCCGAAACATTACTCTACATTACCAATTTTTTGCAGCGTAACCGGCTCATGATCAACCACGCTTCAAAAATTCAAGATCTATACGATCGTGCTTCAAGCACCTATAGTGAACAGACAGAGCGTACCAAGTATTCAGGTCCCGATTGGCTCCTTAAAAATATTACCCCGGTCATCGATCAAAAAGATCTTAAGATGATCGACATCGGCTGTGCAAACGGTATCAACGTGCAAAACTTAATCAAGCTCAACCCAACCATTCAAGCGGATGGTCTTGATATTTCTCAGGGCATGATTGACGCGGCCGAGCAAACGGGTGTTTACAACTCCCTGTACTGTCACAATTTAGACGATGGGTTGAGCATGTTTGAAGCCGATTCATTTGATGTGGCAGTTGCGCTAGGGTGCCTTGAATTTATGAACAAGCTCGATTTTAGTCTCTCTGAAATTTATCGTGTCTGCAGACCAAATGCCCTTTTCTTTGCATCTTTCCAAGAGTTCGAAGAAGGTGAGAAATATTCACCTCGGCAATCTTATAGTTCTGAGGTGATTCACTTTGGTTATTCGGTTGAAGAGATCCGGAAAATATTGGACAAGGCGGGCTTCGAAATCATGAGCCTTGATCAACAAACCGGCTATACGGGCGGGTTTCCATGCCCGTATGTCTATGTGGTTGCCCATAAAATGGGTGCCCATAAAAACTGAACGCATGATGATTGTTGACCCGATACAGCTGGCAAAAACCCATCAGCTTGCCCCCAA
>JAHDEB010000116.1:1800-18504 GCA_020629055.1 Chloroflexota bacterium
GCATGATGATTGTTGACCCGATACAGCTGGCAAAAACCCATCAGCTTGCCCCCAAAGGCCACTCTGTCCTTCTACAGCGTGATGACTATTTAATCACCAAAATAGAGACGAAAAACGGGCCTCTCGTGCTAAAGGCGAGTACGATCCCCGGCCATGTCAGCGAATGGGATGCGAAGAACTGTATCTTGCTGCATGAAGCTGGGTTGCCGGTACCGGCCGTGCTGGCCTACGGCGAAGGGCCGGTAAGCTTTGCGTTCCTCACTTGGATCGAAGGAGAGCCGCTCACAGTCGATAGCCCTGTTGATGTTCAAGTAGCTGCAGGCCGTCTGCTCAAACAGATCCACCATGTGCCTAATCGGCCCAAATACGATCGGGAATACAGCTATGATGCCTGGATGGAGGGATGGCTGCATGTCGCCATGACCTATTGGAGTCAACAAGACGGTATCACGACCCAAATGATCGACAACGTTTGGGCCGGCTTCCGCAAAATTCAGCCGTTATTGGCCACGCGTGGCCATCATCACATGCTGCAAGACGGTCGCCCTGATCATTTCATGGTTCTGGATGGCAAGATAAACGGCATGATTGATTTACACGACTGTCAGCCAGGGGACGGCGCAATGGACTTGGCCGTCATGGGGGTCATCGATCAGCCCTTGCTCGACCATGCACTAAAAGGATACGCGGCCGACAGTGAAGAGCAGGAAGCTCACGCTGAGCTGATCCCGTTTTATCTTTTCTTGCGTCGTTTGGCCGCAGCAGAATTTCACGCTTCTCAAGCGACATCCCCCGCCCTCGTCGATCAAGCTCTCAAGCTCGCATTTGCTCACCCTTACAACCTACGATAGCCGACCCTTTTATCTTTTATCAATGATAGCAAAAAAAAGGCCAGCTACCGATTGGGCAGCTGGCCTTTTAAAATGTTTGTGTCCGACGTTTAATCAGAATCTATCGGTAAAATCCGAACCCGACGTTGGGTCCCTTCACCAATCGATTCCGTTTTTACTGTTGCATCATCGTGTAATGCGATATGCACCAGACGTCGCTCATATGGATTCATCGGCTCTAGTGTGACCGGCCGTTGACGTTCAACCACTTTGAGTGCCATCCGTTCAGCCAAGCGGGTCAGCCCCTCTCGCTTAGAGCTACGATGTCCATCGATATCGATCGTTACGTTTGCCCGGCGGTGAACTTTTTGGCTAATCATTAGTCGAACCAAAAACTGAAGGTCGGCCATAATATCGCCACCCGTACCCAGCAATTTGTTTGCATCCGGGCCGGTTAAATTAAATTCGATAACCTGTTTGCCTAAATCATCTTCTTTAGAAAAACGAGCTTCGATTTCTACCTCTAGATCCATTCCTTCGATGATATTTAGCAATACTTCTTCAGCTAAATCCATCTCGTCCATTAATTCTGGGTCAGGAAGGTCTTCTAGATCATCAAATTCATCAAATTCTTCATCGGCCGAACTGTCTTCAACAGTCTCAGTTGGTTCTTCTACTTCAGCAACTTCAGGTTCAGCTTCAACCACGACTTCCGCCTCAGGACTTTCGGCCGCAGCTTCGTCTGTCAGAACGGTTAAGCGAACACGCGCCTCACGGCCGCCCATCCCTAAAAATGAATCTTGCCCTTCTTCAAGGACCTCTACACTCACACCGGTGCGAGATAGTCCTAGTTCTGCCAATCCTTTTTCGATTGCGGCGTCAGAACTTTCTCCCGCGAACTCGTACGATCTATTATTGTTTGTCATAAATGCTCTAAAGGCTTAAGCGAAGCGACACATGCATATTGACGGATCGATTTAAATCCCGCCGCTCGCACGATCATTTTGGTAAAACAAATTATCCGTCAATATATATCGACCAAAATCTCGTTTATTTCTTGCCTTTCTTTTTCTTCTTTTTTGATTTATTGCTCACCTTTGAACTGCCATTTGATGTTGCAGCCTGCGGTTTGCTCTCACTTGAGTCGCCTTCTTTGGCGTCGTCCACTTCATATTTTTCAGCTAGTTTTTTACTTTCTTCCCGCATTCTATCGGCCTCAGCCCGCTCGTCGGCTAAATTACGGCGTACGATGTACCCTTGCCCGATACCGATAATGTTTGAAATGATGAAATAAATAGCTAGTCCACTACCAAAGCTCATCGCGAAAAAGCCAAACATCAGTGGCATCGTATACAGCATCGATTGTTGCATCTGCGCGGCCGGATTATCATCTTCAGCACCTTTTTTCTTTGGATCTTTACTCGCGGCGCTGGTAGGCGGAGCCATTAATTTTTGTTGCAAGAACATCGTGCCTGCTACCAAAATTGGCAAGACTAAGAACGGGTCTGGTTGGGCTAAATTCACCCACAAAAAAGTATTATCAATTGGCAAAAGGCTTGCAAGGTCATACATTTCCCACAAACGGAACTTCATGTCTAACAGAGCCAAGGGAGTACCTTGCAACATGATGTTGATCACGCGATACAGGCCAAAGAAGATCGGCATCTGAATCAAAAGAGGCAAACAGCCCAATAAAGAATCGGCCGGGTTATAGCCGATTTTCTGGAACTCTTCCATCATTTTAGTTTGGTCGTTTTTATACTTCTTTTGAATCGCCTGAACTTGTGGCTGCATCTGCTGCATTTTGATGCTAGAACGCTGCTGGCGCAAGTTAATAGGAAGCATTAGAAGCCGCATCAGAACCGTAAAGGTGACCAATGCAACGATAAAGTTTCCACCCAAAAATTGGTAAAGACCAACCATAACGTTGAGCATTAAATTGAGAAATTCTTGCCAAATAGCCATAATTTATTTTTAATAACCGGACGGTTATTCTGCCTCAGCTTCAGTCAGCGTCCAAGTCCAACCAATCGATCCATTTGTGGTATCGATG
Organism: Chloroflexota bacterium; assembly: GCA_020629055.1. GTDB lineage: Bacteria > Chloroflexota > Anaerolineae > Promineifilales > Promineifilaceae > WTJY01. Next base: position 4,684 of record JAHDEB010000116.1, read on the forward strand.
ATGTTAACCCCTAACGTCACATCATTTGTAACATCCCCAAACACAACAGCCAGTTGACCGCTGTCACCCATTAAGGCGGGTGAGGATTGGATATGAGCGGTTGTTTGAGTTTCCCAAAGCTCTTCACCAGCGATAGAAAACGCCGTTACGTGCCCCACAAATGTTTCTTCATTGCCAGACGCGACTAAAACTGTGCTGCCATCCGCTACGATATCACCAACAATAGAATCATTGACTGTCGCTTGCCAAATGGATGCCCCTGTATCTGCGTCTACCGCATATACATTGCCGGAAACGTCACCGTAAATCAAAACATTATCGATTTGTACCGGCGCTCCCCAAACCCAATCGTCCGCAGCAGCTTTCCAAACTTCAGAGCCATCATCTACATCTAGCGCGATTACTTCGCCGCCAAAGCTACCCGCATAGACGAGTCGCTCATCAGCGCTTACAACGGGTGAGCCTGACCCTGCACCATTTAATGTATGGGTCCATTTCTCACTACCGTCAGATCGGTTGATCGCGTAAATATTCCGGTCGATAGAGGTTACAAAAATCGTGTCATTTAATCCGGCCGGTGGTGACCAAATCGCATTCTCTGTTGGGGATTCCCATATGAGGTTGCCGTCATTCCGGCTAACCGCAATAATTTTATTGTTACTGGTCCCTGTGAAAATCAAATCATCAACAATTTGTAATCCGGCTACGATTCGTCCATCAATCACATCTTCTTTGACCCAGCGTGTATTGGGGGGATTGGTTGTGCCATCTTCAAGAGCATACATGCTCACAATGAGCGCTCCCCCACTTAAAATACCACCAGAACGGCCAAAGTCTGCCAGATATACCGTTTCTTCTTCGGGTACGACTTCAGGCGGTGCATAAAACTCTACCGCCCCTTCCCCCTGAAAACGCCAGGCTTCTTTTTGATTGGCAACGTCTAGTGAAACAACGTCCCCCGCAAATGCCACATAAACGTGCGAATCGGTAGCAGATACAGAAGGCCAATTACCAGCTTGGCGAGCGCCACCGCATGCAGATAACAAAAACACCATCAGTAACAAAATGATGGTGAATAGCGGCCGTTTATAGCTTACTGAATGAATGAAAGAGGATTTATTCAAAATCTGAATCTCTAATTTTTTGATATGCCCCAGCATGGCTAAGGTCTGAAGATCTAATAGCTGTCCCAGATAAATCTTCAGCTGGGTTAAAACGGAAAATCATTGAAACAATTATTTCCGCCCCGGTCCTAAGCATGATCGTGATCGGATAAGGGTACCGGATCATAACCACCATCAGAAAATGGATGACATCGGCCAACCCGCTTTATCGTCATCCATCCCCCTTTTATCAAACCATACGTTTCAATCGCTTCATATCCGTAGGCGGAACAGGTCGGTTGAAAACGGCAGCTTGGTGGAAATATAGGGGAGATAAATCTGCGATAGATCCGAATCAATGCTAGAACTAAATGTTTCATGCCGGAGGTTACGTTATTAAACCAGCACGACTTAATAGCTGGTTTACAGCAGTATGGACATCAGCAAAATTTGAGCCAATCGTACGGCTACGCACAATCAACAAACAGTCCCATCCCGGTTTTATACCTGGTAGCTCTGCTCGAATTGATTCACGCAGCAACCGTCGGCCGCGGTTTCGCTGTACCGCATTCCCAATCTTTTTGGAAGCTGGGAATGCAAATCGCGCGACATCCGCTTGATTTGGTGCATATACCAAAATCGCAAGTGGATGAACAAACTTATGACTACTTTTACGCAACCGGCCGAAATCTGATGCGTGTCTAAGCCGATTCTTATCGGGGAGCATATTTTCTGCCAACCATGCTTGAGCCGCCCCTACACCATTTAGAGGTAGAGGCGATTCAATTCGGTAGTGTTCGGGCTAAACGCGTTCAAAGCAAACGTGTTTAAGCCAAACCTCACAGAAACTATGCTTTCCGCATGTCTTTGGTTTTATTCAAACCTTGCGAGTCGCGAACGCCACGATAGCTAACCGCACGTGTTCCGTTCCAGTTTATTTTTTTGCTGTGGTTATTCATTGAAACTGTCAAAGATTGACGTCCCTTTTTGCGGCGTTTTTTCAATACGCTGCGTCCTTTATTGGTTGACATCCGCTTGCGGAAGCCGTGTACACGTAGACGTCTACGAATTTTAGGTTGGTATGTCCTTTTGGTCATGATCCATTTCTCCAAAAAAAAAGAGCACAATGCTCTTTTCTGATAAATCTCAAGTTAAAAGTTTAGCGAGGGCTCGCCTTTTTGCGAACGAGAAGTATATTACATTCTAAGCTGCATAGCAATTTACCCTTACTCTTTTTTAAAGAGTTTTTTACCTAATTTACAAGATCATTTTCACAGCAGTTATCCATCACTACGAGAAATTTTTGCCCCTAATCCTTGCAACTTGCCCAAGACGTCTTCATATCCTCGCTCGATCTGATAGATATTGTGAATATGGCTGGTTCCTTTTGAACAGAGCGCGGCCAGAACCATCGCCATTCCAGCGCGAATGTCTGGGCTAGGAACGCCACCAGGATTAGCATAAAGTTGCGACCGGCCTTGGATGATCACCCGATGGGGATCGCACAGTGTGATTCGGGCACCCATAAATACCAAATTATCGGTGAAGAAGAAGCGACTCTCGTACATCCAATCATGTAACAAAACCGATCCTTCAGATTGGGTCGAGACAAGTACCGCAACAGACATTAAATCGGCTGGGAATCCGGGCCAAGGGTGGGGTTTTATCTCTAAAAGGCGACCAGCTAGCGTATCACTAATCGTCATTCGTTGATCAGAAGGGACAACGATCGCATCGCCATCTACTTCCCAATCTACACCTAGCTTATTAAAGACTTGGCGCGCCATCACCATTTGGTTCGGGCTCGCTTTTTCGATACGGATCGAGCCACCTGTAACGGCCGCAGCGCCGATAAAGCTGCCAACTTCCATAAAGTCAGCCCCGATTGAAAATTCAGTACCGCTCAAAGACGAAACGCCTTGGATTTTCAAACGACTGCTGCCGATCCCGTCGATTTTCGCCCCCATCTGCACCAGCATGTTACATAGATCTTGAACATGCGGTTCACTGGCAGCATTATCAATCGTTGTTTCCCCATCAGCCATTACGGCCGCCATCAGGGTATTTTCTGTGGCCGTTACACTTGCTTCAGCTTGAAGTAAATATCCAGCGCCAACCAAAGGGTCTGCGTTCATATGAAACTTGGAGTTGCCTACAAATTTCGTAATCGCCCCCAATGCATTTAACCCTTGGACATGGGTGTCCAACGGCCGACCACCGATCCGGTCACCGCCGGGCAACGGGAGGCTAATCGATCCCATCCGGGCCAACATCGGGCCAGAAAGTACAAAAGACGCGCGAATGCGAGAAGCCAGCTCCATGTCGAGCTCGGTCTTTTTAATATCGGCCGCATGAATGCGCCAGCTACCGGGGGCCAAAGCCTCAAACTCGACACCTAAATCTTGCATAATCAGAATCATGTCTCGCACATCCTGAATATCAGGGATATTGTGCAAGATCATCGGTTGATCGGTCAAAATACAGGCAGGAAGAACTTTTAGGGCAGCATTCTTGTTGCCACTGGCCGTGACGGTCCCTGACAAAGGAATGCCACCTTCAATAATAAAACTACTCATTTTTAATCACCTTCTTGTTCGGGGCGCTGATTATATGCAGTTGCCCCCTCAGATAAAAGAAGATCAAGGAACTTTCTTAAGCTGGCCATACGTTGCCACTGAAATGACCCCAATTTACGAGTTTGCAATCGCAGCTCGGGTCTCAACAAAACGGCGGAAGTCCCCCCATTCGGCCGCTGGTAGCAAAATTTCCGGGAAGAACGGGGCACTGTCGTTAAGCAAATGACTGTCGACCAACTGCTGTGGGGTTAACCCCGGAGTTTGCATGCGATATTGCACCATAATCCTAAAAGTTGATCGCACAGGAATATCCATAAACTGCCGAATCCCATTTGTATCTTGCCCCAACACCCTGTTTTGCCTAAAAGCTGTTTCAATCCGATCAATCCCATCTTGCACCGTTTGATAATTACTTAAGTTCAACGGGGACATTCCATTCACTTGGGTGATCGCATATTGATTGACCGCGTTTAAGAACGGATCAATCGCGACACCGCGATAGCTCATTAACACAATAAGATACCGCTCAAAAAATTGTTCCCCATATGCTTCAGCCAATAGTTGCCTATCCGATTCTGTAGCTGGCAGCCCGATCAGTGACGGCGTAGGCAATGTGACTTCTAGCTGGTCGAGCTCATAACCGTTTCCGCTGGCGGCAAGTATTTCTTGATTGATTAGAGGGGTAAAGTTAAGCTCAACCTGTGGCGTGGACAAGGTCAAGCAAGCTTCAAAATATCCATCGACACACAATGCATCCAGCCGGTTTTCAAACCAATCAACGATATTTTCAACCGTTTCGATATCTCTCGTCGGCGCGGAATAGGCGAAGCGGGGGGAGTATTTTGTTTCGGTGCGTGCCGCTGCGTCTCCCCAATAATCTGGACCTGGTGGGGAATAAAGCCATCGATCAGACCCTAAACGAAAAACTTCATCTTGAACCAAGGTTATTTCTCGCCCCCATCCATCCTTGTACCGTACCGAGTGGCTCAAGATCGCTTCGGTCAAGTCTGGGTTAAACACAATTTGGGGGGCAACGGGTGGGTCGAGGGGATCAAGCCGGGTTAAGGCGGGTAAAAGTGCACCCCGGCCGGTGAGCTTTTCTATTTCTAAAAGCTGCTGTTGTGTCTCGATCCAATCTGCATCTCGGCCGGAAAGCTGATTGAGCAAAAGTTCAACATCCTGCCCCTGCTCGCTCGAGACGATGATTTGCCAGCTCTCTAAAACAGCCTCTTCCAGTTCGTCTTCAACCGATGAGATCTGCCACCAGCCCGCCCACACAAGGGCTGCTAACAGCAATCCTCCCAACACGGCCCATATTCTAAGCCGACGACTCCCGGTCTGTATCGATTCGGATGGGTCTTGCGTCGTCTCCTCGCCTTTAACTTCCCACCCGGTCTCTTCATCATGCCAATTAAATGAACCCATAATTAAATTATCGTCTTAAAATTAAATTGTGCTGAAGTTATCCGCCAATCATTAAAAAAAGGCTGTTGGTTAAGGATAAGGGTCCGTTGCCAACGAATAATCAGCAAAGATATACTTGCACGATCAGCCTAAGGGCTGCACTTTTTATAGCTGTCCCAAACATAATGTTCAGCTAGGCAAAAACAGAAATTATCTTGGGACAGTGTCATACCCGTTCCTAAGGAATAAAACCGATTGAATTTATCTACATTTGACTACCACTTACCTGAAGCGTTAATCGCCCAAACCGCCCTTGCTGATCGCTCGGCCAGCCGTCTAATGACGCTCAATCGAGATTCAGGTGCAATCAACCATCGAATATTTTCGGACATTATCGATTTTTTTCAACCGGGAGATGTACTAGTCGCCAATAATAGCCGCGTGATTGCCGCCCGGCTTTTTGGACGCAAATCGACCGGCGGCCGGGTTGAGTTCTTGCTGCTAAAGCCGACAGAACGGGAAAGCTGGGTCGCTATGGCGGGTGGCAAAAGATTGCGGGTGGGGACAGAGGTCTTGTTAGATAAAAAAGATGGAGAGCCCGGTGAGATTACCGCTACGATCGTAGAAGTTTTAGACGGCCCCGGCCGGGAAATTCGCTTTTCTGAACCGGATACCGGTTCATGGCTGCACGATTACGGCCACATCCCTTTACCCCCTTACATCCAAGAAGAGCTTGACGATCCGGAGCGGTATCAAACGATCTACTCGCGCAGTGAAGGGTCGGCGGCGGCCCCAACGGCCGGATTACATTTCACGCCTGATATTCTCTTAGCCCTGCGCGATAAGGGGGTTTTATTTGAAACGGTTACCCTGCATATCGGGCTAGACACATTCAAACCGGTTTCAGTCGACAATATAACAGATCATAAAATACATAGTGAATGGGCCACGGTCAGCCCGGAAACAGCTCAGCGTATTAATGAAGCTAAATTGGCAGGCGGCCGTCTAATTGCTGTCGGCACAACCAGCTGCCGCACCCTAGAAACTGCAGCTTTACGGTCGGCTGGTATCAGCGGGACGCTGCAAACCATCAGTGACAGGGACAAAAATGGGGAGACGGCCGATATTTGCCCATGGAAACCGGTCATCGCTTTTGAAGGGGCTACCGATCTGTATATTTACCCCGGCTATCGCTTTCGCGCGGTCGATGGCATGATTACCAATTTCCATCTTCCAAAATCTTCTTTAATTATGATGATTTCCGCCTTAGCCGGTCACCAACATGTTATGAATGCCTACGATATAGCTGTGGCAGAAAAATATCGTTTTTATTCGCTGGGTGATGCGATGCTGATTCACAATGCGGCCGACTTCTAAATAACGTAGTGCAAAGGTAAAAAATCAGTCGAGCCTAGATAACGAGCCCCTCTTCTGTAACCTACATGACCAATTAGGTACAAATAGCTTATAGTGCAATAAACCATAACCTTTTAAGCTAAAAATCTATTTTCAAAACGATTCTGTCTCGATCAGATCCGTAGGAATCCTCTTGGTTACAGGCAAAACACTCCTTTAAACTTTTGCCTTGGATCAAATTTCAAACGACGAAGCGATTTCGAGCATTTAAACCAATAAAAAGTCTAATGCAATCTTGGGCAATATGCTTTTTTATTAGATGACCATTTTTATGAACCTAACACTCCCAAGCGACAGAATTCTCATCATCGATGATTGTCCTGAAGATATCGCTGAGCTAAGTAATATTTTAGACATCTACGGCTATTCGGTTCAAGTCTTGTCTGATGGTATTTCCGCCTTACATGCATCCCTTCGAGATCCGCCAGATCTGATCTTGTTAGATATTTCAATGCCCCAGTTTGACGGGTATGAGGTCTGCAAATTTATCAAAAACCACGAAGATACTGAAAATATTCCAATTATTTTCATTAGCGGCCGCCAACAACCGGAAGACAAGCTACATGCATTTGCATTTGGCGGTGATGACTACATGACCAAACCGTTTCAGATCGATGAAGCGGTTGCTCGAATCAACTTTCATTTGCAAAAACGAAAGAAACGTTTGGCAATGGCCTTGAAAATACGAGAATTAGAAGATTATTCTAGTGCTGTTGCACATGACATCAAAAGCCCATTGGGGATTGTTGAGGGATACGCGGATCAGCTTCATGATTATTGGGATGACTTTGACGAAGCGAGCCGAAAAAACTACCTAAAAGCGATCCGTAGAAATTCGAATAAGATCGCCGCAATTGTCGACGAACTACTCTCTTTTTCTTCTTTAAGCCAGGCTGAAATCGATATGCAGCCGCTAAACATGGGGAACATTGTGAACCAGGCGACCAACCGGGTGGGGCCATGGATTCATGGATTCGATGGGCAGATTCAAACACCGGAAGAATGGCCCATCGCTTTAGGTCACCCGTCTTGGGTTGAAGAGGTCTGGGTCAATTACATTTCCAATGCGATGAAATACGGCGGCTCTAAAACGGATATCAACCTCGGTTATACGGTTCTGCCGAATCAATCGATTCAATTTTGGGTTCAGGATTTTGGTGAGGGATTATCAAATGATGAACAAGAAATAGTTTTCAACAAGCACACCCGTTTCCGGAAAAAAGATCAAGAGGGGCACGGGCTGGGTTTATCGATCGTTAAACGAATTATTGAGAAACTACAAGGAGAGGTCGGCGTTTCAAGCAAACTGGGAGAAGGCGCGAGGTTCTATTTTACCCTTCCCACCATCCTTCCTGATTCTACTTAACGGACCCCGGCCAAAAGCCCTTCGGCCGCATACCGAGCCACAGCCTGTTCCTCCTCCGTCAAACTCATTCCATTTGTCCCTGAATACAACAAGCGCCCCGCGTCGTCTAGCACATGGTGCAAGCCTAAAATGTGGCCGATCTCGTGCGATGTCACTCGCTCGTCGTACACACTCGGGGTATCCATCACAAAAAAGGCGTTGGAATTAGATGGGTTAATCCCATTGGGTCCACCCAGCTCTTTTGAATAAAACCCGACAATGGGAGCAAAGCTCGGCAGATTCACTTCCCCTCGATTGACTGCGCCAAAGAAACTAAAAAAGTCACGCCGGTTGATACCGAGTAAAAGCTCGTTCGGTACCGTGACCCGCTGAATGATCTGCACTTCTATTTCGATATCCGCCTGCTCCCAAATCTCGTTGACCCGTTCGTAAATCGCTTCGATATCGGCAATTGTGCGCTGGCTTGACAGCGCGTCGTCAGCGTCATCCAAAATATAGATAGCGATCGGAATGACAATCGTTTCCCGGGCGGGCACCTGGGTCGATGTGGCTAAGGCTTCGCTGGTTTGCGTGATGGTGGGCAATACGGTTTCTATTGCAAGCGGGGTCGGTTCCCCAGTAACCGTTGCAATCGGCCGAGCCGTTGGCACAGCGGTGGGTGGTAGTGGTTCGGCCGTTGGCGGCACAGTACAAGCGATTGCGAGCAAAGCGATCGACACGATCGATAATCGAGAAAAGATTCGTTTCAGAAAAGTCATGTTTTTTTAGACCCTACCATAACCGGCCTCCTTACGTTTGTGAGCGGATTAGATGAGTCAACTCTTAGAGCCGATCATGGCATCGGCCGAACCAATATTAACACGACGTGAAAAGTCTGCGTGCCAAACCCGACTGACCCCGCCCATCGGTACCAAAAAAAGGACCCATTTCCCCTAACCAAAGGGACTACAAGGACCTAAATCACCTGCCCGGAAATCGGCCAAAAACGTATATTACACACGCGGCAACACGACCGTTATATAAACCTCTTAAGGGTCTGTGCATGTGCCAAGCGTCGATGCACCAACTCACACTTTAAGACAATGGAACAAGCTCGCAGTTTCGTCAAAGAGCATAAAATCCTGCTATTGGCCATCTTTCTCTGTTTATCGTATCACGGAGGGATGGTCTTTTGGACGTTCCGGGGCACCTATGATGCGTGGGTCCACATCTTCTTTGCAGACCACTGGCGCCGAACGCTTTTTGACCACTGGAACTATCGCTGGTACACCGGTTTCCCCATGGTGGGTTACCCGCCGGGCTCACAGCAAACGGTGGGGATGCTGTCAAAGCTCATCGGATTAGAGTCAGCCTTTGCTGTGGTCCAGCTATTTGCGGTCACCAACTGCACCATCGGCATCTATCGTTTCTCAAAAATTTGGGCGACAGATAGCCAAGCTCCCGGCTATGCGGCCCTGTACTTTGTCTTCTGCTCTAGCATCACCGAAACCATTCACACCTTTGGTCAATTGCCGACCACTTTTTCGCTTGGCTTTATTCTCAACACCATTCCGTTTATGTACCGTTGGCTGCGCGAAGGGAAAGTCAACATTTTGCTTGTGGCGTGGATATGGAATGCGGCAACGACGGCCGGTCATCATGTGACCACCCTGTTCGGGGCGGTCTTTTTCTTGGCACCTGTGATGGTCTTGGCCATCGTACAAGATCTGCAAATTCCGGTTCCGGGGGAATCAGAAGAACATCCGTCGATTTTAACCCGCAAAAATTTATGGCCGTTGATATGGCGCAGGATCAGGCGTGTTTTACCCACCGTTCTACGCTGTGGCGTCTACGGTGTAGGGATGATCGCCCTGTTGGTCATTGTTGTATTGCCCTACTGGATTTGGTCGATTAACGACCCGATTACCCAAGTTTCGATTCCCCATTCATCACGTGACTCTTTTCTGGTCAACACTTCGGCCGGGCTGGTCTTTTGGCTCGTCCCCTACGGCGTCGGTTTAATCGCCCTGCCCTATGCATTTTACAAAGGGTTTACGACCAAAGCTTGGCCGATGACCCTATCGCTGGCGATGTTGGTTTTACTGGGTACAGGCGGAACAACCCCGATTCCAGAAATGCTATTGGGTGGTGCATTCCATGTTTTGACGCTAGACCGTTTTACGTTTTGGGCCACCATCACCGTACAGCCACTCATCGGGGAATTTATTCGCAGTTTGGTAGACGGCCGGTTGAGCATGTATGTGATTCAGCAGTTTGGCAAAATCACCTTGCGCACCATTCAAGTGTTCTTGCTGGTGAGCTTCTTAGCCTTTTCTTTATTTGCGGCCAATTTAACCCAATTGCGTACGTTCCAACCGGACCCGATCGATATGGAGCCGTTGGTTCGCTTTATTGAAAAAGACGAGCATTGGAAATGGCGATACTTAACCCTAGGCTTTGGTGACCAAGTTGCTTGGTTGGGTGCCCAAACGACGGCCGTCAGCGTCGACGGCAACTACCATTCGGCCCGCCGCCTGCCGGAGCTAACGACGACCCCGATCGAACGGCTTGAAGGGGCAAAATTTCGCGGTATCGCAGGCATCGGGTCTTTGCAGCAGTTTTTGGCTACCCCTGACAAATATCGGCTAAAGTTCGTATTCTCCAACGACCAATTTTACGATCCGCTGCTTTATTTTTCAGGATGGCATCGGATCGGCCGACTTGAAAACGGCATCATGATTTGGGAGCGGGCCGACATCCCCGCCTTGCCAGAAGAGCTGCCGCGTAAAGAAATACCCTATTGGCAGCGGGCGATGTTTGGCATTTTACCGATGGGATTCTTGGCATTGGCCATGATCGTCGCCAGCATGTTTATCTGGGGTAAATACGCTCAAATCGCCATGGAAATCACCGGTATCTTTCCATTCTTTCGCTGGGCGTTTAACCCGCTCGTTACCCGGTCTATCCGCTTGTGGGAATGGATAGACGGCAAGATGGAACTGTGGTCTCGCTTAAGAGAACCGGCCAGCGGCGAAGAAGCCTGGTGGCATGTGTGGGTCGACCGCGCCACCAATTTTGAACTGCCGATGGAAGCGGCCCCGTCTGCCAAAATTGTACGCTCGGGGCTGCTGGCCTTGTGTGCATTGACCATTGTGAGCGGCGTCTATTTAAAAGTACGCCAAATACAGTTAGACCCGATCAAACAAGTGGAAGGATATTACGACGATCTGGACTTCCGCCGTTTTCGCGATGCCCATGCCAGACTGGCACCCGACTTGGCCAAACCATTTGATGATTGGCTGTTAGACATGACGTCAACGGGTGGAATGTTGGCATCTTACGCCAAGCTTGACAATATCAAGGTTCGCATCCTTGAAGAAGAAGAGGAGCGGATTTTAATCGAGGTGGATCTCGACTGGATTTCGTCATTGAACGAGTACAACTCGACCCATCAATTGGAGCTGGTTCAGCGAGATGGAAACGATTGGTATATCGTGCCGCTGCCATTAGACATTAAGCAGGCACCTGACAAATTTTATAGGCAGGGGACGGTCGCTTGGCAGGTCAATTCGGGGGCGCGGGCCGAAGTGACCAAGACGAGCTTTAAACCGTTAGAAGACCGGCCGGAACTGCAAATTTTGTCGTCCAGATTGGTGTTAGAAGACGGCCGATACTTTGTTGTGGGCGAGCTGATTAATTTAGACGTTGATCCCGCTGATCTGACCGTTGCAGGACATCTGTTTGACAGTGAAGGGGAGACGATTTCTTGGTACAACGCTCAAAAAGTAATTAGCCACAAAATCTTCCCGAAAGAGATTACCCCGTTCCGCGTTGACTTTGAAGGGGTGGCCGGGATGCGGGTCACTGACCGTGACAAGATCGGTACATTTCATCCGGACGACTACTCCCCCATCGATTTAGAAAAACCGATTGATAGTTTTGTCGTCTACGCCAAAGCGGTGGTTACCCCGCATGACTTAAACCGCGACGTCGGGGTTCAGAACATCAAAGTGACGGCCGAAGAAATCCCCGATGCGGTGTTTGACTATGTGAACTTTCCTGAAGAAGTTGATGACACCATCGACGGCCGGATTCCGGTCTTTTTTGACGTGGACAGCCGGGACGACGGCAAGCTGCGCGGCGTTATCAACGGCACGCTGATTAATCACGGCACAATCGAAGCGATTATTCCTCAGCTGCTGGTGACCTATTACAACGACCTTGATGAAGTTGTTTGGGTCGATTCGTTTTATTTAACCGAAAGTGTCAAACCACAAAAAGAGCTTGACTTCGAGGTGAAGCTAAAGCCGATTGAAAATGTACGCCTAATCGATAACAACGGTAGTGATTTCTCTAATGTATTGGATTCTGGGGTGTACGAGGATTTCAATGTTGGGTTTCCATGGATGGAGCGGATCGAGGTGCCTGAAGAGCTCGGGTATTCATCGGTGCGCGTCAGCGTGAACTATTTTATCGCAAGTCCGTAATGCTAAATTTTTTATCTAACATCCCCAGCCGATTTTTACTATTTGCCGGGCGAGACAATTTGCCTGATTCGATTTCAAGCTGTCACGTTTGCCAGCAAATTGCCGTAGCCCCTACGGACATAATGCGTAGGGGCTACGGCATTCGCATAAAAACCTTGGGGCATGCGCCCATGTTGCTGCGAATGTCTCGCCCCAGAATAAGAACAATACCCTTAATCAACTTTCAGCATATTTTGATGGCAGGATTAATCTTTCCGATGCTACTTTTATCCGCCTGTACTCCTTCGGCAGAGACAGATATCGACCCGGCACGTGAGCTAACCGTCGAAGCCCCGAAGGGGCACGCGGCCGGTGAGCCGATGACCATAACGGCCGAACTGCCCGGCGTGCCGGATGAAACGATCGGCCGCTTAACCCTGTTAGGCAGTTACGGTGTCTGGCTGTACGAAGGGGAGTTTGCCAAAGAAAAAGTTGTCTTTAACGTCCCATCAAGCGACATGGAGCATGCCGGGTTTGTAACGGCCGTTGTCAAGGTTGATGGGATGACGACGCGAGAACGGTTTGAAATTATTCCGGGGGAAGCGGTTGAACCTTTAACCCCCCTCGTGGGACCCCGCACCATTACGGCCAACGGCAAAAGCTGGTCGATCGCGGCCGTGATTCCTTTTGACAAATTCGCCAACCCGATCGTCGATGGTAGCACCGCGACCTTTCGTATTTTCCACCCCGGCAACGTACTCGAAACATTTCGCACCGACACCCGACACTTGGTCGCTTGGTTACGCGTGAATAGCAAAACACAGGCGGGCAAAACGTTTATCACCGCCCAAGTAGGCGACGCATTTGGCAAAGAGACAGAGCTTTTAGAAATGGCCGACTGGCCGGTCCCTTTTACGATGACAAACGAGCCAGAAGTTGTGGTGGCTGATGGAAAACAGCTGACTCAGGTACGCACATCACGCATTGTGGACCAGTTTGGCAATGTGATGCCGGACGGCACGTTGGTGCAATTTATTGTGACGGACGAAGATGGGTTTAAACGGATTTTGCCATCTAAAACGGTAGATGGGTTTGCACATTTGCCCCTGCAGGCCCCATTACGGCCGACCCGCTTTACGGTCGTCGCGACGGTATTCGCGATTGAAAGTGAGCCATTGGTCGTTAACTTTAGCCCCGGCCCCGCCATTGGTGCCTTTCCGCTCGATATGGCGGAGGGAGATGGGCGATATGATGGGTATATGACCTTTACGGCCGGCCCCCTTTTGGGTGAGCGAGACCAATATATTCCGGACGGAACGCCGGTTTTGTTCCGCCTGGTCCATGAAACGGGCAAGGTTGTGGAAGAAGAGGTGGTGTCTGACGATGGATACGCGCTGTTTGCTGAGCGACAGGCGCTGCTTTTGGCCGGATCGTATACGGTGCAGGCGTATGTGGGCACCGGAGAAGGACGGCTAACGTTTGAGTATGGACGGTAGGTCGGTAGGTCGGTA